>CAIOUK010000071.1 GCA_903861445.1 uncultured Verrucomicrobia subdivision 3 bacterium
TGGGAAGCAGTGCCGTTTCATTTCTGGTCGCTGGTGTTCTTCGCGTTCGGCTGCATCGTTGGCAGTTTCCTGAACGTCTGTATTTACCGGATGCCGCTGGACTTGAGCGTCGTCACGCCGCCGTCGCACTGTCCGCATTGCAAATACTCGATTCCGTTTTACCTGAACGTGCCGCTGTTGACGTGGCTCTCGCTGCGCGGCAAATGCAAAAACTGCGGCGCGCCCATTTCGCCACGCTACTTCATCGTGGAGCTGCTCACCGGCGTGGCGTTTCTGGCGTGCTGGCTCATGGTCGGACGCAGCGATCCGTGGGTGGCGCTGGTCTATTGCCTTTTTCTCGCGGGGCTGATTGCGGCAACGTTCATTGACTTCGAGCATTTCATCATCCCGGACGAAATCACGCTCGGCGGCGCGGTGGTGGGTTTTGTGATTTCGTTTTTTCTACCGCAACTGCACGAAGTCAAATCCGTCGGGCAGGGGATGGGGCAGGCCGTTTTGGGAATTCTGGTCGGCGGTGGCGTGGTTTATGCGGTGTTGCGATTGGGAAAACTGCTCTTCGGCCGGCAAAAAATCAAACTCGAGGCCGACACCAAAATTATTTTCACCGAAACCGCGTTGTGCCTGCCCGATCAGGAAATTCCCTACGAAGAAATATTTTACCGCAAGTCCGACACCATCGCTTTAACGGCGCGCACCGTGGAATTGGTGGATCGCGGCTACCGCGAGGTGACGTTGAAACTGACCCCGCAACAATTGCGCATTGGCGAGGAGAAGCTGGATCCGGAAACCGTGCCGCACATCGAAGCGGTGTGTTCCGAGTTGGTGCTGCCGCGCGAGGCGATGGGTTTGGGCGACGTGAAATTCATGGCTGCCATCGGTGCCTTCATCGGCTGGCAGGGCGCGGTGTTTTCGCTGATGGCGAGTTCGGTTATCGGCTCGGTGGTGGGCATCGTGCTCATCGCGGCGCGCAAACGCGAATGGTCCTCGCGGATGCCTTACGGCCCTTATATCGCGCTGGCAGCGGTGATTTGGATTTTTGGCGGCAAAAATATCTTCGCCGCGTTCTTCCACTGACGCCTCAAATCGCGAAGTCCGAATACTCCGGCTTCACGGCTTCCAATGGTGGCGCGAGCATGCCGGCACCCACGGTGAGATTCGTGCCTTGCTCAATCAGAATGAACGAGCCGGTCAGTCGGTTGGTGCTGTAGCCGTCGAACACCAGCGGTTTGGCCGTGCGGATTTTGATGCCGCCGATGTCGTTCATCGCCAGCGTGCCGGGTGCGTCCACGGCTTCCAGCGTGTCGAAATTGATTTTATTTTCCACCGCTGTGACGACGGCTTGCACGGTTTGAGTGGTGTGCTTGAGAAAATATTTTTTGCCGGTCTGCAACGGGCGTTGGTTCATCCAGCAAACCCGCGCGGAAAGTTCCGAACTGCGTCCGGGCAAGTTTTCGAGGCCGACAATCATGTCGCCGCGGCTGATGTCGATGTCATGCTCCAGGCAAAGCGTCGCGGATTGCGGGCAGAACGCCTCGGCGAGCGAGCCGTCATAGGTCCAGATGTCTTTCACCGTTGTGCGAATGCCGGCGGGCAGCACGACAACCTGCTGGCCTTTGCACACGATGCCGCTGGCGATTTGTCCGCTCAGGCCGCGGAAATCATGAAGTGATTTGTCCGTCGGATTATTTGGGCGGTTCACCCATTGCACGGGAAAACGGAACGTGCTCATGTTCCAATCGCTGGCGATGTGGACGGTTTCCAAATGGCCGAGTAACGTCGGGCCTTCATACCACGGCGTGTGCTTGGAAAAATCCACCACGTTGTCGCCATTCAGCGCGCTCATCGGAATGAACTTCACGTCGCGGAACGCGCCGAGTTTTGGCAGAAAATCCTCAATCTCATCGCGGATTTCCTGAAACCGTTCCTGCTTCCAATCCACCAGATCCATCTTGTTAATGGCGATGACGAGATGCGGAATGCCCAGCAAAGCCGCGATGTAAGTATGCCGGCGCGTCTGCTCAATGACGCCCTGCCGCGCATCCACGAGCACGATGGAAAGGTTCGCGTTGCTGGCACCGGTGACCATGTTGCGGGTGTATTGCACATGGCCCGGCGTGTCGGCGACGATAAACTTTCTTTTCGGCGTGGCAAAATAGCGATACGCGACATCAATCGTGATGCCCTGCTCGCGCTCGGCGCGGAGGCCGTCGGTGAGGTTTGCCAAATTGATTTGGCCGCCGCCGGTGATGTCGGCGGATTTTTCGAGCGCCTCGACCTGGTCTTCCATCAGCGATTTGGAATCATAAAGCAGCCGGCCGATGAGCGTGGACTTGCCGTCGTCAACACTGCCGCAAGTGTTGAAGCGCAAAAGTTCGATGGGATGCGAGTGGGGCATATCAATCAAAAGTATCCAGCTTTTTTTCTGTCTTCCATCGCGGCTTCGCTGGCCTTGTCGTCGGCGCGAGTTCCGCGCTCCGTGACTCGCGCGGCGCTGACTTCGCCGATGATGTCGTCAATCGTCTCCGTCTTCGATTCAATCATGCCGGTGCTGATCATGTCGGCGATGGTGCGCACGCGGCAGATCATTTTCTTGACGGTGTCCGTCGGCTTCGGCCGCGCGCCTTCGTAAGGATCGGGCTTGGTCGCATCGGTGTGCGGCGGCGGCACGGGCAGCCATTGGCCACCTTTGCGATAGCATTCGCGCTCGTGGCTGAAATAAATGTTCGGCACTTCGAGCTGCTCTTTCTTGATGTAGTCCCAAACATCCATCTCCGTCCAGTTGGAGAGCGGGAACACGCGCATGTTTTCGCCGGGATTCACGCGGGCGTTGTAAAGATTCCAGATTTCCGGCCGCTGGTTTTTCGGATCCCACTGGCCGAACGAATCGCGGAAGCTAAAAAATCTTTCTTTCGCGCGGGCCTTTTCCTCGTCGCGCCGCGCGCCGCCGATGGCGCAATCGAATTGAAATTCCTCAATGGCCGCAAGCAGCACGGGAATCTGGAGCTGGTTGCGGCTGACCTGACCCGGCGTCGGATGCGCAATGCCTTTCGCAAACGCCTCGTCCACGGTTCGGACGATGAGCTTCGCGCCGAGCTGCTTCGCGCGGCGGTCGCGGAACTCGATGAGCTCAGGAAATTCGTGGCCGGTCTCGACGTTCAGGAACGGCATCGGGATGTCGGACGGACGGAACGCCTTTTCGGCGAGGCGCAGCAGGCAGATGGAATCCTTGCCGCCGGAAAAGAGCAGGGCGGGGCGTTCAAATTCGGCCGCGACCTCGCGCATGACGTGAATCGCCTCCGTTTCCAGATACTGCAAATGATCCAAGTGATAACTGCTCATGTTGAAATTCTGATTAAGCGTTGACCGCTTTGCCGCCCCAGCTTGCGTGCAAACCGCATTCGCGTTTTTCGTCCGCCTTCGCCGGATCAAAATAATCCCACTCGTTCGGCAGGTTGTGCGCGGCCAGATATTTTTCCATGTCGGCGTCGCTCCAATAAAACAACGGGCTGACTTTCAGCGAATTGAAATTCTTGTCCTCGCTGACAATGTCGAGGCCGGCGCGGTTCGGGTTTTGAACTTTGCGGAGCGCGGTCAGCCAGACCGTCGGCGCGAGTTCCTTCATGCCGCGCTGGAACGGCTCCAGTTTCATCGCGGTGCTGAACGCTTTGATGCGCTCTTCATTCTCCGGCGTCGGTTCCGGCATCCCGCCGAAAGCCGCATCATAATGCGCGGCGGTCATTTTCGGGATGTAAGCCTTGATGTTCAGCTTGAGCATTTTCTTTACCTGCTCAGCGTGACGATAAGTCGCGGGCCGATTGTAACCGTGGTCCACCCAGAGCACCGGAATGTCCGGTTGCACCTGCGTGGCGAGGTGAAGAATGACGGCTTCGTAAGGACGATAATTCGTCGAAACGATGGCGCGACCGTTTGACTTGGAAATGGCCCAGCGGATGATTTCCAATGGCGACTTGCTGCGCAGTTCGGCGTTCGCCTGCGTGATTTGTTCAGGTGTCATGCGTTAGTTCTTCTGTTCGTTCAGCAGCACGCGCGAGCACCAGTCGCCGAAGCGTTCGTTAGCGTTGCGTTCCTTCGCGAAGCGCGTGAACACAGGGCGGAATTCGGTTTCCAATTCCGGTTCCTTGAGCATGTCCTTCCAAACTTTGTTCAAGCGCGTGCCGGCCACGTCGCCGCCAAGCCAGACTTGATAGCGTCCCGGAGCCTTACCGACGAAACCGATTTCCGCCATGTAAGGCCGCGCGCAGCCGTTCGGGCAGCCGGTCGAGCGGATGATGATTTCCTCGCCGGCCAAACCGACTTCGGCCAGAAGTTTTTCGATGCGGTCAATGAAACCGGGCAGCATCCGTTCGGATTCCGCGAGGCCAAGACCGCAGGTTGGCAGCGACGGACACGCCATCGCGGCGGCGTGCAGAACTGTCGTCTGATTTTCCGTCTTCATGCCATGCGCGGCGAGCACGGCATTAATGCCGGCCTTGTCGGCGTCACTGACGTTGGCGAGAATCACGTTTTGATTCGCCGTCAAACGGAATTCGATGTTCGGAAACTTGTCCGCGACTTCGCGCAGAGCCTTTTTCTGAACGCCTTTCACGCGGCCGGACTCGACGAACACGCCGAGAAAATTGCTTCCGTCCACCGCCTTGCGCCAGCCGAGCAAATCGCTCGTCGTGGTGAAATTATACGGCTTCGCGGGCGCGAGCGTGATGCCGGCGCGCGAGTTCACCTCGTCCTGCATGAACTTCACGCCGCGTTCGGCCACGACATATTTCAGCCGCGCGTGTTTGCGGTCGGTGCGGTCGCCGAAATCGCGATGGATCGTGAGGATGGCTTTCGCCACGTCCACGATCTTGTCCGGCGTAAAAAAGCCGATGACATCCGCGAGGCGCGGATACGTCGCCTCATTGCCGTGGCTGCGACCCATGCCGCCGCCGACGCAGAGGTTGTAGCCGATGAGTTGGTCGTTCTCGACGATGGCGATGAGGCCGAGGCAGTTCGTGTAAATGTCCAAGTCGTTCACCGGCGGGATGACGAAGGCGATCTTAAATTTGCGCGGCAGATATGTTTTGCCGTAAAGCGGGTCCACAAAATTTTTATTCTCCGGCGCCTCGTTGTCGAGCTGCACGCCGTCAATCCAGATGGCGTGATACGCCTTGGTCTGCGGTGCGAGCGCCATGGCAACTTTGTGCGCATCGGCAAAAACTTGTTCGCGCGCCTTGGTGTAGGCGGGCGTCGGGGGCGCGAGGACGTTGCGGTTCACGTCGCCGCAGGCGGCGAGCGTGGAGAGCAGACATTCATTGATGGCCTTGACCACGGGACGAAAATCATTTTTCACGATGCCGTGAAACTGGATGCTCTGGCGCGTGGTGATGCGGAGTGTGTCGTTGCCGTATTGCGTCGCGAGCGCGTCGAACACGCCGTATTGCTTGGCCGTCATAACGCCGCCGGGAATCCGGCCGCGGATCATCATGATATATTTCTTGCCCGTCTTGCGCAGGTCGCGGTCGTCCTGCTGGTAGCTGCCGTGAAATTTCAGGAACTGGTTGTCGTCCTCGGAGAAATGGTCGGTCGTCGCGTCGGCGATGGTCGCGGCAATGGTGCCGGCCAAGGTTGGGATGGCGGCCTTGATGTCTTCGTTGTGCGTCAATTTGACGGGTGTTTCAGCGCTCATAAGCGAATTGCCATGATAACTCGCCGCGCCGCATTGTTCAAGCGCAGGGTTTGGGCGTGAAAGGTTCACTTGATATGGTAGGGCTGACCTGCGGGTCAGCCACAAGGCGGCGCAGCAACGCCGCCCTACCAAGTCAAGTTGCCGGCACAAATTTCTGAAACCATTTCGTCAAGCCAAACAGCGCCAGCAAAATCAAACTCATCCAGCGCGTGCAATCCGGCGCGACGGCGATCCAGTCCACGAAGACAATTCCCGCAAGCAGGTTCGCGACGACGAGGCCGACGTTGCCAACGCCGCCGAGAAAAATTGTCCGCCCGCTGCGGCCAACCCACAAAATCAGCACCACGGAAATCCAAATTGCGCGCCAGCGGTAGCTGCCGATGTTCATCGCCAGCGCGAGGATGATTGGCGCGGCCAGCAGCAGCAGCGGCCAGAACGAAACCGGTCCGCGATAGCTTTCCCGCCGCGCGACGTAGCTCAGGCCGACGACGTAAAAGGCCAGCGCCAGTCCGCAAAAAATCGCCCAGCCGTTCACCCCCCCAGCGCCCGTTGCGCCGGCGATGACGTAAACCCAGAAACGGCACGCACCCATCAGCCACGGCGCCGCGTTAAAAAATTTGTGGGAGAAATTGTAAAGCAGGATGAAGAGGGCGAGGAAAAAAGCCGCACCCGCTGCCCACTGGCCGCAGAACAACAGCAGGAAAATTCCCGCGCCGAGCTGGCCGAAACCGGCGCGCCAGACAAACTGTTCCGAAATTTTCCCGGTTGGAATCGGACGTTCCGGGCGGCGTTGGCGGTCGAAGTCCGCATCGAACGCGTCATTCAAAAACATGCCGCCGGTGTAAAGCAGGCTCACGCCGAACAGCAGGAACGGCAGCTTCCAGAAATTGCCACCGCCGCCAAGCCACCAGCCGGCGAGGCAGTTGGTCCAGACGGTCGGCAAATTCGACACGCGCCCGAGGACGAGCAGAGTGCGGAGTTGCGGGGCGGATAACATTTCCAATCAGGAAAGCAGGAAAAACCGGAAAAGCAAATGCCGGAAATTTTTCAATTTCGTGGCGGCAGAAAATTATGTCTGCCAAATCAGGTTCTCAGAAAATCCACCTCGGCCGAAAATTCCGGGGTGAAAAACAAGTCGGGACCTTGATTGACAAAGCGTCTTTCGCACAGGGCGATCTCGTGCGCGTCAAATTGCCGCCGCGAGCCGTTGAGCCTTCATGTCGTTGAAGCTTTGTGGGAAGATGGTTTTGGGAAGGTGCAAACGGCGTTGACAGTTTTCATCATGCGGTCTAGTCTTTGAAAAACGTCAAACTATGTTACTTCGCATCAGTTTAATTATTGCCATTTTGGCCGGCCTCGGTGCCGGTGTAATTTCCTATCTGGAAGTTTCCAAGAAAATTCCGGTGCTCGTCCAGCAGCGCAATGACGAGCATTCCGCCAAGGTCACGGCGTTGGCCAACCTTTCCAAAACCAAAACCGAGCTGGCCAAAACCAAAAACACCCTGGCGCAAACCCAGCAAGATTTGGCCGAAACCAAAAGTGACCGCGACAAAGCGGTGGAACGCGCGGACGCTCAAAGCAAACGCGCCGATGAACTCACCGATAAACTCGCCAAAGCCACACAGGAGCGCGACGATGTGCAGAACCAGCTTGCGCAATACAAAGCCACCGGGTTGACGCCGGAGCAGGTTTTGACCTTGGGTCAGACTTTGAAGGAGGCGCAGACGCAGATTGCCGCCATTACCGCAGAAAAGGCTTTCTTCAAGCGCAAGTGGGAAGTTACCAAAGCCCAGCTTGCCAAAGTGATGGGGCCGGACACCGATGTCAAACTTCGCGCCGATCTCAAAGGCAAAATCATTGTGGTGGATCCGAAATGGGATTTTGTGGTTTTGGATATTGGAGAAGATCAAGGAGCCGTCAAAGATGGCGAATTGTTGGTTAGCCGCGATGGCAAGCTGGTCGCCAAAGTGGTTCTGCGCAGCGTGCAGAAAGATCGCAGCATCGCCAACGTCATGCCTGGCTGGAAACTGGGCGAACCCATCGAAGGTGACGAAGTCACGCCCGCGCATCCGGCTTCGTGAAATGAAATTTCGTCCCGCTAACCTGCTTCTGCTGCTGGCCTTGCTGGCTCTTGTTGGAAGCCTTTGCGGTTGCGCCAGCACGGAGCCTGATAACATTTCGGTTCGTCCTTGGAATTCAGCCGAAGGCTGGCAGGGCGGAGCTCTACAGGGGATGGACTACCAGCACCGCTAATTTTTTCGTTTCACACCCTTTGCCGGCGTGAAAATAAAATCCACCTTCGCATCGTGCGGTTCAGTGGGAATTTTTTCCAGCAGTTGAAAATTATGGCACACGCCGCATTTGATCCCGCTCGCCTCCGCCAAAATCCGGTCGTAAAATCCTCGCCCGCGACCAAGCCGGTTGCCGCTTAAGTCAAACGCCATTCCCGGAACGAGCACCAAGTCGAATTGATTCAGGGCAATTTCTTCGCAGCCCGCCGCCGGTTCGCGCACGCCAAATTTTCCGATGACGATGTCTGTCGCCAGCGTGTGAATTATTTTTGCGCCGTAAATTTTTTTCTCCGCGTCAAAAAAGGGCAGGGCGCAGTTCACGCCCAGCGCCAGTGACATTTCCAGCATCGGCCAGACATCCAGTTCGTCCGGCAGCGGCGCGAAAAACAAAATCGTGTGCGCGCTCGGAATCTGTGCCTGCAACCGCTCGCACAGCTCGATGGATTCCACCGCCCGCACCGCGTCGGAAATTTTTTCCAGCCGCGCGCGAAGGTGTGCGCGCAGGTCGGATTTGGAATTTTGAACGTTCATTGCAGCATTTTTTTGGAATCATCAAATTATTATTATTTTGAAGCTCTTTGACGGAGAGCGTGTTCAGCGGAAATGCTTACTCCACCAGCAAATCCTTGAGTTGATGCAACTTTCTCAACTAATTCCAATGGCGTGTTTGGGTTTGAAACAATGGCCATCAATGCTCCTTGATAAGCTGGATTTTTGCCTCGTTCAAATTCCTCGTCAAAATGTCTGGCTAGAAATTCCCTTGAACATGACTGGCTGTGAAATACGCAATCTTGGATGCTTGGACAGGTTTGGTGGATTTTCTCAAGCAACTCATCGGTATATTTTACCTTTGGATTGGAAAATGATTCTAGGAAAACGCGCTTATGTTGGTCTTTTTTTAGATCCCACCTTTCCATAATTCCAAGAGTCGGATTGTTTTCCAGCAATGGCATTAAATGTTTGTTTGCATCAGCATCTTCCTTTGCTTTTTGTTTGGCAGTTGATTCATTTATAACCATCACAGTGACGATTGGAATTTGAATTGGGAGAGTTGCAGTATCAAGTGCGGCTGCTGTTATCTTTTCCTTAGTTGTTGGCTGATGCATTCCCCAGCCATAGTTTGATCTTGCTCCAATACTAAAACAGCCCGATGTGAATAAGGGGATGAGCAAAAGAAAATATGGGACGATTTTTTTCATGGCAGCTTCAGTTTAGCCGCGGTTTGCTGGTTCGCGTGAATTGAATAAAACACATGAGCATTAAATTTATCAATGTGTCAGCCACCGATTTTTCCACGTGTAGCTTTGAATTGTTTTCGCCAGTTTTCCAGCCGTTCCTTGATTTTCTTTTCCACGCCTTGTTCGGTCGGCTCGTAATAAGTTTTGTCCACGCCCAGATAATCTTGTGCGACAAAATGGTCTTTGCCGTCGTGCGCGTATTCGTAGCCTTTGCCGTGGCCGAGACGTTCCGCGCCCTTGTAGCTCGCATCGCGCAAATGTTCCGGCACGGCCAGCGTGCGACCGGAGCGCACGTCTTCCAGCGCGGCATCAATCGCCATGTAAGCGGAATTACTTTTGTTCGCCGTCGCGATGTAAATCGTCGCTTCCGCCAATGGAATCCGCGCTTCCGGCCAGCCGACAAATTCTGACGCGGCGAGACACGCATTCGCCAAAACCAACGCCATCGGGTCGGCAAGGCCGACATCTTCCGCCGCGCAAATCACGATGCGCCGCGCGATGAAGCGCGGGTCTTCGCCGGCGTGGATCATTTTCGCGAGCCAGTAAAGCGCCGCGTCGGGATCGCTGCCGCGCATGGATTTGATGAACGCGGAAATCGTGTCGTGATGCGCGTCGCCGTCGCCGTCATAAACCACGGCCTTTTTCTGGATGCTCTGCTCGGCGACTTGGAGCGTGATACGGATGACGCCATCGGACTCCGGCGCGGTGGTGAGCGCGGCGATTTCCAGCGAGTTCAAAGCCTTGCGCGCGTCGCCGTCGGAAATTTTGGCGAGATGGCGCAACGCATTTTCGTCGGCAGAAATTTTCATGTAGCCGAGTCCGCGTTCTTCGTCGGTCAAAGCGCGTTGCAACAGCGAAAACAAATCTTCCTCGGTCAACGGTCGCAATTCAAAAATCTGCGAGCGCGAAACGAGCGGCGAGTTGACGAAGAAAAATGGATTGTGCGTGGTCGCGCCAATGAGCTTGATGACGCCGCTTTCCACGTCCGGCAGCAAAACGTCCTGCTGCGATTTGTTGAAGCGGTGGATTTCGTCAATGAAGAGAATCGTGGAAGCGCCGGTGTTTTCAAGGCGATTGGCGGCGGCGGACAAGACGCGACGCATGTCGGCGACGTTGGATTCCACGCCGGAGAGTCGTTCAAATTTGGATTTCGTCTGGCGCGCGATGATTTGGGCGAGCGAAGTTTTTCCCGTTCCCGGCGGGCCGTAAAAAATCAGCGACTGGACGCGGTCAGCCTCGATGGCGCGGCGGAGCAACTGGTCGGAGCCGAGGATGTGCGATTGGCCGGCGTATTCATCGAGGTTGCGCGGGCGCATCCGCGCGGCGAGCGGGCGGCTGCGGAAGGTTTCCGCCGCAGGCGCGGGATTTTCCGCCGGCAATTTTTCTGCCAGTTGGGAAAACAGTTCGTCGCGCGCCATACAGAGAAGTTAGCAGTTGGCGGAAAGTTTGCCCAAAATAAAAAGCAAGTTGCGGAGCGCCGAGCATTGCCCGGCAAGAACGCTGCGGTTGAAATCTGGCCGAGCAATGCTCGGCGTTCCCAGAAAATAAAAAAGCCCGCAACGGGTGGCGGGCTTTGATTGCCGGGTGAAAACGGTCTCCGTCCGGCAATCTTGAAAAAACCCCCGCCATTGCCGTGTGGAACTCGATCCGTTGAACATATGTTACCATATGTGGGACTTGCCCGGCGGCTTACAACTTTCGGACGCAATGCCGACGTGCTGGCCACCGTCTGCGGCTCATCCCGAGTTCGTTTTAATTACGGTCCAAGGACTGTTGCCAATCACGCACAGGGCAGGGAAA
>CAIOUK010000072.1 GCA_903861445.1 uncultured Verrucomicrobia subdivision 3 bacterium
GCGACCGGCAGTATCCACGAACTTCTGCTGGCCCGTGTAGAACGGGTGGCACACGTTGCAAATACCGACGATGATGGTCTGCTTGGTGGAACGCGTCTTGATCACGTTGCCGCAAGCGCAACGAATCTCGGCGTCCACATATTTCGGATGAATGTCCGTCTTCATAAAATTGGTCGGTCAAAGTATCAGGAAAAAGCCGGATGACAAGAGGGAATTTAGGGCGGACAGGGAAAGGCAATTAGGAAACTACCGCGTAACCGATTGGCTTATAGCGGCGGCGAAGAATGCTGGTATAAAATTTTAATCGGCATCGGCAGTGTCAGAGCAGATGAGAACTGGATATGCAACTCGCAAGGCACTCGGCCATCATTTTGGAACATGGAAACTGGAAACGATTGCCGTTCAAGTAAACGAGGCAAGCTGCCAGCATAAAGCAGCGCGCCACTGTGAGGAACCACGGTGGTGAAGGCGCCGGGATTGGGCAATTCAATCACGCCACTGCTGGAGGTATTGGTAAGCGTAACTACAACCATATTTTCATCTGGGAATTTCGGCGCAGGCAAAGCACAACAAAAAGTAATCGCATGGGCATCTCTAGGTAAAGTTGTCCTGAACACAAAATTGGTTCGCGGAACACAGGGAATGATACCGATCTCCGTTTCACCCTCCGTAAACAGCAGCGCACAGCCGCTCAATATGGCGACCGCGCTGGCAAGCAAGCAGGTTGCTGTGATACGAAAGTGAATGTGCATACGGTGAAGGTTGGGCTCCGAATTAAACGCCGCCAATCCACTTGCGGTCTTCCCAAACCGCTTTGAGCGAAGTCAGGTTGCGCGAATCAAAAATATTTTTCGCCGCCGCCGCGATTTTTCCGCGCTTCAAATTATTGTAGGCGTCGCTGGCGCTGATGGCCACGAATTGCAGCACGCTCGGGTCGCGGTAGCAGTCAATCATGCACTTGGTGCAGCCGTCGCGGATGAGCTTGGAGTTGTCCCAGTCCCAGACCTTGCACATCGGCTCGTGCCACGCGTGGCAGCGGAACAGGTCGAGGTTCCAGTCGAGGTAGAAATATTTGTGGCCGCCGAGGCAGCCAAATTTTTCCTGCTCGCCGCGCAGATGCCGCTGCATTTCGTCGAGCGACTCGCGCGGGTTGACCACGGGAAAACCGCTGTTCTTTTTCATCCGCTTGATGTTGTCGAACAGCGCGATGAGTTCTTCCTTGTTGAAATTCACCAGCCCGCTGTCGCTAAAACTCAAATAGCTGCTCGCTAGCGAGGTGAGCGGATAGCTGAAGGTGCAGCTCTTGAAGCCGAGCGTCTCCAGAAATTCCGGCAGCTTCTCGTAGTCGTCAATCAACCGGCTGGCCGTGATGCTCGCCGTGGTCTGGATGCCGGCGGACTGGAAAAATTCGTTCGCCTTCTTGATTTTTTTGCAGACGTCCGGCAGGCCGCGATTTTTTTCGTGTTTCGCCACGTCATGCGCGTCGATGGACATGATGACGCTGGTCAGCCCGTCGCTCGCGAGGTCGCGCATGTTCTGTTCGTTCCACAGGCCGCCGTTCGTGCAAATCATCGGGTGGATGCCGCGTTCCGCCGCGTAGCGCGTCATCGCGCGGAGGTCGCGATGCACCATCGGCTCGCCGCCGACAAAGAGCAGATAGCCGATGTGATTTTTCAGCGCGATATCAATGACGCGCTTCGCCTCATCGAGCGTCACACTGCGCCGCGCCTTGGGATCGAATTGCGAACGTGCAAAACCACAGAAGTCGCAATCGGCATTGCAGATATTCGTGATGGCGAATTGCAGGTAGCCGGGGCCGCCGTGGCGGAGCACTTCCTTGAACAGGTTCAGCGCGCCCTTTTTCGGGCGGACGACGGGTTTGGAGAAATCAGCTTGAGCGGAAGCGGGAGTTTCCGTTGTGGCGGGCGGATTGGCGTTGATGACATCGCTCATTATCAAGGATAATTTTGTCATCAGGTAAAGCTGCGGGCAAATCTTCTTTCGCCGAGAGCGTCGAGTTAGATTGTATTTTCGCTTTGCTTGGCGGGCGTAAAAAGTTTAGTTTCAGTGCGCTTGTCTGATGGTGTAATGGTAGCACAGAGCCCTTTGGAGGCTTTAGTCATGGTTCGAATCCATGTCAGACAACCACTTCTTCGATTGCTATTCTAACCAATATTTACGTCGTTTTTATGCGCGGTTGAGTTTTTATCATCAAACGTTCCCGCCAGTCCTGTTCAAACTTTGGCATCCGGCGTCGGCACGGGACCGATTGTGCCGCCGCTGACAAATTCTGCCGGCACGAAGGTTTGCTTCACATCCGGGCGGCCTCGGCTCACGGTCGCCGCCCAGCGGATGATGCGGGGGACCACCTTGCTATAATCCCACCGATAATGAGAAACCTCCGTCATACACCAGTTGAATTGGGAGAGGATTTCCGTGCTTACTAGTGAAACCTGCTGCGGCACCTGAAGACCCTGCTCGGCTAAAAACTGCTGCGTCGCAATGAAGAGGTTGGGTTCGTCAATGATCAAAGCCGTGGGCGGCGTGACGCGGAACAGTGAATTCAGGAGCCGGCGCAGGCCTTTTGGAGTTTCTTCCCAGTCCGGCAGATTGTAATCACCCACCGGAATGCCGAGCGCTGCGAGTTCATCCAGAAAAGCGCGTTCGGGTGGGCCGGGATACGGCACCCGCCGCTCCCGGTGGTTCAGCATCACGATGCGACGATGGCCGAGGCGGGCCAGATGGCGGACGGTGGCGGCAATCGCTCCCCGGTAATCCGGTCCGATGGCAGCGACGGGCAGATCCTGCCGGCGACCGAACAGGGCGAAGACGGGCAACGGCTGCGTGCTGAACCATTCCAGCACTTCCCGCGAGCCAGCCATGACCACCCAGGCATCAGCGGTGGTTTTTTTGACGAACCGTCGGACGCGGGCCACGTCCATTTTGAGTTCCATCAGGCTTTTTGTGGTGGTGACAAATGTGTGGCCTGCATTGGTCAGCGCGTCAGGGAGTTTGATGATGTATTCCCGCTGGCTGTCGGTGCTTTCGTAGAGCAGCATGGCGATCCGCATGGAACGGGATATATTTTTGTCGGGTGCGAGAATCAGCCGTTTGCGGCGTGGTCCTTGCCTCGCCAGCAACCTTTCCCGCTCGAGCAGTCTTAATGCGGCATCCATGGTCTTGCGGTTCACCCCGAGTTCCACGGCCAACTTGTCCACCCCGGGCATCGTCCCGCTCCACCGCCCCCGGAGCAGATCAGTGCGCAGGTGGACGGCAACCTGCTCGGCGACCGAAAGAAGTTTTAAGACTGGCACATCAGCATACTACCCCCAAAAAGGGGGCAGTCGTCAATGCGGAAATAAATCATCCAGTGGACGGTGGCGTGATGAGTGAAATTGGCCGGCAAGGCACCCAGCGACGAAAGGTTCGATGATGGCATTCGTATCATCGCCAGTTTTCAAACCGCCAAGTAAGCCCAAAAATCAACCGGCACGATTACAGGTGGTGCCCCCATCCCGAATTGAACGGGAATAACACGTTTAGGAAACGCGGGCTCTATCCATTTGAGCTATGGGGGCAACGGAAATCGCTTCATCCTAAAAATCAAAAATTGCGGGGCTTCGATTAAAAACAAAGAACCGCCCGAATTTACAACAGTTGACCCAAGCATTAAACCTTTTTTAGCAATCGGCCAGCGATGGCTGAAACGAACTTGGTTGGAGGTGAGTTCGTCCCCAAAATGCTCGCCGGGTGAGGTATAATCGCACAGCTCAAGGAATGCCGTGAAAGTTTCTGTTCTTTAGCTCATGTTTCAATGGGCGGATTTCGGGGTGAAGGGCGGAAATTTAAATCACCGTTGCGATCAGCCAATGGTGTAACCTCAACAGGTGTGCCGGACGTCTTCGTAAGGATAATCAACAGAAAGCCACGGTCGAGGTGTCACCGCCTCTAATTAAAAGCGAAACATTAAACCGATTTGAACCATAATCATAACAGGATGCACAAAAACAATTTTTTTAAGATTGTTGTTGGAATAATGATGTGGGCCGCGGCACTCATGTATGCCGGCCAGCTAAATGCCGCCGAGCGCAGGCCCAACTTCCTGTTCATCTATGCGGACGACCAGCGTTGGGACGCGCTGGGTGTGGTTCAGCGCGAGCAAGGCGAGGCCGGCCGTTTTCCCTGGCTCAAGACGCCCAACATGGATCGCCTTGCCGCCGAGGGGGTGCGTTTCCGCAACGCTTTCGCCACCTGCTCGCTTTGTGCTCCGAGCCGCGCGGCGTTTCTTACCGGCCAATACAATCATCTCAACGGCATCATCAATAATCACACGGAGTTTCCCACCAACTCGGTCACCTATGCCACGTTGCTCCAAGCTGCCGGCTACCAGACCGCCTACATCGGCAAGTGGCACATGGGCCGGCAGCGCGGCCAGCGTCCGGGCTTCGACTATTCCGCCAGCTATATAGCTTATGGTCGCTACAACGATTGCCCGTTTGAAATCAACGGCGTGTCCACGCCTACCACGGGCTGGGTTGACGATGTCTGCACGGACTTTGCAATCAAATGGATGAAAGAAAACCGTGACCGTTCGTTTGCGATCGCCATTGGTTTCAAAAGTCCACACAGTCCGCGCGGCGGCACGAATCTTCCCGTGCGCTTGCGCAATCTCTACGCCGGCGAAACGAGTCGCCCAGCGCCGAACAGGAATGCCTACGCGATCTTCCACGCGCCGGATCCGGTCACCCTTAATCAGTCGTCGGGAATGTCCGCCAACGCCGTGCATCTCGACTATCTTCGCCATGTGAACGGCGCTGACGAAAATTTAGGTCGGTTACTCGACACCTTGGCCGAACTCGGTTTGGCTGATGACACGGTGGTGGTCTATACCAGCGACAACGGCTACTACCTCGGCGAACATGGCCTTGGCGACAAGCGTTCGGTGTATGAGGAGTCGCTGCGCATTCCGATGTTAGTCCGTTACCCGCGGCTCTTCGGCCAGAGTAAGGTTGTGGATGATATGGTTCTCAACATTGACCTCGCGCCGACTTTTCTCGATCTGGCTGGTGTGCCGGTGCCGCCGGCAATGCAGGGGGCGAGTTGGAAAACACTCGCCGCCGGCCAGCAACCGGCGAACTGGCGCCAGTCCTTCTTCGCTGAATATTTTTACGAACGAGGCGGTGGCGACACACCCACCTTGGTCGCCGTTCGCACCACCAACGCGAAAATTGTGAAGTATCCCGGCCACGCCAAATGGACGGAAGTTTTTGACTTGGTCGCAGATCCCTATGAGTTAAAAAATCTCGCCGGCAATACCGCTCTGACAGCGAAGCTCAACGCGGAACTGGAGGCGCAGAAGAAAGCCGTGGGCTATAAAGTGCCGGCGAGCACGGACAAGCCGCAACCGTCTGGCGAACCTTCGCTCGTGCCGATTACAGATGTGCCGGGTTTGCCGCGCGTGTTGCTCATCGGCGACAGCATTTCGATGGGCTATACTTTGCCGGTGCGCGAATTGCTCAAAGGCCAGGCAAACGTGCATCGGATTCTGACGAACGGCGGCTCGACCAAGGATGGTGTGACCAACCTCAACGACTGGCTGGGCAACAGCAAATGGGATGTCATCCATTTCAACTGGGGTTTGCATGACCTAAAGCACATGAAGGATGGCAAACTGGATTTGGCCGGACCGCAGGTTTCCACGCTCGCTGAATACGAGGCCAATCTGCGCGTGCTCGTCAAACAGTTGCAGGCCACCGGCGCAAAACTGATTTGGGCTACGACCACGCCCGTGCCGGAAGGTTCGGATGGCCGCGCGGCGCGCGCTGAATTAAAATACAATGAGGTGGCCAATCGGGTCATGAAAGATTTGGGAGTTTCGACAGACGATCTCCACGCACTGTGCTTGCCGAGGCTGGCCGCATGGCAGTTGCCGAAGAACGTTCACTACCAACCCGAAGGCTACGCGGGAATGGCGGTTCAGGTTGCCACCGAAATCAAAGCCGCGCTGCCAAAATAAATTTGCCCAAGCACAATTTTGTAACAAAAATGTTTCTCCAACGTCCATCCATGAGCATCGCTACCTAAAAACAGTCCCATGAAATTAAACATCCGCAGCGGAATTAAAACATTTTCAATCATCATCTGCCTGTTGGCGGCGTTCATCCTTGGCCTGTCGCCTGCCGGGGCAGCCATAAAACGCCCAGTGCCGGCGGCGGTGTCGCTCAACCAAACCGGCATTAAACTGGAAGCCAAATACGCCGGTATGCTCAAGGCCTTGCAGGAGCAAATCCTCACGTCCCTGCCGAAAATCAACGAACCGCAGAAGGCTGCCTTCCTCAAGGCTTATCAAGCCGAAGCGGCGGCGGCGGCGGGCGAACGGAAGGCTGTGTTGGGTGGAGCCCATGCCAAAGATAAAGCGGCTACGGAAAAGGCGCATCAGGCGGCTCAAGCCGCTCAAGTAGTTCTCGATCAGGCGACGAAAAATGCGCAGGCACCGGCCACGGCCGTGCTGATGAACTTGGAGAAGTTTCTGCAAAGCGACAAACTGGACGCGAAGCTGGTGAAATACAATGTCCTCGCCCAAGCTACGCCACGCGGTCTGGCCGAGTTTGCCCAACAGGGAAAAGAACAGGAAGCCCTCGTGGATCAGCTCCTGGCCGACGATGGCCTGATGAAGCAGATGCTCGTCGCCGACGGTGCCGCCGCTGGCCGGTATGGTCAGGCCATGAAGATTTACGCCGATATTCAGAAGGCGAGCCCGCGGGCCAAGGATGGCATCCTCCAGCGCCTGGCGCTCGGCACGAGCTTGGAGCATGCGCTGCCGGTGGAGCAACGCAACGCCGATGATCAGCGGAATGCTCCGACCATCGTGGATCCGGTGAAACGATACCTGCATTTCGAGAAGGCGTTTCTGGCTGGCGAGTTGGATCCCGGTTTCAAGGATTTGTCCGTTTGGGACTGCCGCTTCGTCGGCAACGGCGATGAACCGAATGAGGAATTGGCTTGGGGGCGCGAGATGCTCCGCAACTACCGGCCTGACCAAATCGCCACTCCGGACACTCGCTGGCGTTATGTGGAAAGTGTTAAAACGGAAGTCAAATACGGGTCGCAGGATCAAAAAAATGATTCTCCCGCGCTTGGGTTCTACCAGAACATCATCAATACCGGCGGCGTTTGTGGTCGGCGCGCGTTCTTTGGACGTTTCATCCTGCGCTGCTTCGGCGTTCCGACGCTGGCTCGTCCCCAACCTGGTCATGCCACCTTGGTTCACTGGACGCCGGCTGGTTGGGTGATCAACCTCGGTGCGGGCTGGGGGTGGGGCACAATCGAAGGCAATGCCGACACTGATTTTCTGGCGATGACGCAGGCCAGAAAGATTGAGGCGGCTTATCCAGAAGTGCAGCGCGCCCAGTGGGCGGGCACGGCCGTTGGCGAAACCAAAGCAGCTGGTTTCTGTGCGCCGGTGACTGGCTTTTGGAACGGCGTGGCGCTTTACCAACAGCAGGCGATTATCGAGAAGGCCAAGGCGGTGGCGCTGGCCGCCGTTGGCACGGACATCGGCGAGGCGAATGAATCCAAGGAGAAGGAAGTCGTCAAAGCCGTGACCGTGACTGAGGCCGACAGGAAGATTGTCGTTGATCAAAATGGCGTGATTACGATTCCCGCCGTGGCCTGCAGCAAGCCGCTGAACAGCACGGTGAGAATCCGTTTCATGAAGAGTGATCTGGGCGGGATGCAATTGCATTACACCCGGCTCGGGAAAGCGGCTGAGTCGTTCGAATACACTTTCGACGCACCCGCCGCCGGCAAATATACGCTCAACGCGCGCGTGGTGACCGTGAGTCCCGACCAGCATCTCCTCGTCGCGGCCAACGATGCAAAGGAAACCGTGGATCTCGCCGCGCCTTATACCATCGGCATGTGGCAGGAAACCAAGCCGGTGGAGATGGCGCTCGTCAAGGGCAAGAACGTGCTGCGCTTCACGCGGCCCGAGCCGGTCAAGGGCATGACCATAAAAGAATTCACGTTGACGCCGGTAAAGTAATCGAATAAACCAATCAAACAACCCAGAACCATGGCCTCGAATCGAAATGCACAATGCATTATCAAGACGAGACCATAAACATAAAAAAGGAATCCAAGTTATGATGAAGAAGTCCGTGTTTGCCGCGACCACTTTGTTGGCGGCAACGCTCATGAGCACTACTGGAGTATCGGCAGCTGATACTAGTTCGAAATATAATTTGCCCAAGCCGGACGGCAAGCCGGCGGACATGAGCAAGCCGGTGAAGGTATTTTTGATCATGGGTCAATCCAACGCATTTGGCATGGGGCATCCTGCTGGTGACAAGGAGGGAACCCTGGAGCATGCGGTCAAGAAAGAAGGACTTTACTCGTTCCTGGTGGATGATTCCGGCAAGTGGACGGTGAGAAATGATGTGCGGAATGTGCAAATCGCGAATGGCAAAGGCGGGGGAGTGGGTATCCCGCACAACGAATGGATGACGGTCGGCAGCGGCAAAGGTGGTGCTCCCGCCGGCACCATGGGTGTGGAATTTGGTGTCGGTCACCAGCTTGGCAACGCCCTCGAAGATCCCGTCATGATTCTCAAGACTTGCATTGGCAACCGCGCCCTCGGCTGGGATCTGCTGCCGCCAGGCAGTAAAGGCTATGATTTTACCAGCAAGGATAAGGCGGGCAATGCAGTGACCTACACTTACGCTGGTTATGGTGAATCTCCAATGAAATGGGTGAAAGGCACCACGCCGGTGAAAATTGGCTGGCATGCCGGCTTGCAGTATGACCTGGACGTCGCCAACGCCAAAAAAGTGTTGTCCGAGCTGGACAAGTATTATCCGGGAGCGAAAGGTTATGAAGTTGCCGGCGTTTTCTGGTGGCAGGGTGAAAAAGACTGTGGTGATGCGGGGCTTTCTACTCACTATGAAGAGAACCTCGTTAACTTGATCAAGGCGCTCCGCAAGGAATTCAATGCTCCTGACATGAAATTTGTGATGGGCACGCTCGGCGAAGCTACGAAGGGCATCAGCGGCAATGAAGGACTGGTGCTGAATGCCATGATGGCGGTTGACGGCAAGAGCGGCAAGCATCCCGAGTTCCAGGGCAATGTGGCCACCGTTTACACCCATGACATGGCGCGTGGTGGTGGTGGCAATGGCCATTACAATCACGATTGCCGGGTCTACATGGATGTTGGTCTTTCTATGGGCGAAGCGATGGTTGAGCTGTTGAAGAAGTAATCAAAAATAATATAACAAGGGCAGCAGTTGTTTGAACGACTGCTGCCCTGTTCTTTATGTCTGGCTGTAGTTTTGAAGACGGGTTGGTCTGCTGAATTATGAAGCGGCGGGATTTTTTGAAAATCACCGGCACAAGTGCGGCTGCGTTCGCCTTGTTTCCGGAGGATTGGGTTTGTGCCGCTACCCCCACGGCCTTGGCCATCCGGGAATTTTTACAATCGGACAACCCCAAGGTGCTGGCGCTGGCGCAACGCGTCTTCGACAAATGCGTTTTAGAAAGACTGCGAACGCCGACGGAACCGTTCCTTCACACTTGGATTCAGGCGGGCGGGGACTATTACAAAGGCCAGTGGATTTGGGACACCATGTTCGTCGTGGACTTGCTCGCCATCCTGCCCGAACAGAAAAAAACGATTCGCGATATTTTTCAGAACTATTGGGATTTTCAGGATCGTTGGAATAAATCCATGCCGGACTACGCGCACGACATGGTGACGGTGGCCATCAAGACCGCGCCGCAGGCGGTCCGGCAGTTTTCGCAAATTCCCCTTCTGGCTTGGGGCGTGGAACGCGTCTATCTGCGCAACGGCGACAAGAAATTATTGGAGCAAAGCCTCGGGCGGCTCGAACGGTTCCACGACTGGTATTGGCGCGAGCGCGATGTCACCAACAGCGGTTTGATTGCCGTCGGTTCCTACAGCGGCATCGTGCAACATGCGCGGTGGGAAACCTACGATTACGACGCCTCAATGGATGGTTTGAAACTCACGCCGCATCCGACGTGCAAGGGGCTGACGGAAGGCGCGTGGTATGGCGATGTCTGCGTGACGGGCAACACCGCCTATTTGATTTTAGCCGAGCGAAGTCTGGCACGACTGGCAAACGTCATGGGCGATAAAGCCATGGCGGCACGGCGCGAACAGCGGATTAATAAATCCGTCCAAGCCATGCGCGATCATATGTGGGATGAAAAAGCCGGAACCTTTCTGGCGGTCAACCGTGACTCGCTGGAAAAAATCCCCGGAGCGACGATTGGCAGCTGGATTCCTTTGGCGGCCGGCGTTCCCACTCAAACCATGGCCGACCGCATGGCGGAAGTGCTGGCTTCGCCTGACTGGATGACGCCGCTGCCCGTGCCCACGCTCGCGCGCAACGATCGGCGTTGGAAGGCCAATGGCTTCTGGCGCGGCGATGTCTGGCCGGCGACGAATTACCAGATTGCCACCGGTTTGGCCGCTTACGGGCACAAGGATTTGGCCGGCGACATTGCCGACAAGACCATCGCCAACGCCGTCCAACACGGTATCAACGAGCACTACGATTCTGTCACTGGCAAGCCGTTGGGGGTTTCAGATTATAGCATGAGTTGCACGTTGGTCACCATGATGCTGGACGGGCTGGCGCAAACACACACGCTGAAGCCGCTCGCCAAAAGCGGCGTTAAATTAATTTTGTAACAAACAGATTGCGTCCGACGTCCATCACTGGCCATCATATTTTTTGAACATAAATTGATTTCAACCATGAAGACCGCCCATCGAAAACCCTGCGCGATTATGCCGAAAACATTTTTGATCATAACCTGTCTCTTGGTAGCGGCTCTGGGCGTGCTGCCGGTCGGGGCGAAGGAAAAGAAAAAAGGGGCGGCCGCCGTGCCCGCAACTCCACTCACGGATGTCGGGAACAAGCTGCAGGCGCAATATGCCGAGCAACTCGCGGCGATACGGGCGGAGATTGAAAAGGCTTTGCCCGCTGTGTCCGCGCAAAAAAAGGCGGCTTTGCAAAATGCAGAAGCCGCCGTCGCGGCGGCGCAGAAAATGGCCGAGGCCGCCAACGCCTCTGCCAGCACGGCCAATAACACCAAGGCTAAAATAGATAATTGGAAGAAATTTTGGGTGGGCAAGGACAAAAAGGCCATTGCCACGGAACAGGCTAATCTGGCGTCCGCGCCCACGGCGGCGGCCCGCCAAGCTTCGCAGCAAAAGATTGCCGAATTGCAAGCGAACATGGCCGAGGGCGAAAAGAAGATTGCAGAAGCACAGGCTGAATTAACTAGAGAAAAAATTGGCCAGGACGCGCGGACGGCGGCGAGCGAATCCGCCAAAGCAGCCTTGGCCCGGGCACGCGCCAATGAAGTCAGCGCGGCTAGGGCACTCTTGGCGGATGTGGAACCGTTTTTAAGCAACGACCAGTTGGACGCGAAACTGGTCAAAGGTGCCGTGCTGGCGCATGGGACGCCGCACGGATTGGCGACGTTTGCGCAGCAAGGAGCGGAGCAGTCGGGCTTGGTGGAAAAACTTTTGGCGGACACGGCTTTGATGAAACAGATGCTGGAGGCGGGCGGTGCGGCGTTCGGTAAATATGGTCAGGCCATCCAGATTTATACCGCCATTCAAAAAGCCAGCCCGAAGGCCAAGGACGGCGTTTTGCAGCGCTTGGCGCTGGCGGTCAGCTTGGAATTGGCTGGGGGGATTAAGCAGAAAAATCCCGAGGCACAAGCTAATGCGCCGGTTTATGTGGATCCGGTGAAGCGCTATTTGCACTATGAAAAGGCTTATCTTGACGGCGAGCTGGATTCGGCGTTCAAGACGCTTACCGCGTGGGAATATCGGCTGGTCGTGGACTCTGACGCGCCGGATCAGATTCTGGCGTGGGGGCGCGAGGCGCTTCGGAATTACCGGCCGGATCATGTCACGAATCCGAATTACGGCTGGCGCTATTCCATGGCCGTCAGGACGGAGGTTCCCTACGGTTCCCAAAATGTCGCATACGATCTCCCCGACTTACAAGAGTATCAAAACATCGCCAAGGATGGCGGCGTGTGTGGTCGCCGCGCGTTCTTTGGCCGGTTTATCCTGAAAAGTTTTGGCATCCCGTCTTGGGGTGTGACCCAGCACGGCCATGCGGCGTTGAGCCATTGGACGCCCAAAGGCTGGGTAATCAATCTGGGCGCCGGGTTTGAGCATAGTTGGTGGGACAAGAGCGATGTTTCGCTTAGCGGGACACAATTTCTGCTGGAGACGGAAGCGCGGGCGAATGCGCCGGAATACTTGAAGGTGCTGCGGGCGCAATGGGTGAATTTTATTCTAGGCGAGGAAGCCTACAATGACCGCAAGCAGATTGCCGGCGGCCTGTGGAGCAATCTGGCTCATTACAAATCAGTGGTCATCGCGTCTCAATCAGTTGCGCTGGGGCCGCTTGGCGAAGAATTAGCCGAGGCAAATGAACCGGCGGAAAAACCGACCGCAGGGGAAGCGCCAATCAAAGCGGCGGATCAGCAAGTGGTGGCGAATCCGAGTGGCTCCATCATCATTCCGGCCGTGGCGCACAGCGCCGCAGTAGGAAAAAGCATGAATTTGAAAAGCTATTCTGGCGGGGTGCAGTTGAATTGCGAGGGTGGTTTCAAGACCCAGTATTCATTTAACGCCCCGCAAGCTGGCAAGTATCTGCTGACGCTGCGGGTGGCGACGTTGCAAACAGGTCAGAAGTTTCTGCTGGCGGCCAACAGCGCCCATTCGGCTGAAGTCGCGGTTCCCTACACCCTCGGCATGTGGCAGGAGACCAAGCCGGTCGAAGTCGCTCTGGTCAAAGGCCAGAACACCCTCAACTTCGAGAGCGAACAAAAGAGCCGCGGAGTGGCCATCAAACAATTCCTGCTGACGCCGGCAAAATAACCAACCGGTATTCCCCGGCCGCTGCAACGCGGCTCTGAATCATGCAGCTTGTCCTAGCTTGCCGGTGGGTCGGAGCGTCATCGGCCAGGACAAGAAATTCGCGCGGGAGTTTTTCAGCCGCAACGCCGACAAGTTACTGTTTGGCACGGACAGCGGCTTGTGGTCGCTTAAGCTGGGGAACAAAGCCTGCGCCGGAGTTTGCCCTGATTGACGAACTGAAGCTGCCGAAGGAAGTCGAGGACAAGATTTGCCGGGGCAATGCCGAGCGACTATTCTGGAGTCAGAAGCCGGAAAACTTTTTTACGAAATGAAAAGTTAATAAGGATGAAAACAAAATTAACCATGATTAAACTAAAATCATTCACAACGTTTTTTCTGGTCGCGCTGTTGCCGACGGCAACGTTTGCGTTTGAGAAAGATAGATCTGCGAAACCGGCGGTGCTGCCACCGAATCCCAATAATCTGCCCAAGGTATTGCTCATCGGCGACTCAATCTGCGGCGGCTATTGCAAGGCGGTTGCCAAAGCCCTTGAGGGCAAGGCCGTGGTGGGCAAGAGCAGCGACAATGGCGAGTCCACGGCGGTCGGAGTCATAAAAATAGATGGGTGGCTGGGCGATACCAAGTGGGATGTCATCCACTTCAACTGGGGTGTGTGGGACATGTATGGCTGGCAGTATGCAGCGGACGACCGATCGCCGGCAGCGTATGCGCAAAGACTCGAAATATTGGTTGTCCGTATGAAGAAGACCGGAGCCAAACTGATTTGGGCGACAACCACACCAGTTCCACCAAAACCCGAGACGGCCATGCTCAAGCGTTTCAAAAAAGAAGTGGTGATCAGTCCGGAGCTTGAACGCCAATATCGGGAAGCGGCGTTGAAAGTCATGAAGAAGTATGAAGTGACGGTGGATGATTTATACTCAGTGATGAAGCCGCATCAGAAGGAATTTCAAGCCGAAGACAATGTCCACTTCTCGCCCGGCGGATACAGCCTGCTGGCACAGCAGGTTGCCAAAGTCATTCTTCAGGAACTTAAACCGGCAGAGAAGAATCCGTCGTCAGCCAATCCAAAATAAATACCGCTACCGTATGAACGCACGTCCAATCCGCCAAATCCAGGTAAGGCCAATTTATCGCCGAAAATATTGGCTATTAATTTTTGCCGGTTTATTTATCCATATCGTCAATGTGAAGGCGGCCGCCGATGGGCCGATGGGGGTTGAGCGCGTCGCCCGGCCGGCCAAGCAAAACTACGCGAGCCCTTCGGTGACGAACCAAGATACCGTGTGCTGGGTGCAGGTGGATTTGCAGCGGTCGCTGCCCGTCGAAAAAGTTAAATTGTTTCCCATCGTCGATTGGAACTGGCTGGGCCCGATCAAAACTCAAAATTTTCCAGCCCGCTTCAAAATCGAGACGTCCGACGATCCGGAGTTTCGAACCGCCAGTCTCGTGGTTGATCAGACTGGTGCCGATTTTCCCAACACTGAAGACGCCGTCATCATATTCCCCGGCAACCGCGCGGCGGGGCGTTATGTGCGCCTCACCGCCACCCGCTTGAACGGCAAGAAACTTTGCTTGATGCGGTTCGAGGTCTGGTCGGGCGGCACGAATGTGGCCGAAGGCTGTCCGGTCGCCGATTCGTTCAAGGGGAATTTGGGCGTGACGGATCTTACCCGCAAAAGTCGGCCGCAAGATGAAGTGGTGACGGATAATCCCGGCAACATCCTGCCGGTCGCGCAATGGAAACCAGTGGCTTATCAAGCGCAAGCTCCGCTCGGCGGGGTGCATCTCGGCGAAGGTTTGTTCAAGACCGCGATGCAAAACAACATCACCTATCTGATGAGCACGGCCACGGTGGATGAAATGGTGCGCGATTTCCGCGAGCGCGCCGGCAAGTCGAATCCAAAAGGCCTGCGCAAGCCCAGCTATTTTTGGGATACCATGTTGGCTGGTCAGAACGCCGGCCGCTTCCTGATGGGAGCCGGTAACACCCTGCGCTGGATGGAAGATGCCGCCCTGCGCCAGCGCATGAATGAAGTTGTGGATGTGATTGCCGAGTGCCGTCGGCCTGACGGCTACATCATGGCTTTTCCGGCTGACGCCATTTTCACTTCGGAACGCGCGGCCTACACCCGGGCCTGGGTGACGCATGGGTTGATTGAAGCGGGCTACGCCGGGAATCCTAAAGCCTTTCCTTTGTTGCGCGGATTTTATGATTGGTTCAATCACAGTCCCTATTTGCCCGAACTGTTGCGTCGGCCGATCCAAGGGCAGCAGGGAACGATCGCCGATACCCGAGTCTATTTCACGCCCATTGGCAAACCGGAGGATCTACAGGTGGTGCAGCGTTATTTTCAAGAAGACTACTGGCTGGACCAGTTAGCCAAACGTGATCTGAAGGCGATTTGGAAATATCCGTATGACCGGCCGCACTGCTATCTGCTCACCGCGTTGGAGCCTTATCTGGATTTGTATCGTGCGACCGGCGAACGCAAATATCTGGAGGCCGCAAAAGGTGGCTGGGAATTGTTTCACGACGACTGGGAACAAATCGGCGGATGTATCTCCATCATTGAAGGCAAAGTTTGTCCCCCGAAATCGTATCTCTATCACGGCACCGGCGAACTCTGCGGGAGCGTTTTCATGGCGCGCTTGAGCCAGCGATTCCATCTGCTCTATCCCGATGAGGACAAGTATGTCGAAGAGATCGAAAAAGCCATTTACAATGTCACGCTGGCGAATCAGCTGGGGGATGAAGGCATTCTTTACCACGCCAATCTGGTCGGTCGCAAAGATGACAAGATTCCCCACGATATCGGCACCTGCTGCGAAGGACAAGGGACACGGATGATCGGGTCGCTGCCGGAATATATTTATTCCATTGCCCCGGACGGCCTCTATGTTGATTTATTCGCCGCCTCGGAGATTACCTGGCAACAAAACAGCCAGACGCTCAAGGTGCAGATGACCACCCGTTTTCCATTCGACAACAAAGTGGCCTTGCGCTTCTTACTGGCTGCCCCCACCGCATCAAAAATCCGCGTGCGCGTGCCGGCGTGGGCGGCCAAACCCATGCCGATTCTGGTCAACGACCAACTTGTGGCAACCGGTGTGCCCGGCACCTATGTTACATTGGAGCGCACGTGGAAAGATGGCGACAATATCACTTTTACGCTGCCGGCTGAATTACAGATGACGAAATACACCGGTCAGGAAGCCACCGCCAAAAACCCGCGCTATGCCTTGCAATACGGTCCCATCTTGCTGGCGGCCGTCGGCACCGGCGCGGACAGCCCGGAAGCGCATTTTGCCTGCGATAGCGCCAGTCTCCTGAACCGCATCAAACCCAAAGCGGGGCAGCCGCTGCACTTCTCCATCGAAGGCGAACCCAACTACAGCTTCATCCCTTATTGGGAAGTTCCGACAAAGCATAATTTTACCTGTTTCCCAACCTTCGCCGATAGCGGAGATCATCTGCCTGTTCGCCCATGAAACATCGCTCAATATTTAAAAAAGAGCTGTCCTAGATAACGCACAAAATGTTTTATAAAAGGCGGCATGAACAAACATTGAATCCGTTCCGGAAAACAGGTCAGGCGGATGGAGCCTTTTGTGGCTGGTATGACGGCGCGGATGGCAGCAGAGTTAAAGACCGTAAATGAAACCAAACGGAAATGGAGAAAGTGCTCAACGAAGTAATGCGCCGGCAGCTTCGGTGAAACTTGATTAAAAATAGATTTTTATGGCATCACAGCTTTCAAAAATATTGGCGATTAGCGTCTTGCTGGTGGCCATGTGTTCGGTCGCTGCTGGTGCAACCGTTTCCGTGACCGACTTGCGGTGTGAGTATCTGGCCGAGCCGCCGGGCATTGACACGCCATTGCCGCGCTTCAGTTGGAAGCTGGTGGACGCTGCGAAAACGCGCGGGCAGCGGCAGACGGCTTGCCAGATTATCGTGGAAACGGCAACCGGGGCGGCGGCAGCGAAAAAAGTTTTGTGGGATTCGGGCAAAATTACGTCTGCCAATTCGGTGAACTTTGAATATGGCGGCACGCCGCTGACTTCAGGGCAGACCTGTTTCTGGAAAGTGCGGGTTTGGGACAAAGATGGCAACCCGACGGAATGGAGTGCGCCGGCGCGGTTTTCCATCGGTCTGCTTCAGCCGGCGGATTGGGAAGGCGATTGGATTCGGTTCAAGGAAGCCGACAATGTCAAGCACATCTGGTATCGAAAAAGTTTTTCCTTGAAGGACGTGCCGGCTTCCGCGTTTGTTTATCTCGCTTCGATTGGTTACCACGAGTTGTATGTGAATGGCGAGCGGATCGGTGACCGCGTGCTCACGCCCGAAATCACGGACTTGGAGAAGCGCGTCATCTACGTCACCTACGACATCACGAGCAAGCTGCGCGCGGGTGACAACGTGATCGCGGTCTGGACCGGACCGGGCTGGGCGCGGGCCGATGGTTCTTATGGCAAAAAAATCTGGAAACAGGACTCCATCTTTAATTGTCAGGTCAACTTATCAAATGACATGAAGCTGCACTCGGACGCGAGCTGGAAATGCCGAATCAGTTCCAGCGAAAATCTCGGACTTTGGAAGGGCGGCGGCAAAGGAGAATACGGCGGCGAACTAGTTGACGCCCGGCGCGAGGTGCCGGACTGGAATCAGCCCGCTTACGATGACAGCGGCTGGAGCAACGCGTCTGTCTATCAGAAATCCATCATCCTGTCCGCGACGATGCAGGAGCCGGACCGCAAGATTGAAATGTTGAAGCCGGTATCCATGACAGAAACGAATGGCGAATACACTTTCGATCTGGGCCGGAACTTTACCGGGTGGATTGAGTTCGATTTGCGTAACGGCAAGGCTGGGGAAGTGGTGAAATTTCTGACCGCCAACCGGCCGGGAACCAAAATTGATTTCAAGCAGGAAAGCCGATACATCTACAACACCAACGGCACTGGCACATTTCGCCATCGCTTCAACTACTGCGCCGGGCGCTGGATCACCGTTGCCGGGCTTTCTTACAAACCGGATTTGAAAGACCTGCGTTGTTACATCGTCACGAACGACCGCAAACGGATCGGGAGCTTTAATTGCTCAAAGGAACTCTTCAACCAGATTTATGAAACCGACTTGCGGACTTATCTGGCGTGCACTGTCAACGGCGTGACCATGGATTGTCCGCATCGCGAGCGGTTTGGTTACGGCGAGGTCGCGCTGGCCTGCACCTGGGGCTGCGGCATGCCGAACTTTGAATCCGCGCCGTATTATCGCAAGGCCGCGCGCGACTGGTTTGACGTGCAGCGCGCGGACGGTTTCGTCAACACCATCGCGCCGCAGGTCTACAAAGGTGCGGGCGGCACGCTTTGGAGCAGTGCACCGATCACCTTGAGCTGGGAGTTTTACAAAGCTTACGGCGACCGGCGATTTTTGGCGGAAGCTTATTCGCCAATGAAAAAATGGCTGGATTACTTGAACCACGCGGTTTCAGCCGAAGGCGTGCTGACGAACTACGCCGGCGCAGCGCGGTTTCTCGGCGACTGGGCGACGCCGCACGGCAGCGAATATGGCAACACGCCAGCGGCGCAGTTGTTCAACAACGGTGTGTATGCTTACGGCCTCGGAGTGTTGGTTGAGTCGGCAAAAATTTTGGGCAATCCGGAAGATGTAAAAATTTATTCGGCGCGGCTGGAGGAGTTGCGGAAGAATGTTCACCGCCACTTTTTTAATGCGGACAGTAAGACCTACATTGACGGACGGCAACTGGCGATGGCCTTCCCGCTCTACACTGGCATTACGCCGGCGAGCGAACGCGCGGCGGTGTTCAAGAATTTCGCGGATGAGATTAACCGCAAAGGCTATCTCGACACGGGCAGTTCCGGTCTGCCCATTCTGCTGAAGTTCATCGTTGAAGATGCGGAGCGTGCTGATCTCCTGTTCCCGAGTTTGGCGCGAACGGAAGCTCCGAGTTACGGCTTCTTTCTGAAATCCGGCGAGACGACGTGGCCGGAATATTGGAAGGGGGAAGACTTGTTCAGCCGCATCCACACTTGTTACACGGGCATCGCCGGTTATTTCATCAAGGCGATTGGCGGCATCCGGCCTGACCCATCGGCTTGGGGAATGCAGCAGTTTCTCCTCAAGCCCAGCCTTGTCGGTGATTTGACTTACGCGAACACCAGCAGCGGTTCGTATTATGGCAACATCGTATGCAACTGGGCCCGCACGGGGAACACCGCGACGTTCGACGTGGAAATTCCGCCGAATACGACCGCGAAAGTTTTCATTCCCGCCGCGAAAGTGGACGACGTGCGCGAAGGCTCCAGCCCCGCCGCAAGTGCCGAGGGCGTTTTCTATCTCGGTCAGGAAAGTGGTTGCGCCGTGTTTTCTGTTTCGTCTGGGGCGTATCGGTTTAATAGTTCATCGGTTCCCGCGCGGGCGAAATAAAATGGCCGAGTGAACCGTGAAACGAAATATGAAAAACCGGATTGATAGGAGCATATTTCGGATGGATAGTGGCGGGATGCAAGTTGCCTGTCGTAAAAGTTTTCTGTCCGCGTGCTTGTTCGTTTTCAGCATGGCGTCGATGGCGGTGGCGCAGTCGGCGCCGGATCTCACGGTGGGCACCAACCGCTTCACGGTCTACACCAATAGCCAATACTACATGGGTGGCCAATTTTTTACCTACAACTTGGGACCCACGGGACTGCGCGGCTGGATTTACGCATTGGGTCCGAGTTCACTGGATCAATTTACTTCCATTGCACCCTGGCAGATTCTGGTCACCTCGGTGGGCACCAACACGCCGGCGGTTGGCTTCCTCCAAACCAACGATGTCATTTTGGGGGTGGCGGCCGGATTGCCGCCGGCACCGCTCTTTACGAATGATTCGCGCATTGTGCTGGGCAACGCCATCACCGCCGCCGAGGCCGGCAACGGCAAACTTAGTTTTCTGGTGAACCGCTACGGCGTCAGCACCAACATGAATTTTACCATTCAGTTGCGGATGACCAACATGGCCTACAGCGGCACTGCGCCGTATAACTGCCCTAAGTCGGCGTTGATTCTGTCCAATGCCTTGAATGTGATCAGCCAGCGGAATGGGGGTTCGCAGGCTTTAGCATTATTAGCCAGTGGTAACACCAATTACCTGCCTCAAGTGCAGAGTTATGCGCGCTCGATTGCGCCGGCGAACCTCGTGTTGGGATGGCCGACTTATCAGGGCGTGGGGGGCGGGGATGATACCTGGACCATGGGATACAATGGGCTGTTGCTCGCTGAGTATTATATGGTGACCCACGATTCACAGGTGACCAATGCGTTGACGCAATATATCGTGGGGCTCGCCAAAAGTGATACGATGTGGGGCTGTTACGGTCATGGTGGCGCGAAAGTTATGCCTTATCATGTGGCCGCCGGAGTGCATGGTTATGGTTCGGGCTATGGCCCGGTCAATGCCTGCGGTTTGCTTTGCAAGTTGGCCATGGCGGTAGCCCAGAAGACTGGTATTCCGAGCATCGTGAACAACCCGGAATTCCAGCCGGCCATTAATCGCTCCATTAATTTTTACGGCTACTATGTCCAAAAGGGCATGGTTCCTTATGGGGAAATGCCACCGTATTGGGATAATTATCATCCGGTCGGCAAGGATGGTTTGGCCGCCTTGTTCTTTGGGGTGTTGAGCAATCAAACGACTCAAGCCCAGTATTTCACGCGGATGAGCCTGGCGTCTTACTATTCCCGGGAAACCGGACATAACGGCTCGGGTTGGGGCTTGTGCTGGGACACGCTGGGCACAGTCATGGGCGGCACCAACGCTGCGGCCGCCTTTTCCGCCAACGCCCGTTGGCAATTGGAACTGGCTCGCCGTTGTGATGGTTCTTTTGCTTACGATTGCACCAGTGACACAATCAGCACGACTTCAGACTACTGGGGCTATGAAGACTATCAAGGCTTCTTGGATCCCACCGCATGGAATGCGCTGTTCCTGTCCGCGCCCAAGCAGGCGCTCTACATCACCGGCAAGAACGCCAACCCGTCGAATTACCTTACCGATGCCGCCGTGTCCAATGCAGTCTGGGCGGGGCAATGGCTCGCGAACGTGTCGAGCTATACCACGAACCAACTCATCGCCAATTTGAGCGAGTATCAGCCGACAGTGCGTCATGCGGCGGCGCAGCAACTGGCCGCCCTGTGCGCGACCAACGCAGCAATCAGCAACGCGGTTGCGCCGACGCTGATTATGTTGACGACCAACAGCAATCCGTGGACGCGCGAAGCAGCCTGCGACGCGCTCGGCAGCATGAAGTGCACAAATGCGCTTAACGCATTGGCGGCGCGGATGTATGACACTGATGTGTGGGTGCGCTTCAACGCAAATAATGCGCTGGACCAATTGGGCACGGCGGCCCTGCCGCAGTTGACGAACATCATGACGGCGTTCACCACCTACGCCTCACCGGATCCATTGGTATCAATCAACTGGAATGATCCCTGCGGCTGGGGCAACGGTTATCTGGCTCACCTCCTGTTCAATACGCTCGCCAACAATACCATCGCTCAAAGCGTGGATCTGTTGTATCCGGCGGTCAATGCCGGATTGCTGGGACAACCAGATCGAATGGAGCAATCTCAAATAGGTCCTTTTCTCAAAAATCAGTTAAGCTGGCAGGATGTGCAGGCGGTGGCTCCGGCGCTGATGGTGGTCGGGAGCAAGATGGCACAAGCCGACCCGATGTGGGACGGCGCGGAGGCCGACGCGCTCGCGTGTCTGGCCAAATTCGGAGTCCCTGAAGGCTTGGCCGCACTCGCAGTGACGACCGACTCCGGGATAACATTCGATGGTGCCGGCAGGTTGACGCAAGCTTACCAGACCTACGGCACCGAAGCCGCCCAACTGCTGCCCACGCTGTATAATATGGAAACGACTGGCCAATCTAATGGTTGTGCCGGGTTAATTGCGGCGCTCCAGGCCAACGTCAACAATTTGCCGGCCGTGAACAGTTTCGTGCAGTTCTCCGTGGCGTCGGCGACGCCTTCCGCCGTCGGCATGGCGGCGGCTACCAACGTGGTTCTGAACGTGGCCGCATCCGATCTGAGTGGATGGAATCTACACTACGCGTGGTCGGTTGCGCAGGGACCGGGCACGGTCAGCTTTAGTAATCCGACCAACGCCAGCTGCACCGCTTCGTTTTCTGCTCCGGGAGTCTATGTCTTGCAAGTGGCGGCCGCGCCCGTCATGGACCGAAATCTTTTTTGGGATCCCGCCATTCCGGGCGCGATGTTCATGTGGGGTGATCCGACCTGGACATTTAATACCTGGACCAATTTTTATGGCGCATCCTACACCAATGTGCTCGTCACCGTCCTCGGCCCGCCGAGTGTCAACAATGCGGGTGGCGTAATCAAGCAGACGGCGACTTCCGCCGCCCTGCAAGGGTTGCTGACGGCCGGAGGCGGAGCAAACGCCTGGTTTTGCTGGGGTGATCATGATGCCGGCACCAACAGTCCCAATGCGTGGGATGCGATCCAGACTGCGGGCACCGTGTCCGAGGGGACGGTATTTTCAGCCACGGTGACCGGACTCGCCACCAACAAAACTTATTTTTACCGCTGCTTTGTAACCAACGTAACCGGTCAGGCTTGGTCGGCTGCCGCCACCAGCTTCAGCGCCGTGCCGGCCAACGGCGGTTCTGGATACAACATGCAGATTTCTTTTACCAACTACAATCGGGCCGAGACCTTAACCAACTTCCCGCTGCTGGTGGTGCTCAGCAACGGCATGGCGGGAGCCACATTCGACTTTGGCACCTTTCTGACGACCAACGGCTATGACCTGCGGTTCACTGACAGCACCGGGCTGACTAACTTGAACTACGAAATTGAAAGTTGGTCCGGCGCCAGTGCCAATGTCTGGGTGCAAGTGCCACGGTTCAATAGTAACTGCTCCATTTGGGCGAAGTGGGGGAATATTTCACAGACTAATCAGCCGGCTTATACCACTAATGGCGCGACTTGGGATAGCACCTTTAGAGGGGTCTGGCATTTTCCGGCCGGTGCAAGCCTTTCGGTGTTAGATTCGACAAGTAACAAGAACAACGGCACTAACTTTTCAGCTACAGCCGCTCAAGGAGCGGTGGGCGGAGGAATATATGCAGCATCAGGGCAATATATCGACCTGCCGAACAAGAATAACAGCTTGGACATATCTGCTGGAGACTGGACTATGCAAGCGTGGGCGAAACCCACCGCCTCTCTTCATTGGGTCAATCTCGTGTGTGCTAATAATTATTACGGTATTGCGGGGGGGGCAAATTCGCGGTGGAGTTTGCTGCAAGCTGACAACATTGTAGCCTGCGCAGATAGTGTTCCGGATGGTTCATTTCAGCATATGATGGCGACGCATTCCGGAACCAACAATAATTTTTACATAAATGGGTCTCTTCAGTCTTCAGTTTATCCTGACAACAATTATTATTTTGGCCACCCATATTGCATCGGGCTTGGCTATTCTTCTTTTGCTGGTTCGATTGATGAAGTTCGCATCGAGGGTGTGGCTCGTTCGTCCAACTGGGTCTGGGCTTGTTACATGAACATGGCTTCTAACTCATTCTTCAATACGCCGAGTCCGGTCACATCATTCTGGTTATCTGCACCCATCGCGAACCTGGCTCCGACCGGCATTACGACTAATTCCGCCACGCTGAATGCGGCCATGTCGGTTCCCGTCACAAACTATGCAGTGACCGTTTACTGGGGCACCACTAACGGTGGAACCAATGCTGGCGCGTGGACGAATAGTGCATCCGTTGGTTCCTGGACCAATGTGGCGCTGACTAACATCGCGTATCAGGTCAGCGGGTTGTCGCCTGGAACGAAATACTATTACGCCTTCCGGGCGACGAATGCTTCGACCAACGTGTGGGCCACGCCAAGCTGGCAGTTTTTGACCTTGAATGTCAATGGCGCTGCCACGCCTGGGAAGTTCAAGGGTGTCAGCATAAGCGGGAGAATGTTGGGGCTGGTGGTGACGAACGGAACACCGGGCGGCTCATGGACCTTGCTGCAAAGCACGAACCTGGCACAGCCGATAAGCCAATGGCAGACCAACTGCACGGGCACCTACGATGGCAGCGGCAATCTCTCCACAAACATCGCCAACATAGTCACCAACCGCATGGGTTTTTACCTCCTGAAATAATGGAATTATCACGTTGTCAGATTCGGCTCTGGATGTTTCTGGTCGTATTGGTGGGGCTGGCCCATGAGGTTGGTGCGGCGACCGGGCAATCGGACAGTTCGCTTTCGCTGGCCGGGACTTGGCGGTTCCAGCTCGACCCGAAAAATATTGGTGTTGAGAAAAAGTGGTTCGCAGAAAAATTGGAGGACTCGGTCACGCTGCCGGGCACGACCGACACCAATCACAAAGGCATTTTCAAGGACGAACACGCGGTGGATCGGCTCTCGCGGGTCTGGTATTGGAAAGGTCCGGCGTGGTATCAGCGCGAGGTCGTGATTCCCGAAACTTGGCAAGGCAAGCGCATCACACTGATGCTGGAGCGGACCAAAAATACCCACGTGTGGGTGGATGACCAAGATTGCGGCGGCGAGGATACGCTCAGCGCCCAGCAAATTTTTGATCTCACCCGCGTGCTGACGCCCGGTCGCCACACGATTATCGTGCTGGTGGACAACGCCAAACTGCCGCCCGTCGGGCCGGCGCACGCGGTGGACGAGCGGACGCAATCAAATTGGAATGGCATCATCGGCCGCATCGAATTGCGCGTCACAGATCCTGTGTGGATTGAAGATGTCCAAGTCTATCCCGACGCGGATAAAAAACAGGCGCGCGTCCGCGTGGTCGTGGGTAACAGCACAGGTCAACTGGCGCAAGGAAAGCTCACTGTCAACTGCCGCAGCTTCAATATCGCCAAACCTGCAGATTTCGTTGCACAATCCATTGCTGTGTCGGCGACGAATGCGCGCACCGTGGTCGAGTTTGTTTATCAACCCGGCGAAGCCGCGCCGTTGTGGGATGAATTTCAGCCGGCCATGTTGCGGCTGAATTTGCAATTGTCGGCCACTACCTACGGACAACTTTTTGCCGATCAACAATCGGTCAGTTTTGGCCTGCGCGATTTCAAACGCGACGGCCAACGTTTCGCTATCAACGGGCGGACGGCATTTCTGCGCGGGCGGTTGGATTGCGCCAATTATCCGCTGACCGGTTATCCGCCGATGGACAAGGCCGGCTGGCTCCGCGTTTTGGGAATTCTCAAGGACTGGGGACTCAACCACGTTCGTTTTCATTCGTGGTGTCCGCCCGAGGCGGCGTTCGCGGCGGCGGACGAACTGGGATTTTATTTTCAGGTGGAGCTACCGAACAAGCGCAGCGCGTTCAATGCGTCGGAAAGCACGGAGGCGGCCAAGCGCAATATTGATTACCTCGACGTTCCGGCGGATCCCAAAGCCTCGCTCTACGATTACGCGGTGCGTGAGGCAGATTTGATTTTCCGGCAATTTGGCAACCATCCCTCGTTTGTGATGTTCACGCTGGGCAACGAGCTTGGTCGCAGCCCGGCGATGTATGATTTGGTGGCGCGCTTCAAAAAACGCGACCCGCGCCATCTCTACGCCCAGGGATCAAACAACAATCACTGGAACCCCACTTATGCTGAAGGCGACGATTTTTGGGTGACGCACAAGACTGGAAAAACTCTGCCGGTGCGCGGCGCTTATTTTTCAGGCGATATGGCTGGCGGCGGCTACATTTACAACCAGCCACCCTCGACGCTCGTCAATTATTTCGATTCCATCAAGGACGTGCCGGTGCCGGTCATCGGGCATGAAATAGCCGAGTTTGAAGTCACGCCGGATTTTAGCGAAATCCCCAAATACACGGGCGTGATGCGGGCGCGCAATCTGGAAATTTTTCAGGAGCGCTTGAAGAAGGCCAATATGCTGGATTTCGCGCCCGATTTCATGCGGGCCTCCGGCGCGCTCGCGGCCATCTGCCAGCGCGAGGACATCGAGGCGGCTTTGCGCACGCCGGGCTTTGGCGGTTTTCAATGGCTGGACATCCAGGATTTTCCGGGTCAGGGCACGGCGCTGGTCGGGATGCTGAACGATTTCATGGAAAATAAAGGCATCACGACGCCGGAGAAATGGCGGCAGTTTTGTTCCCCGGTCGTGCTGCTGATCGAGATGCCGAAATACACTTGGACTGCGGATGAAACTTTCACGGCAGAAATCAAAGTCGCGAATTATGGCCCGTCGAACATCACGAATGCCCGCGTGAAATGGCAAATTATTGATAATGGTAGTGATGTTAAAAGAGCTGTTTATAGATCAACGCTGGTGTGTTCTGAAGGTGTAATAGATTCGAAGCTAATTAAGCAGGGAGGGTTGACTTCTATCGGCCAGATTGGCGTTCCTTTGGATACACTCATGACTCCGCAAAAAATTCAAGTGAGAGTCTGGATTGATGGGATTTCGCAGACTGCGTGGAACACATACGACATTTGGGTGTATCCGCCAAAAGCGGACAACAGCATCCCGAAAGACGTGGTGGTTACGAATCGCCTCGACGAAGCGACGCTGAAATTTTTGTCGGATGGCGGCAAGGTTTTGTTGTTCTCTCCGAACAACGATATGAAGCACAGCGTGGGCGGCGCGTTCCCGACCGACTTCTGGTGCTGGGCAATGTTTTCCAAAGGAGCCATCGCGCAAGGGATCGAACCGGCGCCCGGCACACAAGGTTTTCTGTGCGACCCGAAGCATCCCGCGCTGGCGGAGTTCCCCACCGAGTTCCACAGCAACTGGCAGTGGTGGCAGATTGTCAAAAATTCGCGGCCCATTGTTTTAGATGAAACTCCGGCGGATTACCGACCCATTATTCAGGTCATTGACAACTTCGCCCGCAATCACAAACTCGGACTGCTCTTTGAAGCGAAAGTTGGCCAAGGTAAGTTGCTGGTTTGCGCCAGCGACTTGCCAGCCCTTCAAGAACATCCCGAAGCGCGGCAACTGTTGCACAGCCTGCTGCGCTATGTGGTTTCTCCGGCCTTCGCGCCGCGCGCAGAATTTGATGTCGGGCTTTTGAAGAAACTGTTGCCGGGCGAAACGCAGGGAGAGTTAAGCCCGCAAAAATGAAATACGTTTTACGCTTATTCCACAAGGGTCTCTTGTCATCATTTTTGTTGCGGTCGTGAACGCCGTAGCCGCCGGGCTGCCCACAAACCTTTATCCATCGGAAAAATAATGGCATCTACGATGCCCCTGCCATGCGGCCAATGGTTTTCATCGTGACACACCGCGTGGACTGGAACAGAATTAATTTTTGTCCGGCGTGACTAATTTGCGTCGGATTTGCAGGCACGCAACGCCATCAAAAATAGAATTTTAACATCGTCGCTTTTTAAAAATATGGAATCCTCCAATCCCTCAATCACGCCGTTTCGTCTGGACGGTGAAGTGGCGCTCATCACCGGCGGTGCCACCGGTCTCGGTTTTGGCATGTCCCGAAGTTTCGTGGCGTCCGGTGCCAAAGTTGTGCTCGCTGGCCGGCGCGAAGAGGAATTGAAAAAAGCCGTGGCTGCGCTTGGTGCCTCGGCGAGTTACGTCCGCCACGATGTGACCGAACATGGCAAGGCGGGCGAATTGGTTGCCGCCGCCACCCGTGCTGCCGGCGCACCGCTGAGCATTCTGATCAACAACGCCGGGATTCATCTCAAGAAGCTCGCCGTCGACACCAGCCCCGAAGAGTTTCTCACCGTCCTCAACACGCACGTCATCGGCGCGCATGCGCTCACGCGCGCGGTCTTGCCGGGAATGATTGAACGGAAGCATGGCAACGTCATTTTCATCGCCTCGATGGCCTCGCTGTTTGGCCTCTCGAAAGTCATCGCCTACGCCGCCGCCAAGAGCGCTTACCTCGGCATGGTGCGCACGTTGGCTACTGAAGTTTCCGTGGATAACGTCCGCATCAACGCCATCGCGCCCGGTTGGATTGATTCCGACATGACGCGCAAGGTGATGGCGGACGACCCGGCGCGGCGCGCGAAAATCATCAGCCGCACGCCGATGGGAAAATTCGGGGATGCGGACGACATCGGCTGGGCGGCGGTTTATTTGTGTTCGCCGGCGGCGAAATTTGTCACCGGCGCTGTGCTGCCGGTGGACGGTGGCGTCAGCATCGGCTTTTAATTTATGAAACTCGGTTTCGGGCTTTACCGGCACCAGCTCAACGCGGAACACTTTCGTTTCGCGCGGCAATGCGGCGCGACGCATCTGGTGATTCACCTCGTGGATTATTTCCGTTCCTCGCGCCGCAATCAGCCCGGCGACCAGCCCTTGGGCGACGATGCGGGCTGGGGTCTCGCCGGCGATCCCGACCAACTTTGGACGTTTGAGGAAATTGCCACCATTCAAAAGGAAGCGGCGGCGCACGGTTTGCAGATTGAAGCGATTGAAAATTTTGATCCGGCGCACTGGCACGATGTGTTGCTCGATGGCCCGAAGAAAGCGCAGCAACTGGAAAATCTTAAAACCATCATCCGCACGGTCGGGCGCGTGGGCATTCCGGTTATCGGCTACAACTTCTCGCTCGCCGGCGTCGCGGGGCGTGTGAAAGGCGCGTGGGGACGTGGCGGTGCTGAAGTGGTCGGGATGGACGGCGCTTACGATAAGCCCATTCCCAAAGGCATGATTTGGAACATGGTCTATGACAAAAATGCGCCAGCCGGAAACCTCGCGCCCATCACCGCCGAAGAATTATGGCGGCGGCATGGTGAGTTTTTGGATGCGCTGATTCCGGTGGCCGAGGAAGCGGGCGTCACGCTGGCGGCACATCCAGATGATCCGCCGACGCCGACCGTGCGCGGCCAGCCGCGCTTGGTGAATCAGCCGCAGCTTTACCAGAAGCTCATTGACCGCCGCCCGAGCCCGCGCAACGCGCTGGAATTTTGTCTCGGCACGCTGGCAGAGATGCCGGAAGGAAATATTTACGACGCGGTTGAAACCTACAGTCGCCAACGCAAGCTGGCCTACGTCCATTTCCGCAACGTGCGTGGCAAAGCGCCGCATTATCAGGAAACTTTCGTGGACGAAGGCGATATTGACATGCTGCGTGTGCTGCGGATTCTCAAGCGGAATGGTTTTACCGGCGTGCTGATTCCCGATCATGCGCCGCAAATGACGTGCGCCGCGCCGTGGCACGCCGGCATGGCCTACGCGTGCGGTTGGATGCAGGCGGCGCTGAAAATCGTAGAAACCAATTTATGACCCAAGCAATATGAAAAAAATTATATTCCTAGCCGCCGTTTTATTTTCGGTCTGCGCCAAGTCGTCGGAACTTTCGCCGGCGCAATTTATCAATCCGCCAATTGACGCGCGTCCCGGTGCCTATTGGGTCTGGCTCAACGGCAACGTGGATCGCGCCCAGCTCACCCATGAGCTGGAAGAGATGAAAGCCAAGGGAATGTCCGGCGCGGAAATCTGGGATATCGGCCTGACCACGCCGAATCCGGACATGCCCGTGCCGGTCGGCCCGGCGTATCTGAGTCCGGAATCCGTGGCCTCCATCCGCCATGCGGACAAGGAAGCGGCGCGGTTGGGTTTGAATCTCGGCCTGATCTCCTCCAGCAGTTGGAACGAGGGCGGCAGTTGGGTCGAGCCGAAGGACGCCATTAAGGCATTGTATGTCAGCGCCACCAATTTTTCCGGGCCGGCCAAAATTTCGCAGCCGTTGGCGTTCCCGGCGAACCGCGCGGTCAAGGCCGCCGACGGCTTGCCGCTCTATCATCGCGAAGTGGCCGTCATAGCGTTCCCGGCGTCCGCCCAAAAAATAATTCCCTCTGTCGCCTCGGTGTTGAACCTGACCGACAAAGTCAATGCCGCCGGCGAATTGCAATGGGACGTGCCGCCGGGCGAATGGACCGTGTTACGCCTCGTCTGTGCGACCACCGGCCAGCAGCTCGTCGTGCCCAGTCCCAATTCGCGTGGCTTGATGGTGGATCACATGGATGCCGGCGCGGAGCAGCGGAATTACGAAAATATTTTTCAGCGGCTGTTTCCGCATGGCGAAAATTTTTCGGCGCTGAAATTTTTTCAGGAAGACAGCATCGAGCTGAATCCGCCGCAGAAAACCGGCGGTATCGCGGACTGGACGGACAATTTCCCGGCGGAATTCAAACAATATCGCGGTTACGATATTACTCCGTATCTGCCCGTGTTGGCGGGACAAAAGTTTACCAATCCGGAACTGGCCGAACGGTTTTTGCACGACTACCGTGAAACCGTCAGCGACCTGTGGCTCGACCGGCATTATCTCGTCGCCAAAAAACTACTGCACGAACGCGGTTTGCAAATCGCCGGCGAACCCGGTCACGGCGGCTATCCTCGTCCGGAAGTGTTGCGCGCACTCGGTGCCATGGATATTCCGCGCGGCGAATTTTGGAACACCCGCAAAAACTGGGTCACCAAGGAAGCCGCTTCCGCCGCCCATATCTACGGCCTGAAATACGCGGACGCCGAATCCTTCACCGGCTGGCGCAGTTGGCAGGACGGCCCGTTTGAATTGAAACGCTTGGCCGACACCGCGTTTTGCGACGGCATGAACCGGATGACGATTCACAACTTCGCGCACAATCCGCCGGCCGCCGGGCTGCCGGGCAATTGCTATCACGCCGGCGAACACGTCAACGTCAACACGACTTGGTGGCCGATGTCCGCGCCGTTCTTCGCCTATCTCGACCGCTGCTGCTATATGCTGCAACAAGGTTTGTCCGTGGCCGATGCCTGTTTTTACTACGGCGACGACGCGCCGAATCTGGTGGCCGCCCGCCGCATTGACACCAAGCCCCAGCGTGTGGACGGTGAGATTTGCCAGCATTGCTTCCGCACCAATCCCGCGCCCGCCAATGTGCTGGGTGACGGCTACGATTACGACGTGGTTAATTCCGAGGTCATCCTCACGCGCATGACCGTGAAGGACGGCCGGTTGACGTTGCCGAATGAAATGAGCTACGCCGTGCTCGTTCTGCCCGACCGCGACGATATGCCGTTGGTCGTGTTGAAGAAAATCGAGAGCTTTGTCCGCGCCGGTGCCATCGTCCTCGGCCCCAAGCCCGTTCACGCTTCTGGTTTGACCGGCTATCCGCAATACGACATGGAAATCCAGTCGCTCGCCACGCAGCTTTGGGGCGATTGCGACGGCGAAAAAGTGCGCGAACGCGCCTACGACAAAGGCTTGATTGTCTGGGATCGCAACCGCGTCCGCGAAATTTTGCAGCAGCATAAAATCATTCCCGACTTTGTTTGCAGCACCACGGACAACAACGCGGACTTGGATTATTTTCACCGGCGCACGGCGGCTGCCGACATTTATTTCGTCAGCAACAAGGGGCTCAATCCGATGGACACGGAATGTGTCTTCCGCGTCACCGGCAAACAACCGCACTTCTGGCTGCCGGACACCGGCGAAATTCAGCCGTGCGAAAATTACGAAATCGGTGCCAACAGCACGCGGGTGAAATTGAAATTGCCGTCGGGCGGCAGCGTGTTCGTCGTGTTTGAAGGCCAGCCGGAAAAATTGCAAGCGTCGTCGCCCGCCGCATTGCCACCGCCCGCCGCGCCAGTCGAAATCACCGGTTCCTGGCTGGTCAAATTTCCGCCGCACCTTGGCGCGCCGCCGGCCTGGACTTTTGAGCAGCTCGTTTCCTGGACGAGCGTCACCAACGAGGGCGTGAAATATTTTTCCGGCACGGCCACTTACTTCAAAGACTTTGAAGCGCCTGCGGATGCACTGGTTACCGGTCGGCGGGTGATTTTGGATTTGGGATCGCTCCGCAATGTCGCGGACGTGACGCTCAACGGTCAGCATCTTGGCATCCTGTGGAAACCGCCGTTCCAAGTGGACGTGACCGGCGCGATGCATGCCGGCACCAATCAACTTCAGATCGAAGTGGTCAACGTTTGGGCCAACCGTATTGTTGGCGATGCCAAACTGCCCAAGGCGCAACGCGTCACGCAAATGGCGCAGAAACTGCCGGTGCAAGGCCCGCATGAATCCGGTTTGCTGGGGCCGGTCAGCTTGCGTTTCGAGGCGGCGCGGTAATCGGCGGGAAATCCGCTGCTGCGGAATTTACGGTAAAACGTGCGCGGGCGTGACGGTGGAGCCGAGCGAGCAGGTTGGTGTATCGCCAACTTTTTTGATGGAATAAATGCCACCGTGCGGACAACTAGGAATTTTTCCTGCGCTGGTAATGTAAGCTTGATGTAAGGCGTCAGATCGTTTGGAAAATTAATGGGGTCACCGGTTTTTAAGTTCTTTTCCAGCGCGAACTGATTGGCGGCGGCATCAATCTGACGGAGCATACGGATGCAAGGGTTACCATTAGAAACGCGAGCTTTAACGAAATTAGGAACGGCAATGGCCACCAGCAAGACCACAAATAAAAAAACCGCTAACCAGACCATAATTTTTTCCGTTGCGGATCTTTTGGCTGGTTCACTCATATATTTTTCAACACCGCCCGCCGGATTCCGTTGCGGGAAATTTACCGTCTCCGTCCGCCGGGCGCGAAGTGGTAGCCGCCGTGGACGCGGCCGCCGCGCACTTTGCCGGGGAAGCCAGCGGGTGCGCCGGCCTTTGGCTCTTCAAACAACGCGGTGTAGCGGTAATCGAAATTCTCCAGCTTCACGCGCGGGATTTTCTGGCTGATGAAGCGTTCGATGGCGAACACGTGCGGCGCATCTTCGGCCACCATGATGGTGAAGGCGTCGCCGGTGGCCGCTGCGCGACCCGTGCGCCCGATGCGGTGAATATAATCTTCCTGATGCTGCGGCACGTCGTAGTTCACGACGTGGCTCACGTCCGCGATGTCCAGTCCGCGCGCGGCGATGTCGGTGGCCACAAGCACTTCAAATTTGCCGTCGCGAAAACCTTGCAAGGCCTGTTCGCGTTCCTTTTGCGTGCGGTTGGAATGCAGCACGGCCACGGCATGATTCTCGCGCTTGAGCAGCGCGGCGCAACGGTCTGCGCCGTGTTTGGTGCGGCAGAAAACGATGACGGAATCGTAGTTCACGCGCTTGAGCAGTTCGAGCAGTAGGTCGGTTTTCTGCGTGTCGGACACGGGATAAATGACGTGCTTCACGGATTCCGCCGGCGAACGGCGCGCGCCGATTTCGATGGTCTCCGGTTCGTGCATTGCCCATTGAATGAGCGTTTCGATCTGCGGTGGAACGGTGGCGGAAAACAGTGCGGAGTGGCGTTGCTTGGGGCATTTCTCCACGAGCCGTCGGACGTCAGGCAGGAACCCCATGTCGAGCATCCGGTCAGCTTCATCGAGGACGAGAAATTCCACCTTGTCGAGTTTCAACGTGCCTTGTTCCAAATGGTCGAGCAACCGTCCGGGTGTCGCGACGACGATGTCCGTGCCGGCTTTCAATTCGTCATTTTGTTTGCCATAGCCCACGCCGCCGAAGACGACGCAGACTTTCAAATCCGTGAAGCGCGCATAATCGCGGATGGCGGTCTCGACCTGCGCGGCGAGTTCGCGCGTGGGTTCGAGGATGAGCACACGCGGGCCGACGGGATTATGCGTGCCGAGTTTTGAGAGGATGGGCAAAGCGAACGCGGCGGTTTTGCCGGTGCCGGTCTGCGCGCTGCCGATGACGTCTTTGCCGGACAGCACGAGCGGAATCGCGCGGAGCTGAATGGGCGTGGGATCCACATAACCCATCGCCTTGACGCCTTCGAGAATTTTCTCGGAAAGACCTAATTTGCTAAAAGCCATGTGAAAGAGTAGCAAATGCGCGAATTATGGGAAGCCGTGAATTGAGCTTTGTGGTTGCGGGTGGAATCCGCCTGCCGTTAGCCTGCCGCGATGCAAACGCTCGTCGAAGATTTTCTGCAATACCTGCGGCACGAGCGCGGCCAGTCGGATAA
>CAIOUK010000073.1 GCA_903861445.1 uncultured Verrucomicrobia subdivision 3 bacterium
AGGCCGCCGAAGCCCCCGACCTTGCCGAGCACCTCGCGGCGATGCGTGGCGGCGAGCAATTGCGGCAGCGTGGCTTTGACTTTATTGCCGAGATCAATATCAACGCCAGCGGCGGCGTAAGCTTTTTGCTTTTTCATGTGGCGGAGATTAAACCGAGAAATGCGCCGCCGGGCGAGAAAATTTCACAGAGAGGAACGGTATGAATTTATGCCGGCGTTTAATTTTAGCACAACGCGATGAAATCCGCCGTCTGGGTTTGTCCCAACGGGACATCCCGACAATAGCCCGCAGTTTCAACTGCGGGTCATCGGTGGCATTGGAGTGAGTCCCGCCGGGACGGCTGAATTATTTCCACAAATACCGTTCGTCATATTCGATGCGGTGTTTTTTCAGCAACGCCAGAAATTCCTCTTGAAACGTCATCTTCCGGTGATGCGCTTCCTGTCCCCGAATATATTCAATGGTTTTGTCGAGTTGCGACACGCTCACGCTGAACGCGCCGTATTCTTCCTGCCACGCAAACGCGCGTTGGTCAGGAAAGGTTTCGTGAATCCATTTGGACGAGCCGCCTTTGATCAATTGCATCGCCTTGGAAACGGGCATCGTGGACGGCAACGAAAGCAGGATGTGAACGTGATCTGCCACTCCGCCAACCTCAATGGCCTTCATTTTATTCTGGCGGGCGATGCCGCCGAGGAACGGCCAAATCCGATTACGCAATTCCGGTGTGATGAGCGGACGGCGTTCCTTGGTGCTGAAGACGCAATGGAAATAGGCACTTAAGTAGGACATGGCGTTATTCAGCCGTCCCGCTGGGACTTTGGCAATCCCGAATTTTACCCGCAGTTGAAACTGCGGGCTATTGTCAGAAGTTCCTGCGGAACCGGGAAGCCACCACGCCGGCGGCGGCGTAAGCTTTTTGCTTTTTTATGTGGCGGAGATTAAACCGCGAAATGCGCTGGCGGGCGAGAAAATTTCGTAGAGAGCGTATGAAGCTTGAAACATCCTTTAATCGCTTTTAGGAACGAACTGCCAGACTGGGATTCCCGAATACTTTGTGCCGGTATCAAAGGCGCGCACGCGTGGCATCCATACTTCAGCGGCTTTTCCATTTTGCACGGCTACCATTTCGTTAAATCGGTCGCCTTGTAGAACCGATACCACATAATCAGATTCGGCATGCATCTTCTTCATTGAAAAATAGCCAACCTCCTCATCAAGTCCTTTGGGCGGATTATTGAGATAAATCTTTGTAGCAGTGCCGTTGATGACGGCGGTGTATTGTGGATTGGGTTTTTGTCTGTCACTGCCGATGATATTTATCCATCCGGCATTTTTCGCCTGCTTTTCCAGCCACGCCTGCCGCGCAGCGGCAGCGGCGATTTCGGCAGCGCGACGATTTGCTGTCTTTTGTTTTTCCGCTGCCAGAAATTGCGAGGCAGCGTTAGTATCGAAAGGATATTTTTGCTTCAGAGATTCCGGTAGGTTGGTAAGTGGAACGCGAGCAATGCCGCCATCATACCAAACAAACGCCTCAACCGGTGTCGTTCGGTCAATCCGTGCGTTGGTGTAAGAAATACCGTCGGCGGTTGTCAGCACGGCAATGATATTGGTGTCAGCATGCACGGAAAATGAGGTGAAAGACAAAAGTGATAATGCAATCAGCGTGAGTCCGCTGACTTTGCATTTTCTCGGAAGCGTTTTCATAATTGATTCCACTGTAACTCCGCCCGTCCCGGCGACAAGCCCGTTTTTGACCAAGCACGTCATGGGCTTGCGCCGGCGTCGAACTTGGCGAGCCTCGCCCCACCGACCAGCCATTCAGTTGCCAACCGTAGTGACCTTCACCACTTTGAAAGTGCCGGGGATTTTGCCGTCGCCCTTCCGGGTCTGGACGATGGTCTTGGCCGCGAGCGCGGCGGAAAGTTTCTGGCGCACCGTCGCCTGCGGCAACGCCGGGTTCAACGCCACGGCGGCCGGGAGGGTGAAGTCGCCCGCCGGCCATTGAATTATTTCATTC
>CAIOUK010000074.1 GCA_903861445.1 uncultured Verrucomicrobia subdivision 3 bacterium
CACCGCCTACCGCATGGTGACGGTCGGCAGTTTGATTTCCTCGCTGTCGGTTTTCTTTCTCGCGCTGCCGGCGGCGTGGTTCAAGCCGCTCGCGGACGGCTGGCTGGGCAATTTGATCGGCCATCAATGGCTCGGCGTGACCGGCCCGGTGAACCCGCTCTACATTTCCATTTTCTTTTTCATCGCGCTGCTGTCCGTCGGCGAGGCGCTGTGGTCGCCGCGCCTTTACGAATACGCCGCCGCCATTGCGCCGAAAGGCCAAGAGGCATCCTACATGGCGCTTTCGATGCTGCCGTATTTTCTCGCGAAATTTTTTGTTGGCGGCACGTCCGGCTGGCTGCTCGCGAAATACTGTCCCGAAGTCGGTGCGCGCCATCCGGAAATGATGTGGTTCATCATCGGCGGCATGGCGCTGGTGACGCCGTTGGGCACGTTTATTTTCCGTAAATACATCCAAGTTCACGAAGAAGGACGCTAATCTCTTATGTCAAAAAAAACTGCCTCTAAAAAACCGAGCGGCCACGAAATCGCCGGTCGCGTCGAAATCGTCAATGGCCACGGCGGTTTGTCGCTCCTCAAAATCAAAACGCCGGGGAGCACGGCGGAAATTTATCTGCACGGCGCGCATGTCGCCGGCTTCCAGAAGAACGGCGAGCCGCCGCTGATTTTCGTGAGCGCGAAAAGTCACTTCGCCGCCGGCAAACCGATTCGCGGCGGCGTGCCGATTTGTTTTCCGTGGTTCGGCGGCCGCGACGGCGAACCGGCGCACGGTTTCGCGCGGCTCACCGAATGGCAGTTGGTCAAAACCGCCGCCGCCCCGGACGGCACGGTGACGGTCACGCTGGCGCTGCCGGAGATTCCCGGGCGCGAGGCGTGGAAAAATTTGCGGACGGAATTTGTGGTGACCGTCGGTGACAAGTTGACGATGGAACTGACGACGGCCAACGAATCTTGCGACGGCGTGGTGGAATTTGAGGCGTGTCTGCACACCTATTTTCACGTCGGCGACATCGGCGCGGTGAGCGTGAGCGGGTTGGAGGGCGCGGCGTATCTGAATTTTGCCGAGGGCGACAACGCCGCGCCGCGACCGGCGGAAAGTTTTCCAATCCGCATCAACCGTGAGACGAACCGCACCTATTGCGGCACGACTTCCGCCGTGGAAATTCGCGATGAAAAATTGCACCGCGTCCTCCGCGTGGAAAAGTCTGGTTCGCAATCCACTGTCGTCTGGAATCCGTGGACGACGCAAAAGATGCCGGAGGATTGGGGCGCGAATGAGTATTTGAACATGGTCTGTGTGGAATCCGGCAACGTGAAGGCGGATAAAATTTCACTCGCGCCCGGGAAAGCTTCGGTGCTGAAGGTGGTTTTGAGCAGCACCGCGTTGAAATGATTTCCCTCGCCGAAGTTCAGCCCAGCGGTAACGATTTGGTTTCCCAAGTCGAAGAAATTTTTTCGCCGACAGGCATCTTGTCGCGCGCGAAAAATTTTGAGTTCCGCCCACAGCAGCAAGAGATGGCCATAGCCGTCGCGCGGGCACTGGCGAACCAAGAACATCTCGCGGTCGAGGCTGGAACCGGCGTGGGCAAATCGCTGGCGTATCTGATTCCTTCCATCTTATTTGCTGTGGCGCAAAAGAAAAAAGCCATCGTCTCCACGCACACGATCAATCTGCAGGAGCAGCTCACGGAAAAAGATCTGCCCATGCTCACCGGCGTGCTCGGTTCGTTGCCGGAACCGGTGAAGTTCAGTTACGCGATGCTCAAAGGCCGCGCGAATTATCTCTGCACGCGCCGGCTGCAAAAGGCGATGCAACAAAGCGGCAATCTCTTCACGTCGAGCGAGGCGGAGGAATTGCAGCGCATCTACGAATGGTCCAAAGAAACGAAGGACGGCAGCTTGTCGGACTTTGAGATCGAGCCGGATGGAAAGGTCTGGGCGCAGGTTTGTTCCGAGCGTGGGCTGTGTTCGCCGAAAACGTGCGGGCATCAGTCGGATTTTGCGCGCGACCACGACACGTGCTTCTTTCAGCGCGTGCGGAACCGGATTTTGTCGGCGGATGTGGTCATCTTGAATCACACATTGTTCTTCACGTTGCTCGGCGGGGTGGATGAGGAGATGGAAGGCGGCATCCTGTTTAAGAATGACTTTGTGGTGTTCGATGAAGCGCACACAATGGAAAGCGTCGCGTCGCGGCACATTGGCCTGAGCGTTTCCAGCGGGCAGGTGCGCTATTCGTTGAATCGCCTGTGGAATCCGAAGACGGAAAAAGGGCTGCTCGCCACGCTGCGCCAAGGCAAAGCCGTGAAGCTCGTCGCGGATATCTTGAGCGAGTCGGACAAGTTTTTCGAGAACGTCGAGACGGCGTGCGAAGACATTCAGGCGGAGATAAAAAAAACTTCGTTCGGCGGCGGTGACCGTAAGCGTGAGTGGAAGGAATTGCGCATCCGGCGCGCTGAAATCGTGAAGGACAATGTCACGCTGCCGATTCAGCGCCTGCGCGAGGCGGTGAGCGAACTCATCAAGACCAGCGAGGACAAGGAAATCGGGCAGGAGCTTCTGGAGTGCAATCGTCGGCTGGGCGAATTGAAGATCGAAGTCGCGGAATTTTTGAATCAGGAAGCGGACGACCATGTTTATTGGGTCGAGCGCACAGGCAAGTCGCAGCGCAATCTTTCGCTGAACGCCGCGCCGGTGGATGTGGCAGAATTTCTGCGCCGACGGCTATTCGAGACGGACACGAGCGTCATCATGACGAGCGCGACGCTGGCGGTGGCGGAAAAACCCGTTGAAGGTTCCAAGTTGAAAGTTGCAAGTTCACCAGACGTGCCGCGCAAAAAAACTTTCAACCAGCAACCTTCAACGAGCAACTCGCCGCTGAATTATTTTACAAAGCGTGTCGGTTGCGAATCTGCGACGAAACTACAGGTCGGCACGCCATTCGATTACGAGCGGCAGATGAAATTGTTCACGGTCAAAAAGATGCCTGACCCGCGCGAGCATGGTTATTCCGATGCACTGATCCATTGGATCGGGCATTTCGTAAAGCAAACGCACGGCAAAGCGTTTGTGCTGTTCACCAGCTATAAATTGATGCAGGAAGTCGCCGACCGGATGCAGCCATTCTTCGACAAGCTGGGCTTGGAACTCATCGTGCAGGGCACCGGCACGCCACGCTCGACAATGCTCGAACAATTCAAGGCGGATGTGGACTCGGTGCTTTTCGGCACGGATAGTTTCTGGCAGGGCGTGGATGTGCCGGGTGAGGCGCTCTCCAACGTCATCATAACGCGGCTGCCGTTCGCGGTGCCGGATCATCCGCTTATCGAGGCGCGCTTGGAGGCGATTGAGGCGCGCGGTGGTAATTCCTTTGGCGAATTTTCGCTGCCGGAAGCGATTTTAAAATTTCGCCAAGGCGTTGGTCGCTTGATTCGCACGAAGACGGACACCGGCATCGTGGTGGTTTTGGACAACCGGGTTTTGACGAAGCAATACGGCCAGGCGTTCCTCGATGCGCTGCCGAAATGTCCGGTGGAGATTTTGTAAGCCGCAAGATTTTAGCGGCTTAATCCGGTAGAATTAGTCTGTTTCGGATGAGGAATCGCAAGTCTGGCTAAATCCCTGGGCTCGCTTCAAAAATACCAGCAAAAGGCTAATGTCGGCTGGGGAAACACCGGAGATACGCGCCGCTTGACCAATGGTTGCCGGCCGGATCTTCGCCAATTTCTGACGTGCCTCTAATCGCAGACTTGGCAGCAAATCATAGTTAAAGGTTTCGGGAATCATCTTGTCTTCGAGATTCTTGAGCTTGGCCACCTCAAGTTCTTGACGGCTGACATAGCCAGAATATTTCACCTCAATTTCAACTTGCTGAACCACTTCGTCCGTCAAAGATTCGTCACGGTTGGGCAAATTTCGATAATTTATTTCCGGTCGGGAAAGAATTTTTGCCAGAGTATTTTTTTCATAATATGTTTTTTGCAAACGAGATAACTCATTTTCAATTGCCGTTTTTTTCTCCTGAAATCGGGCGAAATTGCGTTGGGGAAGCAAGCCTGTTTCCCATCCAATTTGACTTAAGCGCATATCGGCATTGTCTTGCCGGAGTAATAAACGATATTCCGCCCGGGAGGTAAACATTCGATAAGGTTCAGCAGTTCCCTTGGTCACGAGATCATCAATTAAAACACCGATATAAGCTTGATTGCGTCGGAGGATTATAGCTGGAAGATTTTGAGCCTTACGAGCTGCATTGATACCAGCAATGATTCCTTGGGCGGCGGCTTCCTCGTAACCGGAAGTTCCATTGATTTGGCCAGCCAGAAAGAGATTGCCGCAAACCTTCGTTTCAAGGGAAGGAAACAACTGGGTTGGAAAAGCAAAATCATATTCTACCGCATAAGCCGGACGAAATATTTCAGCATTTTCGCAACCAATTATAGTTCGAACCATATCTACCTGCACATCAAAAGGAAGGCTTGTAGAGAAGCCATTCAAGTAAAATTCATCGGTTCCTATACCTTCTGGCTCAATGAAAATTTGATGTTTTTCTTTTTCGGCAAATTTAACAATTTTATCCTCAATAGAAGGGCAGTAACGCGGGCCAACACCCTCAATCTGCCCAGAATACATCGGCGATTTATGTAGATTTTTGCGGATAATTTCGGCCGTTTTATCCGTGGTGTAAGTGACATAGCACGGCAATTGGCCATTAATCCGATCCAAAATCGAACCAGGGGGATATTTCCCACCTGAAAGGCTTAATGCTGGCTTTGGAACGTGCAATTGTTCCATGTGGAACAAGTCGTCTTTCCAATATGTGAAATAGGAAACCGGCTCGTCACCTGGCTGAATTTCCATTTTCTCAAAATCTATTGATTTTCGCAGAAGGCGTGGAGGTGTGCCGGTCTTTAAGCGTCCAAGCTCTAATCCCAATTCAATTAAAGATCCAGACAGATTCATCGCTGCGGCGTCGCCTGCTCTGCCGCCTGATTGTTTATTGCTGCCAATGTGCATCAGCCCACGTAAAAAAGTCCCAGTGGTAATAACGATAGATTTTGCAAAATATTGGACTCCAAGCGTAGTTTCAACACCAGTGGCAACACTATCTTGGTGTAAAATTTTAGACGATTGACCTTGTTTTACATCAAGGTTTGGACTCGATTCGCAAACCCATTTTAAACGAAATTGATAGGATTTTTTGTCACATTGTGCCCGGGGAGCCCAAACAGCTGGCCCTTTTTTTGTATTAAGCATCCGAAACTGAAGTCCAGTCATGTCGGTGGCCTTACCCATTTCGCCGCCGAGCGCATCAATTTCTCTGGCCAGATGGCCTTTAGCTAATCCGCCAATTGCCGGATTGCAGGACATCTGGCC
>CAIOUK010000075.1 GCA_903861445.1 uncultured Verrucomicrobia subdivision 3 bacterium
GGCCAAGACCGGGATGCCCGATTGGGTGACGGGCTACAAATTGAACGGCAGCTTTCGCGGACGATATGAGCAGTTTTCGGCGAATACGACGGTTCCCAATTCGGGTGCCAACTTGGATCGCAGCCGCTTGCGTTATCGCCTGTTGTTGGGCGCGACCATCAGCATGAAAGATGATTTGGAAGTCGGTTTCCGCATTGGTTCTGGCGATTCAAAAGCGGCTGGTTACGGCAACCCGTTGTCTCAAAACAGCACGATGACCGGCAACTTCAGCGACAAGGGGTTGTATGTTGACTTGGCTTACGGCAAATGGAGTCCGGTAAACACGGCGGATTGGACGTTGTCCACCACCTTCGGCAAAATGGAGCGGGATGTGTTTGACTTCACTTGGATGGTGTTTGACCCGGACTTGACGCCCGAAGGTGCGGTGGTTCAAGGCGCTTATACCATCAATGACAAGCAGTCGATTGCCTTTACTGCTGGCGGCTTTGCGTTGGAAGATGCGTCCGCAACGACGCATGATGCGGCCTTGTTTGGCGCCCAAGCGGTGTGGAAGGCCAAATGGAATAATAAATGGTCGAGTTCATTGGGATTGGGCTGGCTTGGGATTGTCAATCCCGAGCAAAACAACGCCACGGCTGCGTCCGCGAATCCTTTGATCAACCAAGGCAATACGCGTTACACCGGCGCATCACCCTATGCTGGGGCTCCGGTTTATAACTTTGATCCGATCATTGGCGATGCGAGCGTCACCTACACGCTGGAAAGCTTCCCGCTCTACAATGGAGCGTTCCCGATCACGTTGAAGGGTGAAGCCATGAACAACCCGGGTGCTGCTAGCAATAACAATGGTTACTGGGTGGGTTTCATTTTGGGTAAATCCGGCACCAAGCACACTTGGGATTTTACCTATCGCTACGAATATCTTGAATCCGATGCCTGGTATGACCAGCTCGCGGATGACGATAATTGCGCCTACTATCAGGCCAAACCTCAAGGCTTGGGTAGCACGGGCTATGCTGGCGGCACCAATATCAAGGGGCATTTCATGAAGTTAAATTACTCGTTGACCGACTCGCTGACGTTCAGCGCCAGTTGCTACCTCAACAGCCTGATTAACTCAAAACCTAACGGCACAGCGGAACCACAGAGCGGCGATATGCACTTCTTCGCCGACATCATGTGGAAATTCTAAACGTCACCCAATCGTAACGCACAAAACAAAAACAGTTCTGCTATAAATTCATTGTATGAAAAAATTCGCAACCATCCTCGCGGCGACGACGCTCGCCGCCAGCGCCTTTGCCGGTAACATCACTGTCAAAGGTTCCGACACCCTCGTCATCCTTGCCCAAAAATGGGCCGAGGTTTACATGGGACAACATCCCGACGTGAAAATCCAGGTCTCCGGCGGCGGCTCCGGCATCGGCCTCGCCGCGCTCCAGAGCCAGACCACCGACCTCTGCGACGCCTCGCGCAAAGCCAAAGCCTCCGAAATCGCCGGCTGCCTCAAGGCGTTCGGCGCACGGCCGACCGAATACAAGGTCGCGCTCGACGGCCTCTCGGTTTATGTGAACCCGGAAAATTCGTTGAAGGAACTCACCGTCGCGCAAGTTGGCGACATCTTCACCGGCAAAATCAAAAACTGGAAGGACGTCGGCGGCCCGGATGCGCCCATCACGGTTTACAGCCGTGAAAACAGCTCCGGCACCTACGAGTTCTTCAAGGAACATGTCCTCAAGGGCAAGGACTTCGCGGCCAGCGCGCAGACTATGCCCGGCACCGCCGCCATCGTGCAGGCGGTGTTGAAAGACAAGACCAGTATCGGCTACGGCGGCGCAGCTTACGGTGGCGGCAGCAAACTGCTCGCTATCAAAAAAACCGACAATGCTCCCGCCATCGAACCGACTGAAGAAAATGTCCTCAGCGGCACCTATCCGATTTGGCGTCATCTCTACGTCTATGTGAACCCAGCCCTCGACAAGGGCGAAGTTGCCGCCTACCTGAACTGGATCCGCAGCGACGACGGCCAGAAATATGTCAAGGACATCGGCTATTATCCGTTGCCCAAAAACCTCCGCAGCAACTGATTTGATCACTGTTCCTCCTTTGATCATTCATTGCGGGCGGCGCGGTTCTCGGTTGAGAATATTGCGCCGCCCGCTTAACTTTTCCACCGAATGACGCCCAGCCAGCCAAATGAATCCCGCCGCAGCCACGGCTGGATGGGCATTCACCGCGGCCACAAAGCGCGTCCGCTCGAATGGTTCGCGGAGAAATTTATTTTTCTCGTCTCGCTCTCGGCCATTTTGATGGTGCTACTGATTTTTCTCTTCGTCGCCCGCGAAGCCCTGCCGGTTTTCTTCGGCGAGACCAACACGGCACTCGTCCAAAAACCCATTCCTCCGGCCGAGATGGACAAACATTCGCCCGCCGAACTGCAAGCCTACCTCGACCTCACGCCCGACCAGTTCACCAAAATGGACAAGGCCACGCTGCGCGATCTGATGGCCGTCAAAGTCGAGGCGCAGGACGACATCCCCGAAAATTTCCGCAACGACCCGGACGCCAAAATCAACACGACCGAATGGAAATACCTCGTCGCACCGCACCAATGGGATGATTACAAAAAGCCCGAATACATCTGGCAACCGGTCGGCCAAATCAAAAAATTCAACATCATCCCGCTTTTCGTCGGCACGCTAAAAACCACGCTCATCGGCCTTTTTTTCGCCGTGCCGCTCGCCGTCGGCGCGGCGATTTATGTCTCGCAGCTCGCGCGCCCGCGCGTCCGCGAAATCGTGAAACCCGTCATTGAAATGCTTTCTGGCATTCCGTCTGTGGTCGTCGGCTTCTTTGCGCTGCTCGTCCTCGCGACGGTGCTGCAAACCGTTTTTCATTACGAAACACGTCTGAACGCCTTCGTTGCCGGCATCGCGCTTGGCTTCGCGGTGATTCCCGTGATTTTTTCCATCGCCGAGGACGCGCTCACCAGTGTGCCGCGCACTTACACGCAGGCCGCTCTCGCGCTCGGCGCATCGCGCTGGCAGACCGCGTGGCAAATCGTTTTGCCCGCCGCGCTGCCCGGCGTTTTCGCCGCGACGGTGCTGGGCTTTGGTCGTGCCATCGGCGAAACCATGATTGTGCTGATGGTCTGTTCCGCGAGCGTGATGTCGTGGAGCGTTTTTGATTCGGCGCGCAGCATCACGACGACCATTGCCGCCGAAATGGCCGAGGCCGTCAACGGCGGGCCGCACTACCGGATTCTATTCATGCTCGGCTCGCTGCTCTTCGCGGCGACTTTTCTATCGAACATGGCGGGCGATTTTGTCATCCACCGGTTCAAACAAAAATTGGAGGGTAAAAAGTGAATACGATCACGCCTTCCGAATATTTGCCCGACCGTTCCCCCGACACGACGCGGTTCACCAAAAGTTTCCGCGCGGATAAATTTGATTTCTGGTCGTTCTTTTTCTCCGGCCTGACGGGACTGGCAACATTGCTCATCATCGGTATTCTCGCGGTGATTTTGGTGAACATCATTTACAACGGCTGGAGCGCCATCTCGTGGCATTTCGTTTCCAGCATTCCCAAGAAAGATTTCTTTGACGCCAACACCACCGGCGTTCTGCCGATGATCGTTGGCACCGCGTTCCGCGTGATTGTGATGACGATTTTCGTCATCCCCGTCGGCGTCATCACCGCGATTTACCTGACCGAATACGCCGCGAACACTTCCATTATCACGCGCATCATTCGCGCCGCTGTCAACAACCTCGCCGGCGTGCCGTCCATCGTCTTCGGCCTGTTCGGCCTCGGCTTCTTTATCAATTTCGTTGGTAAAAACATGGACAAGCTGCTGCACAACTCCGGTGCCGTCTGGGGGCAACCCGCGCTGATTTGGGCGTCGCTCACGCTCGCGGTGATGACGTTGCCGGTGGTCATCGTCGCCACGGAAGAATCACTCAAAGCGATTCCGCCCGGCTTGCGCGAAGCCAGCCTCGCGCTTGGCGCAACGAAACTGGAAACTATTTTGAAAATCGTTTTGCCGCAGGCGTTGCCCGGCATTATGACCGGCGGTATTCTCGCCGTCAGCCGCGCGGCGGGCGAAGTCGCGCCGATTCTTTTCACCGGTGTGGCGTATTATATGGCGTCGCTGCCGAGTCATTTGAGCGACCAGTTCATGGATTTGGGCTACCACGTTTTCGTGCTGTCCACGCAGTCGCCGAACATCGAGCAGACGCGGCCGATTCTTTACGCCACAGTGCTGGTGCTGCTGCTGCTGACCTTCGCGCTGAACATCGTCGCCATTCTCATCCGTGCGCGCGTGCGGAAAAAGCTGCGGGCGTTACAATAAACCTTTCTCGTTATGGCTGAAATTGTGCTTTCCAAAATCGAACCGCAGAACAAGAACACCACGCCCGCCGAGGCGGTGACGCCGTTCATTGAAATCGAGCAGGTGTCGCTCTTTTACGGCGCGAGTCAGGCGTTGAAAAACATCAACCTGAGCCTCGGCGAAAAGATTGTCACGGCGTTCATTGGGCCGAGCGGCTGCGGTAAATCTACTTTGCTCCGCTGCCTGAACCGCATGAACGACTTGATTGATAACGTCCGCATTGACGGCGCGATTAAGATTGGCGGCCACAACATTTACGCCGGAGACGTGGATGTGATTGAGTTGCGCAAGCGCGTCGGCATGGTGTTTCAGAAATCGAATCCGTTCCCGAAATCCATTTACGAAAATGTCGCCTACGGTTTGCGTCTGCACGGCGTGAAGGTGAAATCGGATTTAGACGTGCGCATTGAAGAAAGCCTGCGCGCTTCGGCGTTGTGGGACGAGGTGAAAGATCGTCTGCACTCCAGCGCACTCGGCTTGTCCGGCGGCCAGCAGCAGCGCCTCTGCATCGCGCGCGCCATCGCCATCAAACCGGAAGTCATTTTGATGGATGAACCGGCCAGCGCACTCGATCCCATCGCCACGGCGCGCATCGAGGAATTGATTTTGGATTTGAAAAAGGAGTTCACGATTGTCATCGTGACGCACAATATGCAACAGGCCGCGCGTATTTCCGACCACACGGCGTTTTTTTACATGGGCGAACTGATTGAGTTCGGCGCGACGGCGAAGATTTTCACAAATCCGGCGCAGAAGCGCACCGAGGATTATGTGACGGGACGGTTTGGTTGATTTAATTTTTAGAATACTATGGAAAATCATTTTGAAGCAGGCATCGAAAACTTGCGCCAGAAATTGCTGCTGATGGCCAGCCGCGCGGAAACCGCCGTCAACGAAGCCGTGCAATCGCTGATGCAGCGCGACCACGATCTTGCGGTCAAGGTGCGCGCGGATGACGATATTATTGACCAGTTCGAGGTGGAGATTGACGAGATGGCCATTTTGCTTTTGACCAAAGCGCCGCTCGCGACCAACTTGCGTCTCGTGACCGTGGCGATGAAGGTTTCCCAGAATCTTGAGCGTATCGGCGACGAGGCGACAAAAATCGCCAAGCGCGCGCGCGACCTCGCGCAGGAACCGCCGGTGAAAATCCAGCTCGACCTGCCCAACATGGCCACGCTCGCGCTCAAAATGGTAAAGGATTCGCTCGACGCGTTCGTGAATCGCGATCCCGTCGCCGCCCGCGCCATCGTTCCGCGCGACCGGGAAGTGGATGCGCTCAACAAGGAGATTCATCAACGGCTTGCCGAGCATATGATGTCAAATCCCGACACCATTGCCCGCTGTTTGCATTGGATTGTTGCCACGAAAAGTCTGGAGCGCATCGCCGACCACGCAAAGAACATCGCTGAAGAGGTGGTCTATCTCTGCGAGGCGCAGGATATCCGGCACACGTTGAAAAATTAATTTTTAATGCGCGCAGTAGAAGTTTTTGCCATGCTGGTCGCGCATGTTTTCCATCCAGCAATTTTTTAGCAAGGGCGACCGCTTTCAAGGGCTACTCGAAGCCGCCGCCGCCGAATCTCACGAAAGCGTCCGGCTGGTCATCGAGTTGATGAAGTCGCCGCGCAACACGCAGAACCTCGACGACCTGATTCTCGCCCGCCGCAAGGAGAAAAAAATCTCCGAACAAATCAGCAGCGAACTGGTGAAGACCTTTGTCACCGGCCTGGAACGCGAAGACATCGAGTCGTTGGCACGCGGGCTTTACCGCATTCCGAAAGCCGCCGAAAAACTGGCTGAACGGCTGGTGATGGCTGGCGCGCACCTGAACGGAATTGATTTTTCCAAGCAAGCCGACTTGATGACCAAAGCCACCGACGCCATTCACGAAATGGTCAAACAGTTGCGCAACATGGAGGACATGGAAAAACTCAAAACCTTCAATGACCGCCTCCAGCTTGTCGAACTTGAGGCCGACAAATACATGAACGAATTGCTGCGCGATCTTTACGGCGGAAAATACGACGCCATCCACGCCATCGTCATCCGCGACATTTATGAATTGATCGAGAAAGTTGTGGATCGCTGTCACGACGCCGGCAACGTCGTCATGCAAATCGTCCTCAAAAATTCCTGACGCGCGATGCTCCTCATCCTGCTCGTCATTTTCATCGCCCTAGTGTTCACCTACATCAACGGCTTTCACGACACGGCCAATTCTATCGCCACCGTCGTTTCGACCAAAGTGCTGACGCCGCGTCAGGCCGTGATGCTGGCGGCGGTGACGAATCTCATCGGTGCCTTTTTCGGCACGGCGGTCGCCGCCACGATTGCCTCTGGTCTCGTGGACGCGCAGGTCGCGACGATGCCGATAATCTGTTGCGCGCTCGTCGCCGCCATTGTCTGGAGTTTGCTGACCTGGTGGTTCGGCTTGCCGTCCAGTTCGTCGCACGCGCTCGTGGGCGGACTTTGTGGCGCAGTGCTCGCGGCTTCTGGAAAATGGTCTTCGATTATCTGGTCGGTGCCCGGCAAGGAACATTGGTGGCAGGGCAAGGGCATTCTCTGGAAAGTCATCGTGCCGATGATCAGTTCGCCGCTCATCGGTTTTGTCGTCGGCTTTTTGGTGATGGGAATTTTGTATTTTCTATTGCGCAACTGGCGGCCGGTCACGGTCAACCGAACCTTCGGCAAACTACAGTTATTCAGCGCCGGCTATATGGGTTTTGCCCACGGCACCAACGACGCGCAAAAAACCATGGGCATCATCGCTCTGGCGCTCGTGGCCGGAACGACCACCGGCAGTTTTGATACGCTGCCCAGCTGGCTGGAATTTCTAAAGACGCCCGCGCCGGCCGCCGGGCAATCGCTGCAGATTGCGACTTGGATTAAAATTCTCTGCGCGCTGACCATGTGCGCCGGCACGGCTGGCGGCGGCTGGCGCATCATCAAGACGCTTGGCCATAAAATGGTGAAAATTCATCCCGTCCACGGCTTCGCCGCCGAAGCCACCGGCGCGAGTGTGCTGTTCACCGCCGCGCATTTCGGAATGCCGGTTTCCACCACGCACGCCATCACGACTTCCATCATGGGCGTGGGTTGTGCCAAAGGCCTGAACCACCTCAAGCTTCACGTCGTCGAGCGCATTCTCTGGGCCTGGGTGCTCACGCTGCCCGCCAGTGCGGCGGTGGCTTATGGACTGGTCAAAGCCGCGCTTGCGCTCGGTTGGCTTTAAAATGCAAGCCCGCCGGCAGAAAATTATTCCTGCGGATAAACGAGAATCCGGTCGTGGACGAGAACAATGAGATCGTTCTTCTTGTCACCGGTCACGTCGGCAATGGCGCATTCGCGGGGTTCCGGCAAACCGTTCTGTGAATTACGGAAAGTGTGTTGCTCAAAAACCTGCCAGCGGTCGCCCGGCACCAGCTTGCTCGCCGCGCTGAACTGCACGAGGTCCAGATAATTTTTCCCCGTCTCCATGAAAACTAGTTGATTGCGTCCGTTGCCGATGAGGTCGCCGGCGACGACATCGTTGAGGTAACCGTTTTTGATCGGCGTATCGTAATCATCCAGCCGCGTGAGTTTCCAGACATTGCCGCCGAGCGGCAACCACGCGACGGAATTTTGTCCGGTGAACGCCACCGCCGTGCTGCCGAGCGACAAGGACTGGATGGAACTAAACGTCGTCACCGGCAAAGCTAGATTCTTCACCACCTGCCACACACCGGCGGCATCGCGTTCGCACAGCGTCAACTGCTTGTGTTCCGCGTCGAAGAGAAACAGTGAGGGCACGGCGTTCGTGCCATTGACCACCGTGGCCGCGCCGACGATGCGCGAATCGCTGGCGGCACCGTTGATCTGGTCTTTCACGGCAAACTTCCACGCCGGCGCGTTGGTGGAACCGGCGATTTTTGCTTCCGGCTCCAGCACCACGGCGCGGAGAAAATTTTTCTGCGGCAACAGCAATTCCGTTTTGCCGTTCCCGTCCACGTCGGCGGCGGCGAGCCACGGCTGCTCCATCACGCCGCCCGGCGGATCCACGTCCAACTCATCAAACTTGCCGTCCTTCTTTTGCAGCAGCACCTTGATTTTTTCGTATGGAATCAACAACACCAAATCCGCCAGCCCGTCCTGATTCACGTCCTGAATCGCCAGCGTCGTCGGATTGGACTTGAAACTGTCGCTCAATTTTTGCGTCGCCGTTTTGCCGTCCGTCGTGCGTGTGACGAGCGAACGCGCGCCGTCCTTGTCCACGATGACGGCGAGCGTGGGCTTCGCGCCGGGCTTGAGCGCGCCGACAGTCATCGCGATGGGCTTGCCGTCCAGCGGCAGCGGCGTGGGGAAGGGGAGCCGTCCGTTTTTGTCGAACTGCGTGAAGGCGACGGCATTTTCATCGCGACTCAAAAGAAAAATTTCTGGGTGCCCGTCCTGGTTCCAGTCGGCGACGGCGATTTGCGAAACACCGGCGAGACACGGAAATTTTTTCGGCGACGCGAGTGTGCCGTCCGCCTGCTGCAAATAAACCGAGAGCTGGCCGCTTTCCGGTTCGGCCACAATCAAATCCGCGCGGCCATCGCCGTTTACATCCGCCCACAACACGCCGCGTCCGCCGGCGGCGGATTTGTTGAGCGGCAGGATTTGCATTTGTCCCTGCTGGAATTTTCCGGCGAGCGGCTCTGCCGGCTGGCGCGTGAATTGCGAGACCTCCGCGCGGCCCGTCGCCGTCACGATGTCCACCAGATAATTCGTCGGGCCGCCCGCCAGCGTGTCCAGCCAATACGAGCGGATGGGCTGCGTCTTGAAATAAATTTCCGGTCCGAGTTGGCCACCGGCAATTTGCCGCCGCACGCGCAACGGCGTCTGGCTGTCGAAATCCACGAACACCAGATCGTTTTTCCCGTCGCCGTCAATGTCGGCGATCTGGATGGCCTTCGGCGTGCCGGAATAAGAAATGTTCACCGGCTCGGCCAGCGTGTGATCTTTTTGCTGCGCGAGAAAATGCACCGCGCCGTTGTCGCCGAGCAGCGCGATGTCCGCCAGACCGTTGCCGTTCAAATCGCCGACGGCGAGCGCGTTCGGGTCGAGCCGGCCGTCATCGAAGTGCCAGTTTTTCGGCTCGCTCCAGCCGTTGGTGCCGAGATTGTAGCGCACGGTCAAATCCTTCGCGTCGCCAAAATAAATCAAATCCGGTTTGCCATCGCCATTCACGTCCGCGACGACGAGCGCGGCAATCCGCTGCTCGGTGGGCAGCGAATCAATGCGGAAACGCGAACCGGGCGGCAGGTCGTTCAGCTCCGGCTTTTTCGCCGGCGCATTGTCCATGCGGTTGGTCTTGCCGGTAAGATTGTAAAGCAGGTTGATTTTGGAACGCAGATTGTTGGCGACGATGAGGTCGTTCAAGCCGTCGCCGTCGAGGTCGGCGACGCGTAGGTTGCTGATCTGCTGGTCAACAGGGAAAATTTCCTTACCGCTAAAACCAAACAAATTGGTGGTGCTGGCGGCGTGGGTAGAAAGACAAAATCCGCTGGCGCTGGCGAGCGTGCAGACGAAGAACTTGGAGCAACGATTCATCCGCGCAAACTGCCAGCGCCGCCGGAAATTGGCGAGAAGATTCGACTTGCCGTTCGGGAGGATGTTCGAGGGACGAGTTTCGCGAGTCCCCAACAAAAAAACATTTAGGTCGCGCGAAGGGTGCCAAGGATGCGAAGTGAAAATAAATCCATGCCTTCGCCGCCTTCGCGTTTTTCGCGCGCCATTTTTAGCTGGATCAATACTCCTTATATCTGCCCGCTTGACTCGCATTACGTTTCCTGTTTTTATCGGCGCGTCTCCACGGGGTAACTTTATGACGCCAGCAAAATCCTTCTTGGCTCCGGCCTTGGCTCGCCGGTCACGGCTCGCCGGTCACGGCTCGCCGGTCACGGCTCGCCGCTTTAGCGGCGAGTAGCGCGGCGGAAGATTTTCCAATTTACAAGTTTCTTTTGGGGTTCACCCAAAACGGCTGGGGGCGAACTTTCTCTCATTTGGGGCGCACCCTTTTTCCCGCGAGACGACGCCCCACGGCGGCGGGGCGCACCCCGCGTCGCCGGAGGTTCACCCCAAACCATTCGGGCAGCACCCCGGAGCGCGGAAGTTGCACCCCATTTCATTTGGGCAACACCCCATGGGACAAAAATCTTGCCCCACGGCACGCGGGCATCGCCCCTTTCCATTCGGGGCGCACCCCAAAGCCGAAAAACCGGCCTTTTTCCGCAGATTTCGCCGATTTTACGGATTTTCTTCCCAATCTACGTAAATCCGCCATCTGGGTAGGGAGCGCAGTCCTCTGCGCGACGTCGGTTGCCAACCTACGCATTCTGGTTCACCAAGACGGCGGGCAGAGGACTGCCCGCCCTACCATTCACGCCCAATCTCGGTCAGTCAAAACAACATGAAACAAACCACAACCTAAACCTCCCACCACCATGAA
>CAIOUK010000076.1 GCA_903861445.1 uncultured Verrucomicrobia subdivision 3 bacterium
CGCAACCGTTCTTCGCCGCGCTTTTGCAAAAACTTTTTCCGCAAAAGCCAATCGTCGTCGTAACGGAAAATCTAAAGTCACAGGAAAGTTTTCAACAAGATTTGGAAACGTGGCTACCCCAACTCCCATCCGCCAACTTCCATCCGCTATTCTATCCCGCGTGGGAAATCTTGCCGCATGAAGACAAGCTCCCGCACGCCGATGTCATCAGCGACCGTTTGCAAACACTCGTCGCACTTTCTGAAAACCCGTCACTCACCACTCGTCACTCGCCACTGATTGTCACTAGTGTCGCCGCGCTGCTGCAAAAAACTTTTCCACCCGGCGAAATTCAGGAACGCACGCGCACCTTTGAACGCGGCAGCAAAATCGCGCCGCTCGACCTGATTGAATTTCTGGAAGAGCAGGGCTACGAGCCGGAAGCGCAAGTGTCGCAGAAAGGTGAAATCGCCTTGCGCGGCGGCATCGTGGACATTTTTCCGCCAACGAGTCCGTGGCCGGCGCGCTTGGATTTTTTTGGCGACGAACTCGAATCCTTGCGCGAGTTCGACCCGCTCACGCAGGTTTCACGCGGCGAAATTTCTTCGGTCACCTTGCCGCCAGCGGGTGAGCTGGGAATCTTGAAGCAAAGGCCGAAGTCAGAAGGCGGAATGCAGAATAGGACGGCACTCGCCACGCTGCTCGATTATTTGCCGCGCGAAACTATTTTTGTTTTGTGCGAACCGGATTCGCTCGCCGTTCATGCGGACAACTACGAACAGGAAGTCCCAAAGGGCGATCCGTTCTTCATTACCTGGCCGGATTTTCTGTTCGAATTAAATCGGCGTCACTTTACTTCGATTGAAATGTTTGAAGCCGGTGAAAGTGGTGAAGCTAATCCGCAATCCGCAATCCAAAATCCGCAATTTGAAAATCTCGACGCCTTTCGTCCGCTGGCCGAACGTGCGCCAGAACCGCAAATCGCCGAGGCGCAGCGCCGCGAATTCTTCCAGCAACTACATCGCTGGTTGCGTCAGGATTTTTCAGTCCACGTTTTCTGCAACAACGACGGCGAGCGCGAGCGCTTTGAAGAAATCTGGAATGAACATGGTTTTGGCGCGGAAGAAAAATTAGTGATTCAAATCGGCTCGCTGGCGCGCGGTTTCATTTGCGACGAGGCGAAGCTGGTCGTCGTCACGGACGCGGAAATTTTTGGCCGTTATAAAATCCAGCGTCCCCGCCGCCAGAAAAATGCCCACGCTCAGGCTGCGCGGTCGGCGTTAGACATTGATTTCACCGATTTGGTGGAAGGAGATTTGGTTGTACACTTGCAGCACGGCATCGGACGGTATTTGGGTTTGAAAAATCTGCCGGTTGGCAGCGGCACACGCGGAGTCGAACCTTCCACCTCCCATCCGCAACCTTCAACCGAGTGCCTCGTGATCGAATTCGCGCCGAGCGGCGATACTGTGGAACCGCCGAAGCTTTTCGTTCCGGTCAGCGAGGCGCATCTTGTCAGCAAATACGTTGGTGCGGGTAAGGCGAATCCGCCGCTCAACCAGCTCGGCGGCACACGTTGGGCGAAGGCAAAAGAACAAACTGAAAAAGCCGTGCGCGACATCGCGGCGGAAATGCTCCGCATTCAAGCCGTGCGCGAAACGCAGCCCGGTCATCCGTGCAAGCCGGATACACAATGGCAGCGTGAGTTTGAAAGCGCCTTCATTTACGAGGAAACACCGGATCAAGTCACTGCCATCACCCAAACCAAAGCGGATCAGGAGCGTGCGAAGCCGATGGATCGTCTGATTTGCGGCGACGTCGGCTTCGGCAAAACCGAAGTGGCGATTCGCGCCGCGTTCAAGTGCGTGATGGATGGCAAACAGGTTGCCATTCTGGTGCCGACGACGGTGCTCGCGCAGCAACATTACAATAATTTTCGCGAGCGCATGGCGGATTATCCGGTGCGCGTGGAACTGCTTTCCCGTTTTCGCACCAAACGCGAACAGACTAAGGTGGTAGAGCAGCTCGCCGCCGGCGCTGTGGACATCGTCATTGGCACGCACCGCATCGTGCAGGAGGACATCGCGTTCAAAGATTTGGGCTTGGTCGTCATAGACGAGGAGCAGCGCTTCGGCGTGCTGCACAAGGAAAAGTTCAAACGCTTGCGGACGATGGTCGATGTGCTGACGCTGAGCGCTACGCCGATTCCGCGCACGCTTTACCTCGCGCTAACCGGCGCGCGGGATATGAGCACGATTCAGACGCCGCCGCATGACCGGTTGCCGGTGGAAACCATCGCCACGCCTTACGACGAGCGAACGATTCGCGACGCCATCAAGCGCGAGCTGAATCGCGGTGGCCAGGTTTTCTTTCTGCACAACCGCGTGACTACCATCGAAGTCATGCGCGCAAAGTTGCAGGAATTGGTGCCGGACGCGCGCATTGTCGTGGGCCACGGTCAAATGGACGCGGACGATTTGGAAGAAGTGATGACAAAGTTTGTGAACGGCGAGGCGGATGTGCTGCTTTCCACGACTATCATCGAGAGCGGCCTCGATATTCCGAACGCGAACACCATCATCATTGACCGCGCGGACCGGTTTGGCTTGAGCCAGCTTTACCAGTTGCGCGGGCGCGTTGGCCGCTACAAACATCAGGCGTTCGCGTATCTGCTGCTGCCGCGTCACGCGCGCCTGCTCACGGATGTGCGCAAGCGCATCAGCGCGATGAAACAATACGCCACGCTCGGCAGCGGATTTAAAATCGCGATGCGCGATTTGGAAATTCGCGGTGCGGGAAATTTGTTGGGATCCGAACAAAGCGGCCACATCACCGCCGTCGGCTTCGAACTTTACTGCCAGTTGCTCAAGCAAAGTGTCGCTTCGATGAAGGGCGAAAAGGTGAAACCGCGCGTCGAAGTTAAAGTGGCGCTCGATTTTCTGGGCGACGCCGGCACGCTCCCGGAAAGCTACGTCACGGAATCGCATCATCGCATCGAGATTTACCGCAAGCTGGCGCAGGCGACGGAAAAGCTGTTGCTGGATGCGTTGCAAAAGGAATTGCGCGACCGCTTTGGCCCGCTGCCGCCCGCCGTCGATTTGCTACTCGCCGTGGGCGAACTAAAAATCCTCGCCAGCGGTAAAAACGTGACGAGCATCGAAGTTGACGAGGATAAGTTGAAGCTCATTCGTGCCGGCGATTACATCCAGCTCGGCGGCAAGTTCCCGCGCCTCACCAAAAAGGACGCCAAAGGTCGGCTCAAGGAAATCAAGCGCCTGCTGCTGGCGATTTAGCAACCTCCTTCCTGAGGGTTTGAAATTCTCAAAATGTGACTTGCTCTAAAAAGCATGGGTGGTTGACAATCGCTTTAACACCTATGAAATACTTGCTGTTTTTGTTGTTTGGCGTGCAGATGTTTTTCTCCATGCGGGTAGAATCTGCTGACGCCCTCCAAAAAAAATTCCAAAACCCGCCCGCCGATGCGCGGCCGTGGGTCTACTGGTTTTGGAACAACGCCAACGTCACCAGCAACGGCATCACCGCCGACCTCGAGGCGATGCAGCGCGTAGGCATCGGCGGCGTGCTCATCATGGATGTATTTGAACGTTTCGCACCGCCGCGCGGCACGGCGGAGTTCATGAATGCCGAATGGCAGAAGTTGTTTCAATTCTCCGTGCAGGAGGCCGCTCGGCTGGGATTGGAAATCAATATGGCCGACGGGCCGGGGTGGACTGGCAGTAGCGGTCCGTGGATCACGCCGGAACTTTCCATGCAGAGGCTGGTCAGCGCGACGACGTCCGTCACCGGGCCTACCAATTTTTCCGGCATCGTGCTCCAGCCGGACACTGGCTCCGGTAAGCATGGGCACGACAAGGTTTTTGACAGCACCGTCAAATATAAAGATTACTATCGCGACATCGCGGTGCTGGCTTTTCCCAAAACGACGAATGGAATTTTCCCGCGCGATGCCGTTGTGGACTTAACCGCCAAACTCGGTGCCGCTGGAAAATTAAATTGGGATGTGCCCGCCGGCGACTGGATTATTGAGCGCATCGGCCACACGACGACCGGTTCCAGCACACGCCCGCCGGTGGCCGGCGGCAACGGACTGGAATGCGACAAATTGAGCGCGGCGGCGATGGACGCGCATTTTGCCGGTATGATGGCGAAGCTGATCAAGACCGCCGGACCGCTCGCGGGCAAATCGCTCACGGCCACGCATATTGACAGTTGGGAGGTTGGCTCGCAGAACTGGACGCCGAAAATGCGCGCGGAGTTTCAGAAACGACGCGGCTACGATCCGCTGCCGTGGTTGCCGTGCCTGACCGCCGCCGGCAGTGACAAAAAACAACATGTTGTCATTGGTGATGCTGCTAGGACGGCACGGTTCCGCTGGGATTTTAACCAGACGGTTGCGGAACTGTTGGCTGAAAATTATTCCGGACGATTGGCAGAACTCGCGCATAAGCACGGTTTGCGCTACACGCTGGAAGGTTACAATCTGCCGTTCGGCGACGAATTCACCTACACCACGCGGGCCGACGAGCCGATGACGGAATTCTGGACGGCGGCGAAATATGGTCAGAACGAAACATATCGCAAGGCGGAAGAGATGGCGTCGGTCGCCCATGTCTACGGCCGCGCGATTTGCGGGGCCGAATCGTTCACTTCGGGCGACAAGGAAGAGTGGAAGCTCACGCCTGCCGACATCAAGTCCCTGGGTGATTTTGAATTTTCACAGGGTGTGAACCGCTTCGTCTTCCATCGCTACGCGCACCAGCCGTATCTTGACCGCGTGCCCGGCGCGACGATGGGGCCGTGGGGATTGCACTACGAACGCACCCAAACGTGGTGGGAAATGTCCGGTGCCTGGCACGAATACCTCGCGCGCTGCCAGTATCTGCTGCGGCAGGGAAAATTTGCGGCTGACTTGTTGTATCTCCGACCGGAGTTGCCTAACCAGACCTATTTCATGCCCAAGCCACTGCCGCCCGCCGGCTATCGGTATGACGAAATCAGCGCAGAAGCGTTGCTACAGCGGGTTTCGGTGCGGGACGGAAAACTGGTTTTGCCCGATGGGATGAATTATCGCGTGCTGGTGCTGCCGCCTTCGAAAGAAATGACGCCCACATTACTGGAAAAAATCCGCGAACTGGCGAAAGCGGGAGCAACGATTTTGGCTGCCGGCCCGCGCCCGCAAATCTCGCCGAGCCTGCAAAACTTTCCCAAGTGCGATGCTCAAGTAGCAAAATTGAGCGGGGAAATCTGGGGCGATGAGAAAAGCTCGGGCGCTCACGCGTTAGGCAAAGGCAGTGTGTTTGTTGGTGAAACCCTTGAGCCGGTGCTGGCCGGACTGAATGTGCCCGCAGATTTTTCTGCGTCCACAAATCTGAACTGGATTCACCGCCGCGCGGATGGTGCGGAGATTTATTTCGTGGCGAATCCGTCCCCAAACACCCTTGATGCACGTTGCACCTTTCGCGCGAACGGTCTGCAGCCGGAATTGTGGAACCCGGAAACCGGCGCGCTTCGTGATTTGCCGGAATTTTCCAGCGCGACTGGAGGTTGCACCACCGTGCCGTTACATTTTGAAACGGCGCAGAGTTTCTTTGTCGTCTTCCGCAAACCGGCGGGCGTGGCCGCGGGCAGGGTTAATTTCCCTGATATTCAAACCGTTTCCGAAATTACCGGCTCTTGGGATTTGCAGTTTCCGCCCAAGTGGGGCGCCCCGGAATCCGTGACGCTAACGAACCTGATTTCGTGGAGCGATAGCGCGGATGACGGCGTGAAACATTTTTCCGGCACGGCGACTTACCGGACGACCTTTGAGTTTCCCGACTCAAAACTAAAAATTAAAAATTCAAAACTGTTTCTCGTCCTCGGCGATGTGCGGGTGATGGCGCGGGTGAAATTGAATGGCCGGGATTGCGGCATCGCGTGGAAACCGCCGTTCCGCGTTGAAATCACCGAGGCTTTGCGCTCCGGCGCCAACACGCTGGAAATTCAAGTGGCCAACCTGTGGCCCAACCGGATGATTGGCGACGCGGCGCTGCCGGCAGAACAGCGGTTCACCTGGAGTTCGTGGGAGCCTTTCAAAAAAGACACGCCGCTGCTCAAATCAGGACTCCTTGGGCCGGTGCGGATTGAAGTTGAAAACTGAGTGCTGGGGCAAATCACTTGATTCGCAACCAGACTGTTTTCAGATACGCCCGTTCCTCGCGACTGATGGGAAAATCTGGTGGTTGCGGGACGTAATGCCGTTGTTCGAACTTCCGTTTCGCAGCGTGAATTGCAGTGGTCACATCTGTAAGAAAATCTTCCGGCACAAATTCCGCCGCATTGGTCGAGGCGAGCAGCACGCCGCCGGGCTTGAGCACGGGTAGCGCGGCGGTGACAAGCTGGCCGTAATCCTTTTCTGCGCGAAACGTGCCGTGTTCCTTCGATTTCGAGAACGTCGGCGGGTCGAGCACGATGGCGTCGAACGCGCGGCCTTTCTTCGCGAGCCGCCGCAGCCAGTCGAACGTGTCGCCGTAAATAAAATCATGCGCCGCCGGGTCGAGGCCGTTGAGCGCGAAGTTGCGCTTGCCCCACTCCAAATATTTTTTCGAGAGGTCGAGGCTCGTCACGCGGGCGCCGGCCTTGGCCGCACACACGGAGAAACCGCAGGTGTAGGCAAAACAATTTAGGAGTTCGCAGTTGGTAGTTGGGAGTTTTGGTAAATCCGCTGCGATGTGGCCGGTCAAAAACCGGCGGCGATTGTCGCGCTGGTCAAGAAACAGGCCGACCGAATAACCTTCCGTAAAACTCATTTCGTAGCGCACGCCGTTTTCCAAAATCTCAAAGCGCTCCGGCGCGGCCTCGCCAAAAACCAGATGCGGCGAGGCGTCGGCCACTTTGGACTGCCGGACATGGCGCGACAGAATTTTGTGATATGCGCCGCGCGAATGGAAAACTTTTGTGAGCCGCGAAAGTTCTTCGTTTTGCTTTGGCGTCAGCGGCGCTTCGCTTTGCGCAAGCAGAAAATCGCCGAGTTTTTCCACAAACCAGCTCGGCCAACCATCGCTCGCGCCGTGAATCACGCGGAAGGCGTTCGTCGCCTCCGCCTCAATGATGGCTTGGCGCAATGCCAGTCGCGGTTCGCGCTCAAAGTCCGGCGGCGCGGAAAATTTCACCGGCTGGCCGGTTGCCGGATGCGTGAACGTGATTTCTCCGGCGTGTAGAAAAACGCGCGACGACGTGGTGCCGCCGTAAAGCATGTCGCCCAGTATCGGAAAACCACTTTCCGCCGCGTGGACGCGAATCTGATGCGTGCGCCCCGTGAACGGTTCGGCGTGCACCATTTTCAATCTTCCGTTGCCGAACTTGGTGTCAGCCACCGGCGTGAATTTGGTTTCCGCCGGTTCGCCGACCGGGCGGCTGGCGTATTTTTCGCCGACGCGGGTGAGCGCAGTTTTGACCGTGAATCCTTTGGCTGGCACCGGCCGGTCCGTGAGCAGGAGGTATTTTTTGTGGACGGCGCGCGCGGTGAATTGTTCCGTCAGCGATTTGTTGGCGAGCGGCGTTTTGCCGAAGATCAGCACGCCGCTGGTTTCCTTGTCTAGTCGGTGAATGATGGCGAGCGACGCCCAGCGCGGCTCGCGGTTTTTAAGCCACTCGTAAATGCCTTCGCCCGTGTAAGGCGACGGCGCGTGCGTGTTCCAGCCGGCGGGCTTGTTGACCGCCAGCAGGTGTTCGTCCTCGAAAATGACGCACGGAACCATGCGCCATGAAAACATTTTCCGGCGCGGGAATGAAGCGCGAATCCAGCCGAGGTTGAAATCCGTATTTCATCTGTGTCCATCTGTGGGTAAAATTCGCGCGTGCATCTGGCCCATCTACGACTCCGAGACTTCCGCAACTACGCGCGGTTGGACGTGGATTTTGCGCCCGGCTTCCATGTGCTGCTCGGCGATAACGCGCAGGGCAAGACCAACATTCTCGAAGCGATTTATCTCATGGCCACGCTGCGCTCCTTTCGTGGCGTCGGCGGCGCGCAGTTGATTCGGCACGGCGCGAAAGGCTATTTCGTCGGCGGCAATGTGGTGGGCCAGGGCGACCACGAAATCAAAATGTATTGGGCCTTGCGCGAACGAAAATTATCGCTCGACGGCCAGCCGGTGAAAAAACTGGCGGACTATTTTGGCGCGCTGCGCACTGTGGTTTTCTGCACGGAAGATTTGCAGCTCATCAAAGGCACGGCCCGCGCCCGGCGGCGGTTCATTGACCTGTTGCTCGCCCAGACGCAGCCGGGCTATCTGCCGTTGCTCCAGCGCTACATGCATACCGTCCGCGCCCGCAACGCTCTGCTCAAGCAACGCACCGTGGACGAAGCCGCGCTGGAAAGTTTTTCCGCCGAACTCATCAAACTGGGCAACGAAATCATCCGCGCGCGCCGCGAACTCGTTCCCAAATTTTCCCCGCTCGCGCGCCTCGCGTATCGCCGTATCTCTAATGACGCCGAGGAGCTTCGCATTGAATACCAGCCGAGCGTGAAGAATGATTTCGCCGTGGAACTAGCGCAGTCGCATGCGCGCGAACGGACTTTCCGCGCCACGCTTGTCGGGCCGCACCGCGACGATTTGCAATTATTGCAGAACGAAAAATCCGCCGCGCAGTTTGGCAGCGAAGGTCAGAAACGCACTCTGGCCATTGCCCTGAAGATGGCGCAGGCGGAATTTCTCGCCGGCATCCACGGCTCGCCGCCGATCCTGCTGATTGACGACGTGATGGGCGAACTGGATTTGAAGCGGCGCAGCGGATTTCTGCCGCTGTTGGAGCAGGCGCGCCGGACGCGCGGGCAGGTGTTCATGACCTGCACCGAGGAAAACTGGCCGAGCGAGCTGGGCAAAGATTTGCAGCGGTGGGAAGTGAAGACGGGAAGTTTGCAAAAGCAATAACTCCCGCTCAACCCTAAGAAACAAAACGGCTCAGGCGGCGCAATAGCAGCGGATGCGTCAGATGCCGTTCGGCTTTTTTTGAATATTTATCCGCGATGACTTCCTGCGCCTGCTGCATCAACCTGTCGAAGTTGAGGTAAGACATCATCTGCGGTCCGACGGTCAGAAGCGTAATTGCTCGCGCGGAAATTTTTGGGTCGGTCACCAGTGCGTTAGCTACGGCATCGCAGCTGAATTCATCCAGCCGAGAAAGTTTTTTCAAAGCTCTCGACAAACTGGAGCGAAACATACCAGTGTGTCCGAGGGCGTGATGTGCCATTTCATGTCCGATGATAAACGTGAGCGTCCGGGCATCGCCCGATCGCAGGCAGGCATCAACCATGTCGTCCTGCAACACGATGACTTTTTTGCCGGCTAGCTTCACGGCAGAGGCATTGATGGTGTTTGCTTCCAGCACATAAACTTTTGGTAGAGCACTCATTCCGAGCCGTTCAGCGATGGCCACCGTGCATTGATAGATTTCTGGAAATTGCGCTTCATCCACCTCAACTGCTGATCCTTTCAATGCCGCAATCGCCTTTTTGCGGTTAAAATAGTAGGCAATCGGACTAATTATGAGCACTAGCCACAAAATTCCGTAAGTGAACAGGCCACCAATCAGAATACCAAGGCCAAGTGCAAAAAAACCAAGTATGACGGATGAACTAGTGCCGGGTTCAACATGGTCTTTGGCATTTACGGATGAACCACGGGCATTCAAGGAGGGCAATGGATTATTTCCGGCAGGATCAGCAACGTATGAAGGAATATTCATAATATTTAGTGGGATTTTTTAATTTATTGTTAATTGTGTTTGACTCGGGAAAACACGCCGGAGAGTTTGAATGCGCACTTTTTAGACAGTCGGCGGCAGGTTGGCAAACATTTTCTAAAAAAGTTTTATGCCGCCGCCCGAAATCAGTCGTTCGTTTCCTGCTTTCCTGCCTTCCTGATATTTCGTTATGTTGGCTCATGCGAATTTTGTCCGGCATCCAGCCCAGCGGCACGCTGCACCTCGGAAATTATTTCGGGATGATGCAGCCCGCCATCGCGCTTCAGGAAAAAGGCGAGGCGTTTTATTTCATCGCGGATTATCACTCCATGACTTCGCTGTTCGATGCGAATGAGCGCCGGAAAAACTCGCTCGATGTCGCGCTGGATTTTCTCGCGTGCGGCTTGGATCCAAAAAAATCCGTCTTCTTCCGCCAGTCCGATGTGCCGGAAGTCTGCGAGCTGGCGTGGCTGCTTTCCACGCTCACACCCATGTCCATGCTGGAAAAAGCGCACTCGTTCAAAGACAAGTCGGCGAAGGGAATCCCCATTAACCACGGCCTTTTTGCGTATCCCGTGCTGATGGCGGCGGACATTTTGATCTACGATTCCAACGTCGTTCCCGTCGGCCAAGATCAGAAACAGCACGTCGAAATGACGCGCGACATCGCCGTAAAATTCAACGAGACCTACGGCGAAACTTTTGTGATTCCCGAGCCGCAGATCAAAGGCGAGACCGCGAAAGTCCCCGGCCTCGACGGCGAAAAAATGAGCAAGAGTTACGGCAACACGCTGGAAATTTTCGGCGAAGAAAAGCTGCTCCGCAAAAAAGTCATGGGCATAAAAATGGATTCGCGCACGCCCGAAGAACCAAAACCCGACGCCGAAAAAAATCTCGCCATCGAATTACTCAAGCTCGTCGCGCCCGCCGAAACCGCCAAGGATTTTGAAAATCGTCTCCGCGCCGGCGGCCTCGGTTACGGCGATTTGAAAAAAGGTTTGTTCGAGCATTACTGGAATCACTTCGCCGAAGCGCGGAAGAAGCGCGCCGAACTCGCGGCCAATCTGGATTACGTCAACAGCGTTCTCGCCGATGGTGCAACCAAAGCGCGCGCACTGGCGCAAAAAGTTTTGAAACGCGCCCGCAAAGCGAGCGGTTTAGAGTAATTCAAATTTCGTTATGAGAGATGACCAGCAAAACAAGCTTGAATCTGTAAAAATCTATCGACCTTGGGTTGGCGTTGTTTTGTCGATTTTCGTCTCTGGAGCTTCGCAGTTTCTAGCCGGACAAAAGCGGCAAGGTATTATTTGGTTTTTATCCCTTCTTTTTTCAGGATTGTTTGTTGTCTGGTGTTTGACATCTGCTTTGGTGCCAGGAGATTTGCCCGCTGTGATAGCTTGGCTTTTCTCAATTACTTTGTGGATGGTGATGTTGGTTAAATCATATCAGCCGATTCCCAAGTTGCGGCCTTCGACATGGTGTATTTACATTTTGTTTGCGATTATTATTCATTTATTTCTGATTGATGGGGCTCGTCTTTTTTTCCGCCCTTTTGATATGCCGACAGCTTCCATGTCACCAACCATTCATGGAAAATCAAGGCAGCCGAATGGAACAATAAAAGGCGGAGATCATTTTATTGTTGAGCGGTATGCCTACTGGTTCAAAAAACCTTTGCGCGGTGATGTGATTGCTTTCAGAGCCACCGGCATTCCACGCTTACAGACCGACCAAATTTATCTAAAGCGCATCGTTGGGATTCCGGGTGATGTGTTATCGGTTCGCAATGGACATTTATTCAATGGAGATAACCCCATTACCGAGCCAGTGGTTTTGGCAAAGCTTCTTGTCATAAACCCACCGGTTTATCAGTCATATCTGGCATCCTCTAATGACGTTTTCAAAGTGTCGGACGGTCAATATTTTGTTATCGGAGATAATACAACGAATAGTTTTGATAGCCGTTTCTGGGGAACGGTTCCAGAGACTAACATCATTGGCAGAGCTTCAAAAATTTGGTGGCCATTAGATCACGCCGGAAATATTCAATGATTCCAAAAACCTTGCGTCTGCGTTTGACCGCCACGGCAGAGACAATCGTTCGTTCCGGTCATCCGTGGCTTTTCGCTGACAGCATTCGTGAGCAAAACCGCGCCGGCCAGACCGGCGAACTGGCCGTCATTTACGACCGCAATGATAAATTCCTTGCCATCGGCTTGTTTGATTCTGATTCGCCGATTCGCGTTCGCATCCTGCACGCGGGCAAGCCGCAAACCATTGATTCTAATTGGTGGAAAGCGCATCTGGAAAAATCGCTGGAACGCCGCTCAAAACTTTTTGATGCGACCACCACCGGCTATCGTTTGATTCACGGCGAGAGCGACGGCTGGCCGGCGTTGGTGCTGGACAAATACGATTCCACACTCGTTCTGAAAATTTATTCCGCCGCGTGGCTACCGCGTTTCGATGATTTTTTTGCGTTGCTTCAAGAAAAAATTCCGTGCGAAAGACTCATTTTGCGTTTGAGCCGGAACATCCAGCCGCTGGCGGAGAAAGAATTCCAACGGCGCGACGGACAAATGCTTTTTGGTTCGTCGCCAGGCGGCACGGTGATTTTTTCCGAGAATGGCATTCGCTTTGAAGCGGATGTCTTGCGCGGACAAAAAACCGGATTTTTTCTCGACCAGCGCGAGAACCGTGCGGAAGTTGAAAAGCTGGCGCGCGGCAAAAAAGTTCTGAACGCGTTCAGTTTTTCCGGCGGCTTCTCGGTTTATGCCGCGCGCGGCGGTGCAACTTCCGTGACGGATTTGGACATCAGCGCGCACGCATTGGAATCGGCAAAACGGAATTTCGCGTTGAACAAAAATTTTCCGGGCGTAGTAAATTGCAGACATGAAACGGTGCAAGCCGACTGTTTCGACTGGCTGGAAAAAACTGCGGAAAAATTTGATTTGATTGTGCTCGATCCGCCGTCGCTCGCGAAACGTGCGACGGAACGCGAAGGGGCCATTCGTGCTTACGAACGCTTAAATTCGCTAGGAATCATGCGGCTTTCACGCGATGGTATTCTCGTGGCTGGTTCGTGTTCGGCGCACGTTTCAGCGCCGGAATTTTTTGACGCGGTGCGCCGCGCGGCGGTTAAATCGGGAAGAAAATTTGCGGAACTAAAAACGTTGCTGCATCCGTCGGATCATCCGACTGGCTTCAAGGAAGCAGAGTATTTGAAAGTCATCTATCTGAAATTCACGACGTAGTGGAAAACGGTAGGGCAGAGCTGCGGCTCTGCTCCAATCTTGCCAAGTAATTTTGCTTTGTGAAAACTTGGGCGGCGCGGCAGCGCCGCCCTACCAGAGACTAAACAATCTTCAGCTTCGGCAAGTCCTGCGAGTCTACCAAGCCCACTGGTTCGTTCTTCGCGTTCACGACGATGAGATCGTCAATGTTCCGCTCGTTGAAAATTTTCAGCGCCTCGACGGCCAGCGCCGTGTCGCGGACGCAAATCGGGTTGCGCGTCATCACTTTTTTCAAAGGCTGCGACAAAAGTTTTTCGTCCTTCGCCATGTGCCGGCGGAAATCGCCGTCGGTGAAAATGCCGGCGAGTTTGCCGCGCGTGTTCACGACCGCGAGGCTGCCGGATTTCGCGTGCGTCATCACGAGCAGCGCTTCTTTCACCGAAAGATTTCCGGACGCAATCGCGTTGCGCTCGCCGCTGCGCATGATTTCGCCGACGCGCAAAAGCATCGCGCGGCCGATCGCGCCGCTGGGATGATACTTGGCAAAATCGCTTTGCTTGAAGCCGCGCGCCTGCAAAATCGCCATCGCCAGCGCGTCGCCGAGAACGAGCGTGGCGGTTGTGCTGCTGGTCGGCGCGAGGTTGAAGGGACACGCTTCTTTCGGAACTTTGACGCTCAACGCCAGGTCGCTGTGCCGTGCGAGCGAGGATTTTAAGTTGCCGGTGAGCGAAATAATTTTGACGGAAAAGCGTTTCAGCGCGGGCAATAAGTTCAGCAGTTCATCCGACTCGCCGGAATAGCTCAAGGCCAGAATCACATCGCCATCATTGACGATTCCAACGTCGCCGTGCAGTGCGTCCACGCTGTTCAGCACGACGGCGGTGCTGCCGGTGCTGGTGAGCGTGGCGGCGATTTTCGCGCCGACATTGCCGGATTTGCCGATGCCGACGATGACAATTTTCCCGCGCGACTTGAGCGCGGCGATGATGGTCTCGACGGCGCGGTCGAAGGATTTGTCGAGCTGCGCGCGGACGGCTTTGAGCGCGGCGAGTTCGATGTCGAACACTTCACGGGCTTTGGCAAGGTGGCTCACGCATGAGAGCTTGCCCGCAATGCCGTCGGATTTCAACCGCGAAGCGAAAAGGCCGTTTGCGGCGGTGCGGGAATTATGTTAAGACTCTCCGGCGTTTAATTTATTTCAACCGGCATGAAATCTTCCATCAACTCAAAGAAGCACATCATCGTGGTCGGCGCGGGGCCGGGCGGGTTGACGGCGGCGATGCTGCTCGCGGCGCGCGGGTTCAAAGTCACGGTGGTGGAAAAAATGGATCGCGTCGGCGGGCGCAATGCGGCCATCACGCGCAACGGTTACAAGTTCGACACGGGGCCGACTTTCCTGATGATGAAATTCATCCTCGACGAAGTGTTCGAGGAAGCCGGGCGCAAGAGCGAGGATTATCTGAAATTCGTCAAGCTGGAGCCGATGTATCGCTTGCAATTTGACGGCGTCGCGATGGAGCCGACGACCGATCACGCGGCGATGCTCAAGCAGTTGAACGAAAAATTTCCCGGCAACGCCGAGGGCTACTGGCATTTTCTCGAACGCGAACAGGAGCGCTTCCGCAAGATGTATCCGTGCCTGCAAAAAGATTATTCTTCGCTGTCGAGTTATCTGTCCGTTGATTTGCTCAAGGCCGTGCCGCACCTCGCGTTCGGCAAGTCGGTGATGGACATTCTCGGCGGCTACTTCAAGCAGGAATTGCTTAAGCTCTCGTTCACCTTTCAGGCCAAGTATCTCGGCATGTCCGCGTGGGATTGTCCTGGCGCGTTCGCGATTTTGCCCTTTGTTGAACACGCTTACGGCGTCTATCACACGCAGGGCGGCCTGAGTGAGATTTCTGAGGCGATGGCGAAGGTCTGCCGCGAATACGGCGTGGACATCCGGCTGAATTCGCCGGTGAAACAGCTCGTCCTCGAAGGCCGCGATGTGCGCGGCGTGGAATTGGAATCCGGAGAAAAAATCTTGGGCGCCGAAACCGTGCTGAACGCCGATTTCGGCTACGCGATGAATCATCTCGTGCCACCGGGCGTGCTGAAGAAATACACGCCGGAGAAAATCGAGGAGAAGGAATTTTCGTGTTCCACCTTCATGCTCTATCTCGGCGTGGACAAAATTTACGACCTGCCGCACCACACGATTTTCTTTGCCAAGGATTACCGCAAAAACATCGAGGATGTTTTCCAGCGCAAGGTGTTGTCCGAGGAAAATTCCTTTTATGTCCGCAACGCCAGTGTGACCGATCCGAACCTCGCGCCGCCGGGACATTCGGCGCTGTATGTGCTCGTGCCCGTGCCGAACTTGAGCGCGAAAGTGGATTGGGCGAAAGAGAAAAAAGCCTTTCGCGACAAGCTAATTGAAGCGATGGAGACGCGCGCCGGCATGACCAATCTCCGTCAGCACATCCGCGAAGAAGTTGTCCTCGGCCCAGACGATTGGCAGGCGCAAAACATCCATCTCGGCGCGACCTTCAACCTCGCGCATAAGCTGTCGCAGATGCTGTATTTCCGGCCGCGCAACAAATTCGAGGAACTCGGCAACTGCTATCTCGTCGGCGGCGGCACGCATCCGGGCAGCGGTTTGCCGACGATTTACGAATCCGGCCGCATCGCCGCGAACCTGATTTGCCGCGAACACGGCGTGCCGTTTGTCTCCAAAAACACGCAGGTCTGATGAACTGGTTTCAATTCGCGCGGCTCATCCGCTCCATCTACGGGCGACAGAAAACGCTGCCGGACTTGGAATGGATTCAGCACCTCGGCCTGTTGGCCGTGAAGCTTGGTCAGGTGCACGCGCTGCGGATTGATTTTCTTGACCGCGAAAAATGCCAGCATCTCACCAAGCTATACCGGCAGAACGCCGTCCTCGCGCCGCAGGATTTTCTTAAATTGCTTTCGGTCATCGCGCCGAAAAACTTTGCCGCCAACTTTTCGCGAATCGAGGAAACCGCGCTCGCGTCCGCATCCGTCGGGCAGGTGCATCGCGCGTGGCTGAACGATGGCTCGCCGGTCGTCGTCAAGGCCGTGAAAAAAAATGTGCGCGAACAATTCATTGCCGACGTCGCGAGTCTGAAAAATCTGTTCCGGTTGGCCGGTTTTCTTTATCCGCCGTTGCGCCGCGTCGGCGATCCCGTCGGCATTCTCGGCGACATCGAGGAATACACCTTGAGCGAACTCGACTTGCGCCACGAAGTCGAGGGCCAGAAAATCCTGTGCGGCATTTTTGAGGAACATAAAACGCGTTTCGACCTGTCATCGCTGCGGTTTGCGCGTGTCCACGAGAACCTCTGCAACGAAAACGTGATGGTTTCGGAATTTGTCGCCGGCAAAACCTTTGACGAACTCATTGAGGCCGGCGAGCTGCCGTATTCGCAGCTCATCGAGCTGTTTCGCATCCACGGCTATTTCATGTTCTGCATCGGCACGTTCCACGGCGACCTGCATCCGGGCAACGTGATTCTCGCGGACGGGAAAATCTGCTTCGTGGACACCGGCTATGTCGGCCACGTTGGTGATAAAATTCGGCGCGGGCTGTTTGAATTTTTCTCCGCGCTGTCCGCGTTTGATTATCCGCGCTGCGCGGTGGGACTGAACCGCATGTCGGAGATTGAACTGGCCGGCGCGGTTTACGCGGACTTCGAGAAAAAATTTCTCGAACTTTACGCCGATTTCACCGACACGACCGTCGCGCAGATGAGCCTCACAAAAAAAATGATGCAGACCATCAAGCTCGGCGTGCTATGCGGGATGCGGTTTGAAAAGGGGATTTTCGCCATCATCCGCAGCCTGATGTATATGGACGGCATGGTGCTGCGCTGCAAGCCGGACGCGGTGCTGATGCGCGATTTGCGGCCGTTCATCGCCGAGGCGAAAAAGATGGTCTAGGTGTTTTGTAGCGGCGGTCTGTGACCGCCGGTTCTGCCTCAAATAAAAAACGGCGCTCATAGAGCGCCGCTACAGGGAAGTAATGTTTTTATTCTACGTTCGGATACGAGCCGAGGATCTTCACGAAGTTGCAGTGCTTGCCGAGATGCTGAATGGCTTTGGCCACCTTCGCGTCCTGATAATGTCCGGCGCAGTCAATGAAGAAGAAATATTCCCACGCCTTGCGCTTGCTGGGGCGGGACTCGATCTTCGTCATGTTGATTTTGAACTTCTTGAACGCCGCAATCGCCTCGTGCAGCGCGCCGGCCTTGTCGGCCACGCTCAACATCAGGCTGGTGCGGTCGTCGCCGGTCGGCGGCGAACATTGCCGGCCAAGCACGATGAAGCGCGTGACGTTGACGGAATTGTCCTGAATGTCCTGCGCTAAAATTTTCAGCCCGTATTTTTCCGCCGCCAGCACGCCGCCGAGCGCGGCGGAAAATTTTTCCTTCGCCGCCAATTCGGCGGAGCGCGCGTTGGACGAGGTCTCCACGATTTCCACGCGCGGCAGATTTTTCGCCAGCCAGCC
>CAIOUK010000077.1 GCA_903861445.1 uncultured Verrucomicrobia subdivision 3 bacterium
AGGTTTCGCCGCTGAATTTCTGGATGTAAGGCAACGCTTCCATCAGCGTCGCGGCTTTGGCAATCAGGTCTTGCATTTGTTGCCCGAGATTTAGCCACAGATGAAACCCAGATGAAACACCGATTTTTAGAAATCAAAGAAAGATTTGAGTCGTAACCAATTCTGGCGATAATGCGTCCAATTCCAAATCAAATGAAAACATCGAAATTCTATTCGCTCCTGCTCGCTTCCGCACTCTGTTCCACAACCGCGCTGCTGGCGCAAGACGGCTGGGTCAACTTGTTCAACGGGAAAAATCTCGACGGCTGGGAGGAGCACAGCGGTAAGGCCAAATACACGGTCACGGACGGCGTGCTGACGGGCGAATCGGTTTCCGGCTCGGGCAACAGCTTTCTCTGCACCAAACAGACGTTCGGAAATTTTGAGCTAGAGGCGGAATTCAAGTGCGACGCGCTCTTGAATTCCGGCATTCAAATCCGCAGCGAAGTTTTTCCGGAAGCGACGAATGCCGTCATCGCGGGCAAGGAATATAAGTTCGCCGCCGACCGCATCCACGGCTACCAATGCGAGATTGACATGGACGTCAAACGCGGGCGGATGTGGACGGGCGGCATTTTTGACGAGGCGCGGCGCGGCTGGCTGTTCCCGGCGAAAGGTGAGGACGGTAAGGTGTTTTCCGAACAGGGTCGTAAAATTTCCAAGAATGGCGAATGGAACAAGCTGCGTATCGTGTGCGACGGGCCGTCCATCAAGACGTGGTTGAATGGCGAACCGCGCGCGGATATCACCGACAGCCTGACGCCGCGCGGCGTGATTGCCCTCCAAGTTCACGGCGTCGGCAAGGACACGAAAAAAGTCGGTCTGCAAGTCCAGTTCCGCAACCTTCGCATCCATGAATTGAAGTCTGAAAAATAATATTCTCCCGCAAATTTTATCCTAAAATCCATTTATGAAACGCGCATTAAATTCTCATTCCTTCACTGGATTCAACCTCGTGCTGGCATTGCTCGCCGGCTTGAGCCTCGCCAGTTCCGCCTCCGGTGAATCCGCCGACACTGCGCTGAACACGCTGACGGCGCAGGAAAAAGCCGCCGGTTGGCAGTTGCTCTGGGATGGCAAGACTGCTGAAGGCTGGCGCAGCGTTAAGTCCGAGGAATTTCCCAAGTCCGGCTGGACGATGCATGACGGTTTACTGACCGTTCACGAAAATGGCGGCGAGGAATCCGCTGGCGGCGGCGACATCATCACGCGCAAGCGCTACGCGAATTTTGAGCTGACGGCGGATTTCAAAATCACGCCCGGCGCGAATAGCGGTATCAAAATTTTTGTGCAGCCCAACTTGTCGCCGATTGACAAGAAGACTGGCAAGCCGACCGGCAAAGGCTCGGCCATCGGCATGGAATTTCAGATTCTCGACGATGCGAAACATCCCGACGCCAAGCTGGGACGCGACGGCGACCGCACCATTGGCTCGCTTTATGACGTGATTCCCGCGCCGAAAGACAAAAAAGTTTTGCCCATCGGCGAATGGAACCACGCGCACATCTTGTCGCAAGGTCAGCACGTCACCTTCTGGCTGAACGGCGAGAAGACAGTGGAATTTGAGCGCGGCTCGCCGGAATTCCGCGCGGCGGTCGCCCAGAGCAAATTCAAGCACATCACCAACCCCGGTTATGGCGAATGGGTGGACGGCCACATTTTGCTGCAGGATCACGGCGACGAAGTTTCCTTCCGCAACGTGAAACTCCGCGAACTGCCGGCAAAATAAAATCATGTCCGCGCGCCCTCGTTTTTTCAGCTTGATGCCGGTTTTTATCTTCGGTGCCGGGCTGCTTTTTGCTGGTGGCCGGTTGGCGCAAGCGGAGGATTTTCGCCGGATTGCTTTGGACGGCGTGACGGCCGTGCTTGAGCCGGAAGTTAAACCCTGCAAGGATGGCACCAGCCGCATCAATCAGGTTCCGCAGCCGGCGCTGGAACTTTTTCCAACCGCGCAAAAACCCAGCCGTGGCACCATCATGGTGTGTCCCGGTGGTGGTTATGGCTTGCTGGCCATCAGCAAGGAGGGACGCGATATCGCCAAAAAACTCAATGAATTCGGCTACGATGCCGCCGTCCTGCTCTATCACGTCAATGCTGGCAAGGAAACCCGGAATCTCGCGTTGGCCGACGCCCAGACCGCTTTGCAATTGCTTCAAAAGCAAGGTGCCCAAATGGGATTGAACTCAAATAAAATTGGCGTCATGGGCTTTTCCGCCGGTGGTCATTTGGTTGCCCGCCTCACCCACGCTACCGCCACCAATTCGCCGCCGGATTTTCTTGTGCTCCTGTATCCAGCCTATCTGGAAAAGAACGACCAGGTGCTGGACGAAGTAGCCCCGCTCAAAACGCCCGCCTTCGTCTATGTGGCCAAGGACGATCCCTACGCGCATAGTGCGATTGCCTATGCGGCGGCCTGCGAGACGGCACACACGCCCTGCGCTTATTATCTAAAACCTCACGGCGGCCACGGCTTCGGACTCATGCCCAACCGGAAGGACGACGTGAAGGACTGGCCTGATAAACTCAAACTCTTTTTGGACGAACAGAAATAAATTATGAAATCCCAAATCCTGAAAAACACCCCACTGAACCTCCGTCGGCGCACGTTCCTCAAAGGCATTCTGGCCACCGGCGCGACCGCTATGTTTGCGCCGCACATCTTGCACGCGGCTTCGCGTGGCGAAAAAGTCCGGCTTGCCTGCATCGGCATCGGCAATCGGGCGGCGGAAGATATCAAGTGTTTTCACGAGACCGGCATGGTCAATTTCGTCGCGCTGTGCGACACGGACATGGGCGCGCCGCACACGCAGGCCACGTTGAAGCTGTTCCCGAATGTGCCGCGCTTTCAGGATTTCCGGCAGATGTTCGACAAAATGGGCAAGGACATTGACGCCGTGTGCGTGGCCACCCCCGACTTCTCCCATTTTCCCGCCGCGATGCTCGCGATGTCGCTCGGCAAACACGTCTATTGCGAAAAGCCGATGGGCCACAGCTTCAAACAAGTTGAGTTGATGATGGCGGCGGAAAAGAAATACAACGTCGCCGCGCAGATGGGCAACCAGGGTCACTCGGAGGCGAACTATTTTCAGTTCAAGGCGTGGACCGAGGCGGGCATCCTCAAGAACGTCAGAAAAATCACGGCCTACATGAATATGCCGCGCCGCTGGCATGATTCGACGAAATTCACCTTTAGCAAAATTGCCGATTATTTTCCGGCGGAAGCCATTCCCGGCACGCTGGACTGGGAATGCTGGTTGGCGACCGCGCAGCAACACGCCTACAACCACGGCTATATGAACGGCGAGTGGCGCTCGTGGTATGATTTCGGCAACGGCGCGCTCGGCGACTGGGGCGCGCACATCTTCGACACCGCGCACGAATTTTTGCACCTCGGCCTGCCGACGGAAGTGGAGCCGACCTTGAAAGGCTGGAACCCGTTTATCTTCCCGCAGGCCACGACGCTGGCGTTCCGCTTCCCGGCGCGCGGTGACAAGCCGGCGTGCGAATTGACCTGGTATGACGGCGTGAAAAACCTGCCGCCGCTGCCCGCCAATTTAGGTTCAGCCGTCGTGGATCCGAACATTCCGCCGCCGTCCAACGGCAAGCTGGACACCAAGAGCCGGGCACCGGGCAAAGTGATTTACGGCGACGGCCTGACGTTCAAAGGCGGTTCGCATGGCGCGACGCTGCAAATGTTGCCGTCCGAAAAAGCGAAAGACATTCAGGCGAACTTACCTAAGGTGCCGAAAAGTCCCTCGAATCACTACGTCAATTTTCTCCACGCCTGCAAGGGCGAGGAAAAGACGCGCTCCAACTTCGCCGTGGCCGGCCCGCTGTGCCAGGCGATGGCGCTCGGCATTGTCGCGCAGCGCGTGAACGCCAAGCTTACCTTCGATCCGGCGACGAAACAGATCACCAATCACAAGGTCGCAAACGAACTGCTCGCCGGTGTGCCGCCGCGCAAGGATTGGGAACAATTCTACAAGCTGTGAACGGCTTGCTGAAAAATATTCCAGCTCAACTTTTCCGGTGAAGAAGTCGTCACGCCGCAGTTTTTTGAAAGCTACCGTGGGCGGCGGTTTTGGCTTGCTGGTATTGCCGCAAATCATTCCCGCCCGTCTTTTCGGCGCGGAGTCGCCCGGTAAAAAAATCCACGTTGCCCAAATCGGCTGCGGCCGCATGGGCCGCAGCGATTTGGGCAATACGCTTACTGAACCGCTGGCGCGCGTGGTGGCCGTGTGTGATGTGGACGCCAAACGCCTCGCCGCCGGCAAACAGATGGCCGAGGATTTTTATCTCGGACGTGGCGAAAAAGGCGTGGTAATCAAGACATTTCACGATTATCGCGACGTGCTGGCGTCGCCCGAAATTGACGCGGTCATCATCAGCGTGCCGGATCATTCGCATGCGTTGGTCGCGATCGAAGCCGCCATTGCCGGCAAACACATCTACGTTCAGAAACCCGTCACCTATTCCATCGCCGAGGCCATCGCGCTGCGCAAAGTGGTCGAGGCGAAGAAAATTATTTTACAGACCGGATCGCAGCAGCGCTCGGAGCGGCCGTGGAAAAGTTTTCGCGCCGCAAGCGAGGCCGCGCGCAATGGTCGGCTCGGCCAGTTGAAGACGATCAAGATCGGCTTGGGTCTGGATCGGGCCAGCGGAAAAAAGCCGGCACCGACACCGGCGCCGGCCAACTTGGATTACGAGCGTTGGCTGGGCTCCGCGCCGGAGCAACCCTACATCGAAGGGCATGTGCATCCCAAAAACAGCCTGAATGGCCGGCCCGGCTGGATCACCACGGAAGATTTTGGGCTTGGTTTGATCACGAACTGGGGCGCGCATCACTTGGACATCGCGCAATGGGCGATGGCGCAGGAGCTCGGCGGGCCGCAAACCATAGAGGCGAGCACCAATTTTTATCAAAACGATTTGGTGACGGTGCACGGTGCGTATCACGCTGAGCTGGAATATCCCAATAATGTCCGAGTCATTCTGGACCAGAAGTATCCGCTCGGCATCCGGTTTGAGGGCGACGACGGCTGGATATTTTGCACGCGCAGTGATGACAGCGGCGGTAAACCGTCGTTGCAGGCCAGCGATAAAAAATTACTTTCGCCGCTGGACGCCAACGCCATTCGCTGGGCACCCAGCCGTTCGCATCATGGCAATTGGCTGGAAAGCATCGTCGCTAACCGTCCGCCGATTGCACCGATCCAGCAGTCCGTGCGCAGTCTTGAAGCCTGTTGCGCCGCGTGGATCAGTATGAAGCTCAAACGCAAACTGAACTGGGATGTCGCGACGGAATCCTTCGTCGGCGATGACGCCGCCAATGCGTTGTGCGGTCGTTCGGCGCGCAAACCCGAATACGATTTCAACCTCATTCTGAAAAAGGCGGGTATCGCCTGAAGCGATTTCCCTTTTGCGCGGGCGCGGCATTCACTAAATTGCCGTCATGCCTGAAATTGCCAAGTTCGTGAATCACGGGGCCGACGCCATCACACCTGGCGTGGCGGAAAAAGTTTTGCGCCATCTGCCGCAGTGGAAACTGGAGTTCACCCAGATCAACGCGCCGAAATTTCCGCACCTCGTGGATCAGCTCGAATTTCTCGCCGATGCCGTGGAAGACGCCATCGAAGGCGCCTACAAAGATTTGCCTTACGTCGCGATTGCCCAAGCGGTTTTTGCGCTCGTCTACGCGCACAAAAAAAACGGCATCATTCCCGAAAGCGTGCTGGCGCTGGGCCGCGCGGATGATTCCAGTGTCGTGCGCGCCGTGCTGATCCAGAATGAAAAAGCCTTTGCTATCTACGCCGGCAAACAGGGGGTGGACTGGCGGAAAATCACCAGCCAGGCGTAACCTTTCATCTCCGGTTAATTTATTAAAATGCCCGAACCCGTTCCCTACCTCGACCTCAAGGCGCAACTCAAACCGCTGCGCGCGGAACTCGATGACGCCATCGCCCGCACGCTCGACAACTGCTCTTTCTGCCTCGGTCCGGACGTGGTGCAGTTTGAAAAAGATTTTGCGAAATTTTGCGGGGCAGAATATGCGCTTGGCTTCAACAGCGGCACTTCGGCATTGCACGTCGCGATGCTGCTGCTCGGCGTCGGTCCCGGCGACGAAGTCATCACCACGCCCTACACGTTCATCGCCACGAGTTGGGCGATTTCCTACTGCGGCGCCAAGCCGGTGTATGTGGACATTGATGCCGCGACGTTCAATCTCGACCCGAAACTAATCGAACGCGCCATCACGCCGAAAACAAAAGCGGTTTTGCCCGTGCATCTTTACGGCCAGCCGTTCGATGTGGATGCGGTTGCGGCAGTTTGTAAAAAACATAATTTGCCATTCGTCGAGGATGCGGCACAGGCACACGGTGCAAAATACCAAGGCAAAAGCATCGGCACCTTCGGCGCGGTTTCCTGCTTCAGTTTTTATCCGGCAAAAAATCTCGGCGCATGCGGCGAAGGCGGCGCGCTCGTGACAAATGATGCCGCACTCGCCGCGCGGGCAAAATCGCTGCGCGAACACGGCTCCACCGTGCGCTATCACCACGACGAGATCGGCTACAATTATCGGTTGGAAGGCATTCAAGGCGCGGTGCTGGGCGTGAAGTTAAAGCATTTGGAAAAATGGACGCGCGAACGCCAGCGCGTGGCCGCGCGTTACGCCGAATTGCTGGCCGACACGCCGTTGCAGCTTCCGACGGTCACCGCCGGCAATGAAAGCGCGTGGCACCTTTACACCGTGCGCTCGCCGCGCCGCGACGAACTCAAAAAACATCTGGATGCAAACGGCATTGGCAACGCCGTGCATTATCCGATGCCTTTACACTTGCAGAAAGTTTACGCCCATCTTGGCTATAAGCCGGGTGATTTCCCCGTGGCGGAGCAAGCGAGCCGTGAAGTGTTGAGCTTGCCAATGTTTCCGGAATTGACCGACGCACAAATCCAGCGCGTGGCCGAGGTCGTTCGGAATTTCTTCAGGAAATAAGCTTTCGCGCCGATTCCAAAATCGCGCTGGCCGGGAAGTGAAAACACTTAGCCACCCATGAAATACGGCGGCCGACGATGCCGCGTCAGGATTTATTTACCCAACGCCGCCGCAGCGAGGTTGGTGAGGTTCAGGACAGTATTGGGGAACAAGCCCAGCCAGAAGATACCCGCGATGCAGACCCATAGGGAAAGTTTCGCCGGGGACGAAAGTTCAATCGCAGACAAATCGCGCGTTTCCTTGCTCCAATAAATCGCGCGGATGACGCCGAAATAATAATAGAGCGAGATGACCACGCCGGCCAACGCCGTGAACGCGAGGCAATAATAGCCGTGATTGTGCGTGGCCTGCGCGGTTTCAATCACGGCTTTCAGCAGCAGGAATTTTCCGAAAAATCCGGCCAGCGGCGGAATGCCCGCGAGCGAAACCATCGCAATGGTCAGCGTGGCGGCGAGCAGGGGTGAACGCTGGTTCAAGCCGGCCAGACCAGAAATGTCTTCCGTTGCCAGATGCCGCATCACCAGCGTGATGACGAAAAACGCCGCCATGACCGTGAACACATAGCCTCCGAGATAGTAAAGCAGTGCCGACTGGCCGCTGGCGCTCAACGCGGCGACGCCGAGCAACAAATAGCCGGCATGAGCGATGCTGGAATAACCGAGCAGACGTTTCAAATTGCGCTGCGGAATCGCGCAGAGATTTCCGTAAAGAATCGTGATGCCGGAAATGACGATGAGCAAGTTCGCCCAATGCGCCGTCACGCCGGGCATGGCGGTGAACAGCACGCGCAGCAGCAAGACAAACCCAGCGGCCTTGGAACCGATGGCGAGAAACGCGGTCGTCGGGGTCGGCGCACCTTGATAAACGTCCGGCGCCCAAATCTGAAACGGAAACGCGGCGATTTTGAAACCGAGGCCGACCAAAACCAAAAGCACGCCGAGCAAAAAGATTTGGCTGTTGGCAACGTCGGGATTTTTGACGAGAAAATCAGCGAGATTGGTGAAGTTTAATTCGCCAGTTGTTCCCCAAATTAAAGCAATGCCGAACACCATGAATGCGGAAGATAGCGCGCCGAGAATCAGATATTTCACACCCGCTTCGAGCGACTGGAGCTTGCTGCGCTGAAAACTGACGAGGACATAAAACGTGATCGTGATGAGTTCGATGGAAACGAACAGCATCGTGAAATCGTTGGATGACGCGGCAAACAACATTCCGGCGAGCGCGAAGAGGATGAGCGAATAATATTCCGCCACGCTGCCGGCCGCGAGTTTGTCGGAAAATTCCGCAGCCATGAACAAAACCAGAATCGCCGCGACGATGAACAGTTGCTTGAAGAACAGGGACAGCGCGTCGTTGACAAACATGCCGCCGAATGCGGTGCCGAATTGACCGCAGCTGCCATTGCCACTCAAGCTCGTGACGAGCAATACACCCAGGGCCGCGATGGCGGCGTAACCGATGAAACGACGGCGCTCGGCGGGCACGAACAGATCGGCCAACATCAGCACGAGGCCGAGGCCGATCACCGAAATTTCCAGCATGATCAGGGAGGAATTCATTTGTTTTGCGCAACAAAATTGACGGCCGGCGCACTTGTCTCGCTGGCCGCGATCACGTTGCCAGTTGCCATGGCGACAATTTTTTGCGCGTCAGGATTGATTTTTTCCGTGAGCAGCTTCGGCAGAAAGCCGAACACCAGCAGGCTCGCCAGCAGCATCGCGTAGGGCAGCTTGCGCCAAAAATTTGCGTCGGAAAGTGAATTCCATTTCTCCGGCAGCGGGCCGTGCAAAATGTTGCGGATGGCGCGCGTCATGTAAATGCCGCCGATGACCAGCGCGCCCCACAACGCAATGACCGTCACGGTTGGAAAAGTTTTCCACGCACCGAAAAACACGGTGGCTTCACCGACGAAATTCGCGAAGCCGGGCAATCCGCAGCCGGCCATCGCCGCCATGAGCAGCGCGGTGCCGATGAACGGCAGCTTGCGGCAGAGGCCGCCGAGTTCGCTGATTTGCAGCGTGCCGGTTTGCTTGTAAATGTAGCCGCTCAACGCGAACGTCAGCGCCGCGAGGAAGCCGTGCGCGACCATGATCAGCACCGCGCCGGTCACGCCGATGAGGTTGAGGCTCGCGATGCCGAGGAAAATAAAGCCCATGTGAGCCACGCTGGAATTACCGATGAGCAGGTTCAAATCCTTTTGGCGCATGGCG
>CAIOUK010000078.1 GCA_903861445.1 uncultured Verrucomicrobia subdivision 3 bacterium
CCGATGATGCGCCGCCCGACATCCGTCAGACCGCATTGTTCCATCACGGTGGTGACACGCTCACGGGATTTCTTCCAGCCAAGACCTTTGAGCCGCGCGCGAAATTTCAGGTATTCGCGAACGCGCATTTCCATATAAAGCGGATTGTTTTCCGGCATGTAGCCGATACGCCGCCGCGTTTCTTCCGAATCGTGAAACACATCGAAGCCGGCCACGCGCACCGTGCCGCTGGTCGCGGGCATGAAACCGGCGAGCACGCGCATGGTCGTGCTTTTGCCTGCGCCGTTCGGGCCGAGCAAACCCACGATTTCGCCGCGCGCGACTGTGAACGAAATGTCGTCCACCGCCGTGCGGCCGGCGTAGCGCTTGGTTAAACTGGAAACTTCAATCATCACGATGCGAATCGGTTGAAAACCACTTTCATCATAGCCGAAATTATCCGGTTGCGGCGAACAAAAACTTCGGCGGCTTTTCTTAAACAGGCAGCTGGCGGAGGAGTTGCGTTCAAAAATATTTGACTTCACACCGCTCTCGGCGCAAACAATCTCGCGATGAATCCCCGCGCCGATAATTTTTACGCCGTCTGGCGCAAGAACTGCCGCGCCGTCAATGTGCTGCGCGACGGCGATACCACGCCGCCGGAAAAATTGCTCCAAGCCGTCTGGCTGCATCAGCGTCTCCAACGCGACTGCCTGAAAACGACGGATGGCCGCCGCATCCGCGTGCGACATCCCGGCTTTGCCAGCGCGGAGGGCGGGCCGGATTTTCGCGGCGCAGTCTTGCAGTTTGGCGATGAAAAACCGGTGGCTGGCGATGTGGAAATTGATTTGCAAGCCAACGGCTGGCACGCCCACGGCCATGATAAAAATCCCAATTTCAGAAACATCATTCTGCACGTCGTCTGGGACGGAACGCCGGGCACCGGCTCGGCCCGAACAACTGCGCTTTCCACTCTGGCATTGAAGAATTTTCTCGACGCGCCGATTTCCGAACTCGCGCTGGCGCTGGAAAATGAATCCGGCCTGCCGGCCGCCTTGCGCGGAAAATGCTCCGCGCCACTGCGTGAGCTTTCCCCTACCCAGCTCGCGGAATTGTTGCACGCTGCCGCCAAAGTCCGTTTTCAAAACAAGGCTGCCGCCATGCTGGCCCGCGCCAAGAATGCCGGCTGGGAACAGGTGCTTTGGGAAAATTTGTTTCGCGCGCTAGGTTATAAAAACAACGTCTGGCCAATGCTGAATCTGGCGGAGTCGAAACCACGCTGGGTCTTGCGGCCGGGCACCAAGAATGCCGCCGCGCCATCGCGAGTTTTTGAGATTCAAGCCCGGCTGCTCGGCGTCAGCGGCCTGCTGCCAGCTGATTTGACGCGGGCGCAGAAATGCTCCGACACCTTTTTGCGGCGCGCATGGGATTTGTGGTGGCGCGACCGTGATGAGTTGGGAGATTGCATTTTGCCGCGCACGGTTTGGAAATTCCACGGCTTGCGGCCGGCGAACCATCCGCAGCGACGGCTGGCGCTGGCGGCGCATTGGCTCGCGTCGGATAATTTGGTCGCAAAGATTGAAGACTGGATTACGACGGAAATTCCAGATGGTAGAGCGGCACTGCCGCGCCGCTTGGCTGACCGGCAGGTCAGCCCTACCAATCAAAAACTATTGGATTCGCTTCACAAAATCTTTCAAGTCGAGCAGGATGACTTCTGGTCGTGGCACTGGACGTTCAAATCCGCGCGCATGAGCAAACCGCAGCCGTTATTGGGTGAAGCGCGCGTCACGGATTTGGCGGTGAATGTCGTGCTGCCGTGGCTGTGGATTCGAGCGCAAGAAGGCGGGAATGAAAAAATTCTATGCGAAGTGGAGCGCCGGTTTTTTGCTTGGCCGGCGGCGGAAGATAATTCAGTCCTGAAACTCGCACGGCAGCGGTTGCTGGGAACTTCCAGCGCGCGTGCATTGCAAAGCGCGGCGCAACAGCAGGGCTTGATGCAAATCGTGCGCGATTTCTGCGAGCACTCGAACGCGATTTGCGCGGACTGCCAGTTTCCCGATTTAGTGCGCGGCTGGACGACGACAGAAAATTTGTCGCGCGAAGAACGCGAAGGCGGCGAAAGTTGAAAAGTTGGAGACGCCTCGCAGCGTCTCCTGCCAACCAATCACTTGATTTCCAAACCGGAGAAGGGATTGTTCAAACCGCCAGTGGCCGGCTGTTCATTGACGGGAACTTTGGCTTTAGCCGGAGCCGCTGCGTGCGGTTTTTCCGTTTTGGCTTCAGCGTCATCATCCTCGTCGTGATCCACGTCCGGTTCGTGCAATTCCGCATCGGCGGCGCGCGGATTCTTGGCGCGTTTGGCGCGCGGCAGCGGGCTAATCATTAGGTTGATGGCGCGCCCGACCAGCTTGGGTTGAAAATCGGGATGACCAAACGGCGTGATCAACTCGATAAACTTGTTGATGACTTCAAAGCCAACTTCGGTGTGCGCCATTTCGCGGCCGCGAAATTTCAGCGCGACTTTCACCTTCATGTCTTCGCAGAGAAAATTGATGGCATGCTGCACCTTGATGCCGAGATCGTGCGGGTCGATGCGCGGGCTGAGTTGCACTTCCTTGACGGTGGAGGCGTGCTGGTGTTTGCGCGATTCCTTTTCCTTCTTCGCGAGTTCGTAGCGGAATTTGCCGATCTCGATGATGCGGCAGACCGGCGGCACAGCGTTGGCCGAAATCTCCACAAGATCCACGCCGTGCTGACGCGCGAGGTTCAGCGCTTCGTTCAGCAGGAACACGCCGAGCTGTTTGCCGTCCGGCCCGATGACGCGCACTTCGCGGGCACGAATCTTGCCGTTGACACGCATGTTCGAGGCGGGGGAGGAATTACGCGGGGGAAAAGGGCGACTCAAGCGGCCCTCTCTGGTTGAATCTGATTTATGTGGTGCATCAAAACTGTCGTCTGGCTAGTGCTTACGATGGCGTTTAATTAAGCCATGCGCGGTCAGGTCGCAAGCAAATAATGGTTATGATTGGTGGTGATGATGGCGGATGAGCCGGGCGCGGTTGGCAAAAAGATACCAGACGATCGCGACGTTGGCGGTGAGGATGCCCAACTTGATCCACGAAGGATTGTTCACCAGCTCGAATACTTCCACCGGCACCAGCAACGCGGATTCGACGATGACCAGCCAAACGACCCAGCCGACGTGAAACGCCAGCCCCACCGCCTGCAACAGCATGAAGCACACATAGACCGCCAAAAAAACGACGACCCAATGCAAATCTTTTTGGGTGATTTCCGCAACGTGTTTGGCCAGGTCGATGACGAATTTTCTTTCTGGATCCACGTGAAAAAACCGGATCAGTTTATGAAATAGAGTCGGCAACTCGTCCGGTAAGCCGTCATGATTATCATCTCGCAGACGGGAAATACTCCACGCCAGCAACAGCGCCATTGAGCCTTTCAGCAGCTTGAATGCGATGATGAAATACAGCGTCGGTGCGCGCTTCGGCTTCGGTTCCGGCGGCAGCACCAGCGGCAAATTTTGCGGTTCTTCGCTCATCAACGGATTTTGACCAGCAACCAGTCGCGGAGTTCAGAAATTTTTAACCGTTCCTGCTTGCCGTCGTCGCGATAACGCAGCGTCACGGTGTCGAGCAATTCCGGTTTTTCGCCGAGCGTGTCGAAGTCAATCGTCACGCAGAACGGCGTGCCCGCCTCGTCCTGCCGCGCGTAGCGTTTGCCGATGTTGCCGCTGTCATCGTAAAATACATTCAGCCACGGGCGCAGCAGGTCGCGGACTTCCAGCGCCTTCTTGACCAGCTCCGGCTTGTTTTTTAACAACGG
>CAIOUK010000079.1 GCA_903861445.1 uncultured Verrucomicrobia subdivision 3 bacterium
AATCCTCCAGGTCTGGCTTAAATCAATCCTCTATTAATGTTCCGCGTCATCTTCCATCTCGATATGGACGCTTTCTACGCATCGGTGGAACAGCGTGACGACCCGAATTTGAGGGGCAAACCAGTGATTGTCGGTTCGCCACCAACGCAAAGAGGTGTGGTGTGTGCCGCTAGTTACGAAGCCAGAAAGTTTGGTGTTCGATCAGCGTTGCCTAGTTCAACGGCTGCCAGACTCTGTCCCAAAGGTATTTTCGTTCGTCCCAGAATGGATGCCTACCGTGAAGAATCTCATCGAATCATGGAAATCATTTCGAGCACCGGAGCGATTGTGGAGCAGATGTCCGTGGATGAGGCGTATCTCGATATGTCCAGCATTTGCCAAGCTGAAACAATGGCGGCTTCACTGGAAAAGGCTCGGACTCTAGCTGCGGCATTAAAGCAGCGGATTAAAACTGAACGGCATTTGACCGCCACTATCGGAATTGCCTCAAACAAGCTGCTGGCCAAGATTGCGAGCGACCACCAAAAACCAGACGGATTAACGGTAATCACTGACGAACAAAGGGTGCCGTTCTTGAGACCGTTACCAGCGCGAACGATTTATGGCGTGGGCAAAGTCACGGAGCAAGTTCTGAATAAGGTGGGAATCAGCACGATCGGTGATGTGCAAGATTACTCTGGCGATTTGCGGGCACTGGTCGGTTCATTTGGTCCGACGCTGAAGCATTTTGCATTTGGCGAAGATGACCGACCACTGGAGATTGGAGATGAAATCAAAAGCATCAGTGGCGAGGAAACTTTTTTGCAAGACACTGATGACCGGAAGATTTTACGTCGTTGTTTAAAAGAGCAAGCGGCAGACATTGAAAAAAGACTGAAGCATCGGCAATTGGCAGCCCACACAGTTCAAGTCAAAGTTCGATACAGCGATTTCACTACGTTGACCCGCCAAATCTCCATGGAAGAACCAATTGTCGAGGCTAATGAAATTTACCGACTCGCCTGTTTTCTGTTAGCTAGAGAAAAACTGGTTCATCGGCCTCTGCGTCTGCTCGGTCTTGGTGTCAGCAATTTGAGAGAGCCGACGACGCAGCAGTTGGCGTTGTTTTGATCTGTATTTTGCCGACAACGATCGGATACAAAATAAAATTAAAAAAACTTGCGCAATTTTGTTCTGCAACTATTGTAGTAACAGTTATGGCAAACAACCTTCAGTTCTCGATTGCAGTTCACCTGCTGGCTGGGCTGGCCTGCGGGTGTGACCAGAAAGGGATTACGTCCGGCCATCTCGCCGAGAGCGTGAACACCAGCGCCAGCTTTGTGCGACGGACGCTGGCCAAATTGTCCAAGGCCGGACTCGTAGAGACGGCTACTGGCAAAGCCGGTGCGTGCTGGCTGGCCAAAGGTGCGAAGAACATTTCGTTGCTGGATATTTACAAGGCCGTGGATGCGCCCAAGGCGTTTACCATCCATGATTATTCCGAGCAGAAAGCGTGTTTTGTGAGCTGCCACATCAAGACCGCACTGGAAAAAGCACTGACCAAGACGCAGAAGGCGATGGAGTCTAGCCTCGCTGAAATCAGTCTGGCGCAGATCGTTTCCGACGTGAAGAAAAAGTAATTTTTTTATCCATTATTGTTACTTGTTAAGTAACAGATAAACACAAACAAACACCCAAAACAGAAAGAACAAAGTTATGAGCAACAATACGAAAAAACTCGCAGGCAAAGTCGCTGTCGTCACTGGCGCATCCAAAGGCATCGGTGCAGCCATTGCCGTCAGTCTCGCGGCGGAAGGCACAGCGGTCGTCGTCAACTATGCCTCCAGTAAAGCTGGCGCGGACAAAGTCGTTGCCGCAATCACCGGCGCGGGCGGGAAGGCGATCGCCGTTCAAGGCGACGTTTCCAAACAGACGGACATCAACAGATTGTTTTCCGAAACCAAGAACGCCTTTGGCCACGTTGATATTCTGGTGAACAACGCCGGCGTTTACGAATTTGGTCCGCTGGAAAACGTGACCGAGGAACATTTCCACAAGCAATTCAATTTGAATGTGCTTGGGTTGCTGCTCACCACGAAGGAAGCGGTGAAACATTTTACGTCCGCCGGTGGTAGCATCGTGAACATTAGCTCCGTGGTTGGCATCAATCCGGCACCCAATGCTTCGGTTTACAGCGGCACCAAAGGTGCGGTAGATGCCATCACGAAATCGCTCGCGAAGGAACTCGGCCCGAAAAAGATCCGCGTCAACTCGCTTAACCCCGGCATGATTGAAACGGAAGGCCTGCACACCGCTGGCTTTCTCGGAACAGATTTTCACAAACAGATCATCGCGCAGACACCGCTGGGACGGATTGGCCAGCCTGTTGATATCGCCAAGGTCGCCGTATTTCTCGCGTCGGACGATTCTGGTTGGGTCACTGGCGAAACACTTTTGGTTTCCGGCGGCAACCTGTGAAGTCGCAATTAAATTTTACAACTGATTTGAAATTTTATGAGCACAACCAACTCCATAATTGATCTCATTCAACGCCCGCCGCGCAGCCCGCGCGTGCGGCTCGGCGGCTATGTTTTACTGCCGCGCATTCTCGACAAAGGTCGCGCTTCACTCGCTGGCAAACTCGGTGAATATCATTACGGCGGCAAAGGCATGGACCGACACTTTTTCAACTTCGTCGGTCTCGACCACGAAGCTCTGACCAAAGAAATTTCGAAAGGCGGTGGTGACGGCGAAGTGCTCGCATGGGTTCAAGCCAACGCAAAACATCAGCGCCAGCCGTGGGAAATCGCCGCGTGGAGCGAGTATCATTTGCAGCGCACGCCGGACAGCGATCACGAGACGCTCACGGATTTCGCGGACGAGGTGAAGAAGTTCAACCCGACACGTGAAGACATCAACACTTGGTTCGATCTCCTTGATCTCGACGACTATTGCTCGTTCGGCGGCAAGGCGTGAGCCACAAACAAAATAATTTGAATTATGAAACCGACCATTGAAATAAATGAGACGAATTTTAAAAGTGAAGTGCTCCAATCCAATCAGCCTGTGCTAGTGGATTTTTGGGCGGAATGGTGCGGGCCGTGCAAAATGCTCGCGCCCGTGCTTGACGAAATTGCCGTGGAACAAGCTGGTCGTGTGAAGATTGCTAAGGTGAATGTGGATACCAATCCCGCGCTGGCCGCGCGTTTTGGCATTCAATCCATTCCCACTTTGCTCTATTTTGCAGATGGTGAAGTGCGAGACAAAACCATTGGCGTCGCTGGCAAGCGGGTGATTGTTGCCAAGCTGGAGAAAATTGCCGTGCCGGTTTGATGTTTGGAAAACCGATCAAGCCATGCTCAAGCACGACCATTCAAAAACTGTAGAAATTCAAGTTTTATAACACTACTGAATTGAGAGCCTTCGCCACGGTTCGCAGTAATTGTTCAATTGTGTAAGGTTTATCCAAAACAGTTAGATGCGTGGCATCAATCCGCTGGTAGCTCGCCGAATCATGCTTGCTGCCGCTCGCGATGATGATGGGAATTTCCGGGCTCATTTTCCGAATAACGTTAAGGGCGGCCAATCCGCTCATGATGGGCATGTCGGTATCGGACACCAATAGTTGAATCTCTTTCCGGTGCTCGACAAAAGTTGTGATGCCAGTCAATCCACAGATGGCGGTCACCACCTGATATCCGTAATTCTCCAGCGTGGTTTTGGTCATCTGCCGCACGGCAGCTTCATCGTCCATGACCAGAATCAATTCGCCGTGGCCGACGGGCAAAAGTGTTGTCGACGGATTGGCCGGTCCAGTGGACGGCGAGGCTGGTAGATAAATTTGAAATTCAGTGCCGCGACCAACTTCGCTCTACACTTGGATAAAGCCGTTGTGATGTTTGATTATGCTAGCCACGGTGGACAAGCCAAGTCCCATGCCTTGATCTGGCGTCTTGGTGCTGAAGAACGGTTCAAAGATGCGCGGCAGCACTTCGGGTGGAATACCTATACCGGTGTCCGTGACCGCCAACATCACATAATCGCCAGGCTGCATGTCCGAGGGTAAATTTTTTGCGCCAGCGTTCAACGTCCTATTCTCCGCGTGCAGGGTCAGAATTCCGCCTTGTGTCATGGCGTCCCGCGCGTTGACGCAAAGATTTAAAATAATCTGGTGCAATTCCGTGGCATCTCCAGAAACATCCCACAGTCGACCACCCGTGCGGAGGCTGATCGAAATAGATTTGGGAAATGTGTTTCGGACAATCTTGACCATCTCGTTGATCAGTTGTCGCACCGGAATCTGCTGAGTCTGCTGTTTTGAGCCACGCGCAAAATTTAAAATTTGCCTGACCATGCCCGAACCTCGGTTGGCGCTGGTGCAAATCATGTCGAGAATCTTGTCCCGTTCCGCGTCGTTTTTATTTTCCTTGAGGAGCTCGGCGCCGATGATGATTGGCGCCAGCGCGTTGTTGAGGTCGTGCGCGATGCCACCCGCCAATGTGCCTAAACTTTCCATTCGTTGCGCGCGCAATAACTGGGTTTCGTAATTCTTTTTTTCCGTGATGTCCGTGTTGATGATGAGTAATGATTTTTTATGACCATGCTCATCACGAATTGACGTGACGCGAACTTGAACAACAACCGTGCGTCCATCCTTCGTGAATTCGGGTAGTTCGCCGGTCCATTCATCGCTATCGTCCATGTTCTTGGCGGCTTCCTTCGCCTCGGGCGGGATATCGCCGTGAAACAACAATTCTCGAATGTCTTTCCCCATCACCTCCGCCGCACTCCAGCCATAAATTCGTTCCGCGCCTTGATTCCAATAAATAATTAACTGCTTCATGTTGCAAACAATGATGGCGTCCTGCGCCTTGTCGAGTAACGCTCCCTGCTCGCGGATAATCGCTTCCGCCTGATTGAGTCGGACACGTTCGGCGGCATTCCGCAACGCCTGATGAATGGCCGCGAGCAGGCGGACTGGCCGCTGCTTGAGCACATAATCCGTTGCCCCATTTTTCAAACTATCCACCGCGACATCCTCGCCGATGGTCCCGGAGAAAAAATAAATGGTGTCGCCGGCTGCGTTGACCGCGCCAGCGTCAGTGCGCTCGCGCCATCGTATGGCATAACTGGTGGTCAGTGTGGCAGCAGCAGCGGTTTGCACCAAAGCCAGTGCAAAAATCAGGAGCCACACGAATTTCATTGGCAAATTTAGCATCACCAACCGATACCGTCTAACGGACTGATCCACAGCCCATCATAGCAGACCACTACTTAGAGCCGCAGAAAAGTTTGGCTCATTTTTGAAAATCATACTGCACGATACGCCTGTCCCACCGACGTCAACGAACCGTCCTCGTTGAACATAGCACAGGGGCCGAGCGCATGGTTATCCGGCTGAGCCGGAAACCAGGCGTAACGTTCCACAAAATCGCAACGATCCAAGCGGGGCAGTAATTGTTCTATAAACTTCACAATCTGCTCCGGCTGGTATTGATTTTCAGCACGCGATTTAGCCTTCCAATCACCCACCGCAAATTCCGTGATCCAAAGGGGCCGATTGAACATTTTATGCACCGCCTCCATTTGTTTCATGAACGCGTCCGCATCCAATCCGCCGTAGGAATGAACCGTCACAAAATCCACCCGCAACTGCTGCTCGTTCACCGCCTTCATAAAATTTTTCATCCAATCCCGGTCGGGATGCACACAGCTCGGACTGCCTAGGCGGAGACCGGTATCCATGAGCTTAGGCCACAGGGCAAGGGCGTCTTCAACCGTCATGTTCGACTGGTTTTTCTGATCCGGCTCGTTGAAACCCAGCAGTTGCTGGCATCCCGCCTTTCGCAATTGCTCGCCCACCTTGGCAAATGAGTCGCTAGGTTTGCCTTTCCAAATCATCGGCACAAACTGCACTGCGGCGGGAAGATTTTCTGGCGGCATGCTGCCCCAGGAATAAAACCAGTTCGCGCCGCATAACTGAAGTTTTTCGCGCCACTGGCTGGCTGGTTTCGTGGTGATACCCAGTCCGCGTTTGGGGTTGGTTATTGTGGACGACTTCAGCACTTGAGTGGCGCAACCGGAAAAAAGGGTTCCCGCTGTCGCCGCCAAGCCGAGTTGGATAAAATTCCTGCGATTCATAGAGTCAAATGCCATGCGATCTCACCATTAATTTTTGTTAGACGTCATACAGCGCGATAGGTCTGGCCCACTGGCGTCAACGAACCGTCCTCGTTGAACAAGGCACACGGACCGAGCGCGGGATCAGACGGTTTGGCTGGGAACCAGGCGTAACGCTCGACGAACTCGCACTGATCCAGGCGCGGCAAGGCTTGCTCCATGAACTTTATAATTTGCTCCGGTTGATAACGGTTGTCGGCGCGGGTTTTGGCCTCCCAATCGCCCACCGCGAGTTCCGTAATCCAGAGGGGGCGTTGAAAGGCTTTATGCACGGCCGTCAATTTGTTCATCAATTCATCCACACTCAATCCGCCATAGGTATGAACCGTGATAAAGTCCACGCGCAAACTCTTTTCAGCCACGCCTTTCATAAATGCCTGCATCCATTCCTTGTCTGCCTGAGCACAGCCCGGACTGCCCAGCCGCAGTTCGAACTTCATCAGTTCGGGCCAAAGTTCCAAGGCTTGTTCGACCGTCATATCGGATTGCTCTTTGCGGTCTGGCTCATTGAAACCAAGTAACTCTTGAGATCCCTGTTGTTTCAGTATGTCACTAATTTTGGGATGCAACTCTACGCCGGTTCTACCCCAGATCATGGGCACAAACGTGACTCCGGCGGGAATGGACGCCGGTGCCGTGGGTCCCCACGAGTAAAACCAGCGGACACCGCTCCGCTCGAGTTTTTCGCGCCACTGACTGCCCGGCTTGGTGGTGATGCCGAGACCGCGCTTGGCCTTGGCCGGCGTGGACGGCGTCAAAACATCCGCACCATGAGCGCCAACCACGAGGCTCGCCGACGCCCCGAGGCCGAGTTGAATGAAATTCCTACGATTCATAAAGCAAACATCGCCACCATTGCCGACCCCACTTTGGAGTTGAGCGCGACTGATGCGCCCGCCCCAATGCGAGCGGTTGTTTGTTCACGGTTGACTGGTGTTACTCAACCGATAAAACACCTGCGGCTTGGCCGGATTGACCGTGATGATCAAACTGGTCCCGCTTTGGGAGCCCGGCACATCGTGCCAACTGCTCGAACTGGTCAGTCCGACCGAGTTGGACTGGGCATACCAGCCAGTGTTGGCCCAAGTCAACGTCAGGTTGCCACCGCTGAATTGATTGGTTATGGTGGGCGAACTGCCGGTGCCCCCCGTCACATGGAGGGTAACGGTGCCGCCGCCGGTGACAATGGTGCCCACGCCGCCGGTGACCAGACCCGCGCCGCTGATAACGGGCGTGCTGCTAAACAAACCGCTGCTGCCGCTGTTGTTGTAAGTCATCAACGTGTAGTCGCCATTTCCCAAGGCGGACGGTGTGGAAACGTTCATGATGTTGCCATTGGCAATCAACGCACCGGTCACCGTCAAGGGTGTGCCTTGGTTGTTGGTCACCGCCGCGCCGGAAACCAAGGTTAGGCTGTTGGAAATCGCGCCGCTGCCGCCCAATGTCGCTCCGGACTGAACCGTCGTAGCGCTGGCAATGGAACCATTGACCAGCAGCGCGCCGTTGCTGACGTTGGCGCTGAAAGACACCGCACCGCTGTCCGCCGCGTTCATATCCAGCGTCGCGTTTTGCAGAGCATACACGTTCAGGAAAGAAATCGGGCCGTTCGTGGCGCGGAACGTGCCGGCAAAGGTGTTGCTGCCCGTAATCCAGAGCGTTCCATTGGGAGCGATGTTCATAATGGTTCCGTTGGCACCAGTGATCCCGGAAATTTGGCTCCCAGCACTGCTGTTGTTGTTATAGGAACTGAGCGTATAGCCGCCACTTCCCATGTCCAACCCGCCATTAACATAAATTCCATAGGTGCCGCCGTCGGCGGTCATGGTGGAGTTCGCTGTCACGGCGACCGGTCCATTGATCGACAAAACATGGCCGCCGCCGCCGCCCATTTCCAGCGTGCCGCCGTTCAAGGTCACCGGATTGGTGAAGGCCATGGCGGCCGCTGCAGTCGGGTAGAAAGTGCCGCTGCTGCTGACGGTCAATGTCCCGGTGCCGATGGCATTGGTATTGCCGGGGTGAAGAATTCCGCCATTGATGGTGGTGCCACCGCTGTAAGTGTTGGTGGAGCCGTAGAGATTCCAAGTGCCGGTGCCGGATTTGGCCAGAGCGCCACTGCCGGAAAGAACCTTGTCGTATTGCCCGTTGCCCGAACCGGCCAGGGTCAATGTTTGGCCGCTGGGAATGTTTTGGCCAATAAATACGCCACTGCTGTTAGTGTCGTATGCTGCGTTTTGTTCGAGATACCAAGTGCTGCTGCCTTCGGCGTCGAGCGTGGCCACGCCGACACCGATAGTGAATAACCGGGCGTTGTTGGCGGATCCAGAGCCTTCACCCACACCGGTGTAGGTGATGGTGCCGCCGTTGATGGCCAAGTTGCCAGCAGATATGTAATCCGACCCTATGCTGCCGAGCGGTGCATAGGCCCAGGCATACACTGAGAGCGTGGCACCACTGTTGACCGTTACCCCATAGTTGCCCCCCGCCGTGTTGTAGAGTAATCCGGAGGAACTAATGGCCAGCGTGCCGCCGTTAATGGTGGTGGCACCGGTGAAGGAGGAAGCGTTCGCGGCGTTTAGTGTTACCGTCCCGCTATTAGAGCCCTTGGCCAGGGCACCGCTGCCCGAAATAGCACTGTTGACGGTCAGGGTCTGGCCGCTGGAGGCATCCAGCGCGCCGCCAGGTGAAACTAGCGAGATGCCACGGTTGGTATAAATCGTGGCGGAGGATGTAGCCAGCAATCCGGCCCCGCCTCCGTTCAACGTCACCGCCGCAGCCGTCGGCGAAGCCGGATATGCGCCAAGCGGATAGGGATTGCCGGTCGTGTTGCCATCGGTCGCAAAGCTGACGGTGCCGCCCTTGACCGTCAACGACGTGTTCGCATCGTTCCCGCCGAGAACCAGCGTGCCGGGGCCGTTATTGGTAAGAGCAAAGGCACCAGAAATGCCGCCGTTGACACTCAACGTCTGGTTCGCAGCGACATTCCAAGCTTGGCCCGCGCCCAAAGTCACGGGTGCCGTGATTGTCAGGTTCTGGTTGGCGCCAGACAGGTCAATTGCGCTGTTCCCATCAAGGGTCAGGGTGTTGCCCCCGCCGATGGAAACCGGGCCGGAAGGGGTGGTAACGATCAGGTTGGTGGTGGAGTAACCCGAATTTAACACAGTGCTCAAATTGGCGGTGGACGCGCTGTTAAAAATGATTTGCGAATCCGCAGTGGGAACGCCGCCGAGCGTCCAGTTGCCAGGTGTGCCCCAGGAGGTGCCGCCGCCGCCCGTCCAAGTGAAGGGCGAGGTGTTGATTTGCAAAGTGATGGTGAGTTGCGGCCGGCTAGCCAACGTGGCGGTGGGGCTGAAGTTGACATTTAAGCGGTCATCGCCGTTGCTAAAAAATGTGCCTCTCGCCGTGAGATAGAGTTTCTTATCCGCCCGGGCAAGGGCGTTTTGGACGGCACCGATAAAGGCAGGGCTCGTGGTCCATGTCAAGGCACTGCCTGACGCAATTCCGGTGTTAGGACTCGTGCCCCCCAAGCTGGCGGTCAGCGCCGAACCGCCACCCGTGTAGCCGTATTGTTGCGTATTCGCAGGGGCGGTGAGATTTTGATAGGGGTTGGACCAAGACGTGGTGCCGTCGAGGTTAGACCAAGTGGCGCTGGAGGTGAACGGATCCGTTCCGTAGAGCCCCAGGGTCATGGCGCTTCCGGTAACACCACCGGCGGAGATAAGTTGAAAGGAAGCCGATTGAATGGTCACGGCGTTGGAGGACAAGTTGTTGGCGGCAATAAAACTGTTCAGTTCAGTCAGATCGTAGGAGAATAGGCCGACATACTGCCGCCCGTTGCCGCTCGCAAACGCATTGCCCAGAGTGGAGGTCACGGTGGCTGTTAACACAGCGGTCGCGCTGTTGTCATTGAGTTGCCCGTCCACCACGCCGCTGTAGCCGCTGCCGCTGCCGTAGGCCACACCATTCGTCTGGAGGTTGCCTTGTTGAATGGTAAAGGTAATGGTCGCCACCCCGGCGCTCGCGGCGGGCACGAAGGCGGCGGGGAACACCGCAGCGAGGATTGCCACGGTGAATAGATTGCGTAACGGGGTGAATGATTTTTTCATGATTCGATGCGGTTCAGGTTTCAGGTTTCAGGTTTAGATTATCGGTGGATTTGCTGGAAACATATGCAATTTAACTCATGCGCCGGAATTCATCTATCCCACTTTCGTGTGGGTGCCCTTCCTGTCGCCGGCGGTCGTTGCGAATGGTTCTTTGCAAGGTTCTCAAATTGTTCTCATTGCGTATCCCAAAGCGCATTGGGGTCTCCCGCAGGATAGCCATAGCCTAAACTACTGTTCTTGACCGATTCGGCGTGGCCATCGAACCAAACGGTGTTCAAGCGCTTGTTGTGACGGGGCATCGAAAGTCGACCAACCGTAATCCAAGTATTGGGGCCAGGCCAGAAACTGGGCACGTCAAAAGCGACGGGATAGGTTGCATTGATAGCAGCCGGACTGGTGTCTTCCTGCCAATCGTCGGCATTGTTGGCCGTTGGCGCTGGCGAGCTGAGCGGTTTGCCGGAATCGGCAAACACCACCGATTCGGATGGATGGATCACGGATTTTTCATTGACGACCTGCTGCAAACTAGGCGGCGTCCCATACGGGATCCATTCCTTAGCGAACTCTGGCAGGTTCATGCCAATACCGAAGACGTTATTCGTCACCCCCGTCACTTTTACTTGTAGGGTGGGGCAAGCAAAGGCATTCGGCGACTTGAGGTAGCCGCCCAACCGCAACGCATCTTCCCAGTAAACAAAAGTATCGATCCTCACAATGCAAGCATTG
>CAIOUK010000080.1 GCA_903861445.1 uncultured Verrucomicrobia subdivision 3 bacterium
GCAGAAGATTGTTGGCGATGACCACGCCGAGCATCCCGGAGGCGAACAGCGCGAGGAAATTGAAGAACCGCATGAAGTTTTTGTCATGCGCCATGTAGCCGACGCTGAAAATGAAAATCAACATACCGACGAAGGTCACCATCACGAGCATGATGGCCGTGAGCGGATCGAGCACCCAGCCAATGCTCATCCATTGACCGCCAAACTGAATCCAATTGAAGCTGAAAACTTCGCGGAAAGGGCCGTGTTCCCCGCCATGATGACCGAGCGTGGCGGCAAAGGCGCAAAGCGAAAGCAGGAAGCCGAGCGCCATCGCGCCGATGGCCAGCCCCGCCGCCAGCTTGCGTGCCGGCTGCTTGTTGACGGCGATGATGCCCGCCGCGAACAACGGCAGCGCGGGAATCAGCCAGAGATTTTTTACGATCCAGATCATCCTTTCAGCTCCTTCACTTCATCCAAATTGGAGGTCTTCTTGTGCCGGTAAATCGCGATGACCAGCGCGAGGCCGACGGCGGCTTCCGCGCCGGCGAGCGCCATGGAAAACAGGACAAAGATGATGCCGGTCAACGCTTCGGGATGCGCGCCGTAGCGCCAGAACGCGATGAAATTCAGATTGGCGGCGTTCAGCATCAGCTCGATGCCGATGAGCACGAGAATGGCGTGGCGGCGCGTCACCGCACCGGCAAAACCAATGGCGAATAGAAACGCCGAGACGAGCAGGCAGATTTGCAGCGGCGTCATGGCTGGCCTCCGGTGGTTTTGTCTTGGGAATCTTCTTTCAAGGCGATGATGACCGCGCCAATCATCGCGGCGGTAAGCACGAGGCCGATGATTTCGAGCGGCAGGACAAATTTCGTCATCAGCACGTCGCCGATGTTTTTGACCGAAGCGGCGGGCGCGGGTGAAATTTCCTTCGGCAGCGCAGTGCTGCTCAAGACCGCCCAACCGAGCAGCGTGAACACCATCGCCGACACGGCGATGCCGGCGAGCCAGCCGGAGGTGAGCACACTTTTTTCCGGCGTTTCACCGCTGCGCGTGAGCAGGATCGCGAACACAATCAGAATGGCGATGGCACCGACATAGACCAGAATTTCCGCAAAGCCGACAAACTCGGCGTTGAGCTGCAAATACAGCGCGGCGACGCCGGAGAACGCGACCGCCATCGCGAGCGCGCAATGCACGAGGTTGCGCAGGCTCATGACCGTGGCGGCGGCCAGCACGGTCACAAGCGCAGTGATGATGAGGGCGAGAGTCATTTTATTCCGCGTAGCGATAAGTGCGTTTGCCGAGTTTTTGATTATGCATCAGGCCGCGGCCGAGCAGCACATACGCACCGGCAATGAGCGCGCCGCAGACGAGCCAGCGTTGCCAGTCGGCGGCCATGTAATGCCAGATGCCGGCGACGAGAATATTGATAAGCGCGAGCGGCAGCATGAATTTCCAGGCGAAATTCATCAGTTGATCCATGCGCAAGCGTGGCAGTGTGGCGCGAATCCAGATGAACACAAAAATGATAGCGGTCAGTTTGCCGAAGAACCAAATCCACGACGGAATCCAAGTCAGGAACGAGAACGGCGCGGTCCAGCCGCCGAGGAACAGCGTGATGCCGAGGCCGA
>CAIOUK010000081.1 GCA_903861445.1 uncultured Verrucomicrobia subdivision 3 bacterium
CCACGTGGCGGAATTGGCAGACGCGCTAGATTCAGGTTTTCTAAAACATCGATTCGCAGCCTTACTTTGCATTTCTTTCAGAAATCATAACACCCTTATTTGACAGTGCGTTTGTGATTTTCAATCGGTTTCATCAATGTTTGCAATGGGTCTCGAAAAAGAGCCGTCTCTAGCACAAAAACTAGCACAGAACCGAAAATTTTCTTTTTGCGTATTCATTGGTGTTTTTGAATATTTTCTCTGACAAACGCACTTGCTCTGTTATCTAGTGCGTCTGCCGGATTATTTGACGCTCATTCACCCGACGATTTCCAAAGTCTCGCCAAATTGGCGAGAGTCACGATGACCGCGTTACGGCAAACAAATCAACCGCCGCACACTTTGCGATAGGGGTGCTGGCATCTTTGCATGGCACTTGAAGAGAGATTTAGAAAGTGTTAGCAGCGCGCGAATGTCCGAATTCAGGCTATGAATGCCCTTGCCAATTGGGTGGAATTTTTCACCATGCGGCGCAGCAAATTTGCGGCCGGCGCCGCACCGTAATTTTTTTTACCCATGAAATCGTATTCGACCATTGTGCTCGCGGTTGTCAGCGTCGTTCTGGCGGTCGTCCTGTTTCTGATCAAGCATTCAGACGACGCGCAGATGGCGACGGATGCCGGCGTCATTGTCGACTATTCCAACCGGCTGGACTCGGCCACAATTTTGCTCTCGGTGCGGGCGGGGACGATTGACGAACTATCTAATCGGCTGGCGCAATGTCAGTCCGCGACGGTGGCAATTTCCAACCAGTTGACGCAGGCACAAGCCACGCTCGCGCAGGACGCAGAGCAACTTGCCAAGTTGAACCAGCAGCTCACGGCTTCGGCGGCGGAAAATCAGAACCTGAATCAACAGGTCATGAATCTCACCAATCAAATGGCCGGGCTTTCCCAACAACTCGCCCAAACGCAAGCGAGTCTCGCGCAGACGAATCAAGACTTGGTGCAGTTGCACAAGGATTATGCGCTGCTGGACAATCGTTTTCGCCGCGACGTGGCGGAACGGGTGGTCGCGGAACGGAAGTTTAATTCGTATACCGAAGTTCAGGCGCAACTGAAGAAGTTGTGGACGAATTCGGTTCCCTATGCCACGCCGGAGAGCATTTACAAAGGCTTGAACGTGGAGATTATGTCGAACGGCGTCGCCCACGTCATCATGCCGGAGTAATCGCTCCCGGCACAAAATCTCTATTCCGTGGCGAGACCCATTTTGGTAATCTCAAGCTCGCGCAGCGTGTCCATGACGCTGACCATGACTTGATATTCCACCTCGTCGGAACCTTTGAGCACCACGCCTAAATCGGACTGGTCATAGGCGTATTGCTGCGCCTTGAGATCCTTTAGTTTCTCTTTCAATTGCGGCACGGTGACCACTTCATCGTTGAGCGTGATCTGGCCGGCCGCGCTCACCACGATACGAGCGGGTGGCGGTGGTGGTTTGTCCGGCTTTTTTTGGTTGGCCGTCGGCAGGTTGACTTCCAGATTGTTGACCAGTTGCGGCGTGGTGATGATGAAAATCACCAGCAGCACGAACACCAAGTCCAGCAACGGCGTGATGTTCAGCTCGTTCATCGTGCTGTGCCCGCGTTTGGATGTTTTCTTGAGGCTCATTGCCGCATCACGGGTTCGGTTTCTTCCGCCACGTCAAAGCGGATGGTCACGTTCGGGGGGAAATTCGTCGGCGGGCGGCGATCAATGCTGGTCACCACCTTGAAAACGTCCTTCACCGTTTTATCCCATTTTTCATTGCCGGAACCGTTCAACCATTGCGGATGACTGATGTTTCCCTGCTGATCCACGGCCACCGCGACTTCCGCGACAAATTTGTCATCGGCCATATCTTCGGGTCGATTCCATTGCTGGCGCAATTTGTATTCCATGTAGCCCTTGTAAAGCTTCACTGGATCGGTCTCACTGTTGACGGCTTTGGCGCCATCACTGAAATTAAGTCCTGGCACCACGGCGGCGGGCGGGGCGACCAAAGCCGCTGGCGGTGGCGTGGCTGGTTTGGCAACTTCCACAACTTTCGGTTGCACCACCTTCGGCACCTCTTTGGGCGGTTCGGGTTTTTTTATCTCTTCTGGCGGCTTCGGCTTCGGCGGCACCTTTTCGACGGTGATGCTCTTCATTTTTTCGCCCAACATCCCGGTGCGCGCCGCAAAATAAAACGCCGCGCCCAGGAGAAGGGCATGAAAAATTGCCGAGATGACGAGATTCGCTTTCCCGGAATTTTTTGGCTTCTTGGGCTGGGATTGCGGAATCATTTTTTCAACGCCTCCGTGGCCAAATCCACTTTCACGAGATTCGCCTGCTGGCACAGATCCAGCACGGTGCGGATTTGTTTGTATTTCGCCTTGCCGTCACCGCGGATGATGACATTCAAATCTTCACGGTTGTCCGACTTCTTCAGGATATCCTCCCGCATGGCAACCAGTGTCAAGGTCAAGTCCTCGAGTTTCACTGGTTCGCGGTCAATGAACACATTGCCGTCTGATTGCACCGAGATGTATTTCGCCTGATGCGGCGGATCTTTTTCGTGCTTGGATGCCGTCGGCAGTTTCAAGTCCATGTCCTTCACCGGCGGAATGGTCGTGATGATGAAAATCACCAGCAACACAAACGCCAGATCCAGCAGCGGCGTGATGTTCAACTCCGTCAGCGACTCGTGCGCGCTTTGCGAACACTTTTTCATGGAACGCTGGCTCGTTTCAGGACTGCTCGTGGCGTTTCAAGGCGCCGGCAATTTTGTCTTCGATATCGCGATTGTCCACATACGCGTGCTCAATCTGGTTGGCATAGCGCGTGGCGAAGCCGTCCAATTCTTGCGTGATGTGACGGATGGTCGTGACCATGAAGTTGTAGCCGAACATCGCCGGAATGGCGACGAGCAGGCCGGTGACCGTGGCGACGAGCGCAGCGGCCACACCCGGAGCCATCGCGGCCAAACTCGCGGATTGTTTTTCCGCGATGCCGGCGAAGGTGGACATAACGCCCCAAACCGTTCCGAGCAAACCGATGAACGGCCCGCCGGCCACGGCGGTGGACAAAACAATCATGCCTTTTTCCAAAGACATCGCCTGCGCCGCCGCCGCTTCTTCCAAAATCACCTTCACGGCTTCGTAGGAAGACACGCTGATCTTCGTCGTCATGCTGCGCGCCAGATGATCCGTGTTGCCCTCGCCGCTACTCTGCGCGACGACGGCACCTTTCATTTCCACCGGATTATTCTTCAGATGATAGAGAACTTCTTCCGCGCCACGGTCGTAAAGCGCGTAGGCGGGCGAGCCGTCGAATTCTTCGCCGCGCTTCTTGATGTCCAGCGGGTCGCGCGTGGAGGTGTAGGCGGCCATGAATTTTTTGGTCGCATTCCGCGCGATGTGGAGTTGCCGAATCTTGGAGATGATGATGGTCCAACTGAACAGCGACAGGAGCACCAGAACAAGACAGGTTATTTTGCCCTCGTCGGTCGCGTTCTTGATGGCATAGACGGCGGCGTTGGCCAGCATGGGATGAAAGGACGTGATCATGAATTTTTAATTCTTAGTTATTGGTTGGGGTTCTCGTTTTGATTCCAGTCGCTTAAATCTAATTTGTCAACCGGGCCGGCGCAGAGATGGAATCAATAATCATGGCCTCGCAGTGTATCGAAAAATTGGCAAGCCGATGTTACAAACAAGTTAAATCTGCCCAATCAGGAGTTTTCTGCGTGGTAGATGAAGCCGCCCGCTTGGCCGGCCGGGCCGGGAATGTTTTCGCGTTTGTAACTTCTTTGACAAATCAAAGTAACAGTCGCGCGATAACCTTCTGGATTGAGATGACCGCCGCGTCCCCCCATCCGCTATTCATTCATCAGGTGAGCTTGTCGCCCTCCGCTGAATGGGTGCCGCACTGTCACGGCTGGATTCTGGTGCGCGTGGCGGAAGGCCTGGCCTACTGTCTGCCAAAGGGAACAGCACGTGAGCTGAATGTGGGCGACGGTTTTATGTCACCCGCCAGCGCCCAAGTGCTCGTCCGCGCCAGCCAGTTGGGGGCGGTGCGCTTGCAGTTTGTCCGCATTGAACCCGAATTGTTTGCCGGCTTGTTGACCGTGGCCGAGTGGCTCAAGCTTGCTGCGATGGAACACCGCGCCGCCGAAATTTCTTTCTTCAAGGCGGACGAGATGACGGGGCAGAAATTTGCCCGGCTGGCGGAACAAGCGGGAGCCGAAGGGCCGAGCGTCCGCTGTGCCTGGCTTCAATTATGGGCGAAGGGTATCGAACGGTTGTTTGCCGGGGATAAGTCACCATCGGAGCCAGATAACAACAAGCTGCGTCTGCGCCTGCGGCAGTTAGTCGGACAGATGCCGGAAATCGAATTGTTCCGCTATTCATTATCCGATCTGGCCCGGCAGCTGGCCTGCAGCGAACGTCATTTCAGCCGCCTTTTTAGCGAAGAGTTTGGGGTTTCCTTTCGCAGCCATCAAATCGAATTACGGCTGCAACATGCGTGCCAGTTGCTGGTGGATCCGGAGAAGAAAATCGCCGGTATTGCCGTGGACAGCGGTTACCAACACCTCGGGCTTTTCAATTCCACTTTCAAAAGACGTTTTGGTGTGACGCCCAGCGAGTGGCGCCGGCAAGTCCGGAAAAATCAAACTGGTTGACGAATGTTCGCCGCCGGCGGGATGGCGGGAGCAAGCCAAAACGCGGAATCAATTTTTGTAGCCGCGCGACCGCTTCATATTCACGGTGAGCAATTTTTTCTGGCTGCCATTCTTCTGGCGCCATTTGCCGGGACTGGTGCCATAGCGGCGGGAAAACATCAGATTAAACAGGCTCAAAGATTTGTAGCCGCTTTCCAGAGCCACATCCACCACCTTGGAATTGCCGGTGGCCAGCAGCTCGCGGGCGCGCGCCAGCCGGAGTTCGGCACGCTTCTCGCGAAACGTCATACCGACGAGTTCCTGAAAAATCCGGCTCAAATGGCGCGTCGTGCAGTGTGTCCGCTGCGCCAGCTCATCGAAATTCATCTCCAGCAATTCGGAAGCGGGCGTTTGCTTTAACAACAGTTGCAGCCGATTTCTGGCGGCGGAACTTTCCCCGTCCGCCACGGTCTGCTCCAATTCGTTCCCGATCATTTCCGCAAAAATTTGCAGTAGCTTCAGCCGGAATTGAAATTCCTCCCGGTTTGGTTCGGCCAGCAGCGTCCCCATTTTCAAGGCCACCGGACTGTCCGGCGGAAAAATCCGGATAAATTGTTCCTTACGGGAGGTGGCCAGATCAAGGGCGTTTTGTTCAAACAAGGTGATCAAGCCGGTGAGCCGCGCCGGAATGATGCTGAACGCCTGAAACGTCAACTCGCTTAATTGACTTGCGCGGATGCGCCCTTTTACGCCGCCGGCGACCAACAGCACCGAACCGGTTTCCAATGCCTGATTGGTTTGGGTCAACAGATGATAACCGGTTCCCTTTCTGACTTGCAGCACCGTCCAGCCGGCCAACGGCGACAGCCACTCGCCGCCCGCTGGCACGGTGAACTCCCGGATGGTCAGGTGAGCTTCATGGAGGGCATCCAATTTCATGGTGTAAGCAACTAATTATAATCAGGCCGGGGCGGACTTGATATTCCAGCACGAGCCGTGGACGATATTGATAGCCGAAAGTTGTTACGGACAAGTGACGGTTGGGAAAAATACTGGCAAAATATCCGGGCGCGGCGGCGGCGCATTTTCTCTGGATTTCATCTTGTTTCCGGTTTCTAAAAAATTCTTTTGCCCCGCCAAAATCACCTGTTAAACATCGTCCGCACCACGCCGTCATCAATCATAAATCATTCGGAAGAATGTCTGTTGTTTCCCAATTGTCACCATTTCGACAGCAGTTCGTAATATAAGTTGCCCAATTTATACGCCGTGTTTTCAAGCATGACTTTCCCGGCGCCCAACGAGCAGATTGGCGGCCAGAGGTTTTGCCCTAAACCGTAATCGCAATGCGCCAACCCCACAAAAAATCCGCCAGCGGCCAGGGCCGCCAGACGCCCATTTTTGCCTGGATAAATTGGGGGCGTTCCAAGCTGTCTGGTCTGAAAATCCGCCCGGCGATTTTCTGGCTGCTAATTTTCTCGGGCGCTAATCTGGTCGCGGCGGAACCGCCGGCCGCGCCGTTTCCGCCGATGCTGGCGACCAGCGATTCGTCCACCTACAACGTCCAGTCCTATGTGATTGAAGGGAAAACTTTGCTGGCCACGAATGTTCTCATCCCGCTGCTCTCCAAATACACCGGCACGAATATCAGCGTGGGCGAAATCGTGCGCGCGGCGAGTGAGCTGGAAACCGAATATCGCAAGCAAGGTTTCCCGACGATGAATATCATCATCGCCCAGAAAAAAATTACCAACGGCATCGTCACGATGGGGATTTTTCCCGGGGCCATCGCTCAAATCGTGGTGTCGGGAAACCGCTACTTGGTTTCAAGTGACGGCGCGGTTGCGCCCGAAAATCCGTCCGCCGTCGCCGCGGCTGTTCCCCCACCAAAACCGGCGGCCGCTGCCACCGCCACGAACACCGGCCCCCGGTTCACCGTGGAAAAATATTTGGTCTCCGGCAATACGGTTTTATCACCGCAAATCATGGGCTTGAGTTTGACCAATGCGCCGGGAGCCTTCGGCACCAATGTCAGCTTCGATGGGATTATCGCGGCGAGGAACGAACTGCAAGGGGCTTACCTGACGCGCGGGTATGTGACGGTAGCCGTGGGTTTGCCCAAGCAAACACTGACCAATGCGACGGTCAAAATGCAGGTGACCGAAGGCCGGCTCGCTTCAATTTTGGTGAAGGGTAATCATTATTTCAGCTCCAACAATGTGATGCGCACGCTGCCCAGCCTGCACACGAACATGATTCTGAACAGCCTGATTTTTCAGGCGGAACTGAATCGCGCCAACGCCAACCAAGACCGTCAAATCTATCCGGTGATCGACCCCGGCCCCGATCCAGGCACCAGCGATCTGACGCTGAAAGTCAAAGATCGTTTGCCCCTTCATGCCAAAGTGGAGTTGAACAACCAAAGCTCGCCCGGCACGCCGGATTTGCGCGTCAATTCCTCGGCGGTCTATAACAATCTCTGGCAGGAGGAACACTCGCTGGGCATTCAATACAGCTTCTCCCCGGAATATTATAAAACGGTTTCGCCGTTCGTCTCGAAAATCAACAAGTCGGAATGGGATTTTTACGACCAGCCGCTGGTGGCCAATTACAGCGCGTTTTACCGGATGCCGCTGGGCCGGCCAGAAGCGGTGGCGGACGCCATTGCCAACAATCCCGGCAGCTTCGGCTATAATGAAGCCACTCGAAAGTTCGACCTGCCGCCGCCTTCCGGCCAGCCGGAAATTAATTTCTACGCCAGCCGCTCGACGATTGACGGGGGATTGACCACCTTGTCCTCCGAAGTTCTTATCGCTACGAACGACTATTCGTTGTCCAGAAATGTGGTGCAGCAGGATTTGACGGAGAACAACGACCTCGGCTTCCGCTTGAGCGTGCCGTTGCCGGCTTCACCCGATTTCCATTCCGGCCTGTCCGGTGGACTTGATTTCAAGACCTACCAGTTGACCAGTTACAAAACCAATGTCTTTGCATTAAAAGTTAATGAAACCGTTTACGTCAGCCAAAACATCTACACCATCCCCGTCGGCTCCACCGATTACTCGCCCGTGCCGGTCACCGTCAGAAGTCTGCAATATTTGCCACTGGCATTGCGCTACGATGCGTCTTTGAATGCCGGCCCGCAAGGCACTTTCAATTTCGGTCTGGGTCTCACAGCCAATCCCTGGTTTTCGGGATCGGTGAGTAATTTACAAAACATTGCTGGCTCACACAAATCTTCCGGCAATTGGGTCACGCTCACCCCCAGTCTTTCGTGGGTGGGAGCCATTTATACCAACTGGATGACCACCGTGCGGATGGACGGCCAATGGGCCAACGAGCCATTGATCAGCAATGAGCAATTTGGCGCCGGCGGTGTTGGCAGTGTGAGAGGTTATCAGGAAGGACAAGTTTTTGGTGATACCGGCTGGCATGTTTCATTTGAGCAACAAACCCCGCCTCATGTCGTCGGCCCGGTGTATGGCAACACCCCGCTCATCGTCCGCGGCTCGTTTTTTATGGACTATGCCACGGTTTATTTGCTGGATCCGCAAGGCCGTCCCGACAGCACTTCCTTGTGGGGGACTGGCTTTGGTGGCGTGGCTTCCATCGGCTCCCACTGGGAAGCCCGGTTTCTGCTTTCGGTGCCGCTGCTGAAACTCGCCAACACTTCGCTCAATCGGCCGTTCTTTAACTTCGGCCTAACCGCCCAGTTTTAATTTGTCATGAAAATGTCACTGAAAAAACTAGGTCAAAGCGCCGGCCCGCGCATAAGTTCAAAGTTAAGGTATTTTATGATGACAATATTTTCGCGTTCATGGTGGCGGGTGTCCGCGACAACGCTGACCGTAATGTTATTGCACTCCGGCCAGCATCCGGCGCTGGGCAATCCGACCGGTGGCACGGTGGCTACCGGCACGGCAACAATCACCACGTCCGGCTCGCAACTGACCATCCAGCAAACCTCGGCCAACGCCTTTATCAACTGGCAGAGCTTTAATATCGCCGCCGGAGAGACGACGACTTTTGTTCAGCCTTCGTCCTCTTCGGTGGCTTGGAATCAAATCAATGATGTCAATCCCTCGCAGATTCTGGGGAACCTAAATGCGAATGGCTTTGTGATTCTGCAAAACTCGGCCGGCTTTTACATCGGTGGTCAGGCCTGTATCACCGCCCACGGTTTGGTGATGACCACCGCCGGCTCGGCCACGCCGCCGCCGAACGTTTTTAGCAGCGGTGCGTGGCAGTTCAATGCGCCGCCGCCGACTGCCAAAATTATCAATTATGGTCAGATCAAAACGGATGGCGCGACGGGCAGTTCGGTATTTTTGATCGCCAACGATATTGAAAATTACGGCACGATTTCCGCCCCGGCTGGAAAAATTGGTCTTTATGCCGGCCAGCAAGTTTTGGTTTCCATGAGTCCGGACGGTCGCGGGTTGAGTGCCAAAGTCACGTTGCCGCAAGGCTCGGTGGACAATGAAGGCAATTTGATTGCCAACGGGGGAACCATTATCGCCCAGGCGCAAGTGGTAAATCAGAACGGCCTCGTTCAGGCCAATTCCGTCCAGAAGGTCAACGGGGTTATCGAGTTGGTTGCCAGCGACAGCCTCACTTTGGGAGCCAGCTCCGATATTGAAGCGAATGGCGACAATACTGCGAGCAGCGCCAGCCCCGGCGGGTTTGTCATTCTCAAATCCGACAATTCCTTTGCTGACACTACAAGTTCAAAGATCAATGTTTCCGGTCAGCTGGGTGGTCAGAACGGAATTCTCGAAGTTTTTGGTCAGAACGTGGTGGACGCGACATCGCTTCAATCGAGTGTCGGCAATAATTATGCTCTCCTGATTAATCCCAATGATATAACTCTTTCAGCCGCGCCCACGGATACTTCCACCACCAGTCCCAATCTCAACTTAACTGCTTTGAACAATTACTCTCAAATCGGATTGCAGTCATTAGATGGTAATATCAATTATACGGTCGCCGCTGGCAACCTTGCCTCAAGCTCGACTTGGACCTTGGCCGATGTTACCAGCACCATGAATTACAATCTGACGGCCAGCAGCGGCAATATCATCCTGAATAAAAGCATCAAGGCTGGTTATAACTGGAATCTGAACCTGACGGCCGACGATAGCGTTTTAGTTGGTGGCTCTGTTCTTCAAACTCAAAACGGCGATATTACCGTTTCTGCGGTCAATGATGTGACGGTTGGCGGCGGCGCGATTCGAACCATCGGCGATGGTAACATCAACGTGACGGCGCAAACAGGTAACGTCAATACCGGCACCGATGTCCAAGGCTACCTCTTCGGTCAAAGTGGTGCGCCCTATTACAAGGTCAACGCCGCCAATCTGGGCGGCATCAGCACGGCATCGGGCGGCAATGTTACCATCACTGCCGGGGGTGATGTTACCAGCTTCCTGCCGATTCAAAGCCAATATAACTTGGCACAATTTGATGGCGGTTGCGGTGCTTTCGGGGCTCAACCCGGCAACGTCACCATCACTGCTGGTGGCAATGTTTATGGGCATTATGTGCTGGCCAATGGTATCGGCACCATTACCGCCAACGGCGGGGATGTGGGCGCCTCATTAGATACACTGGCCAATGATCCCACCAAGGGTTTTTCTTTGAGTCTTATTAGCGGTAGTTGGAACGTCAATGCTCCTAACGGCAGCATTTATGTTCAAGACGTGCGCAATCCCAACGGGATTTTTGGTGAAACCTCCGGATACCACCTAGACTACCCTGGCTATCATATTTTTGACTATGCCGCCACCGCTTCCGTCGAATTGGATGCGGGTAACTCTGTCGAGATTACCGGTTATGATGCCCCGCATTATCCTTTATCCACCGGCGGAACCGATGGTGGATATGTTATTCCGATCTTGTTCCCGCCATCGTTGACAGTCAATGCTGGAGCAGGCGGATTTATTTTGGACACGTCGGTCATTCTATTTCCTTCGCCTAATCAAAATTTGAATATCACCACCATCAACGGCGGTAACTTCGGCATCCCCAACACCTCCGATCCTTATTCCACCGGTCCAGTCACCTTGTCTATGTCAGCCATGGCTCACAACACGACCGACGGCAATGGCTACCAATGGCTGCCGGACGGGGGTGCCTTTACCACCATTGAAGATGATATTTATAATCCATTCTCCCTGACCGCTAACTTGAATAATCCCAACCCGGTTATTATTAACATTGATGGCAGCATCAATGGAGTCAATCTCTACACCACCAAGGCCACGGAGATAACTGTGAAAGGTGATATGATTAATTCCGGCTTGATGGGGGTGAACCTGCATGCGAACGATGTCACCTCGATTAACGTGACCGGAGAAATCTACAACAGTCCTTTGTATTCCTTTGCCTCATTAAACGGGAGCGTAATTACCAGCGCCAATCCGTTGCAGCCCGCCACTTGGGATTCGGTCTTCCTGCTTGCGCTGAATCCCGCCCTGCTCGCCAATCTCGCGAGTGCTAATTTCAATACCGTTCTCGGCACGCTAGATCTGGGCACCTACTTGAGGCAAAATGGTTATCTGCTCTTCCCAAGCCCGAACAATAGCCCCAACCAGTTCGGTAGCAATCCGGGATTCGTTTATGATACCACTTCCGGACAATTAGCGTATAAAGGTCAATGGGGATTATCCGCCAGTCAGGCGGCGGCTCTGGCCGGAGGCACACTCACGGTGTTGGTGGCCGACAGTCACGGTAATCCGGTTATTGACGCTAATGGCCATCTGGAGACCACTACTTACACTTTTGGCGGAGCTTCGGCCATTGCCACCCTTGAAGCCGAAGCTCAACATGGCACTACAAGCCAGACCTCTGACATCGGCTATCAGGTGGGCGGGCTGGGTCAGTTTAACATCCAGGCGGCAGCCATCAATCTGGGCTATACTGACGGGATTGGATCCGACGGGTTCGGTTATGCCGGATTAAATTCAAACGGAAAGTTCAACTATGCCTCGCTTCAGAGTTTGCTGCCCACAGCGGCGACCGGCGGCGCGGCCATCACTGTGACCACCTCTGGCATTCAGGATGCCGCCATGCAGAATGACAAATTGAATGTGGGCGATCTCGTCATGTTCAACTCCGCCATCTATTCCCGCGATGGCGGAAATGTCACCGTGAACGCCGGGGGCGACATTGATTTGGGCGCGGGCGGATTTTCCATCAACAATGCGCTAAGAATATCGGACTGCTATGGTATTTATACCTCCGGACATAGCGATGTTAATGTCACGGCTTCGGGAGATATCAGCATTGGCACCTCCCGCATTGCCACCTTCAACGGCGGCGATGTGGCCGTAACATCATTGCATGGTGATGTGAACGCCGGCACCGGGGCCAACATCGCCCTGACGATTTTCGGAGTTATCGCCGGCGACAACGGGCCGGTGGCATCTCAATTCGGCGTCCTGTCCGACAATCAAGCGGCCATGGCGGCCGATCCCGCTTTTTATGGCAGCGGCATTTTGGCGGAATATCCGCTGGCGAAAAATCAATCTCCCGGCGGCAAGGGGCAGCCCGGAAACATCATGGTTTCGGCACCGGAGGGTAACATCATCTCGGGTTTGAGCGGCATTTCACAATTTGCATTGAACCAATCCATTGGCGGCAATCCTACCGTAACTCTGACCGCCGCCACGGACGGAAGTTATAATCAAATTAACAACCCGGCCCCCTTCACCTTAAATGGTGTTACTTATGCCGCCGGCACCTTGGCGGGTATCATGGTGAACGGCGTTTTCCAACCCCAAGGAAACATTCTGCTCGGCGGTGCGGTCGTCTGCGTCAATCTTAGCGTCACGGCTCCCTATGTAACCGGCACATTTGTTACTCAAGGAAACGCGGACATTAACACCGCGCAACAATTCAATGGCACCGTTCTTTCCGGCGGTATCGCCAGTTTTACTGGCGGCGGCAGCGTGGCTGGGACTATTATTGGTATTGGCGGCATCAGCGCTGGCAGTGGGGTCAGTCTGGCGAATGCGACTCTATTTTCCGCGAGCATAAGCGGAGTTGCCGGCGTTCAAAATACATTAGGAACTTCCGCTACCGCCACCGCTGGCAGTCAAACCGCCGCCGGTGAGGCCAGCAAGGAAACCAAAACGCTGGCCAGCACCGACACTGGCGAGGATGACGAGAAGAAGAACAAACTGAAGCCTTCCTTGTCGCGGCATATCAAGCGGGTCACGGTCATTCTGCCCAAGGCAATCTGAACCGCAGATTATTTTTGGCGAGCTTCAACAAAGCTTTTTTTAGTGAAATCTTCAGTCTGGGAATTTAATTCTCCTGCAGGTGATTAGCGTAGTCAGGCGGTGCAAAGCATCTCAACCATTTTGAATGGTAATTATGTCTGGCTCACCCAACGAAGCCTGTCAAACACATCACGCTGGCTGTAACCCGTCAGTAGCGGCCAGCAATAACAATTACATCCGGCACCCGCAGACCGACTTTTCTGAAATAAAAAAGCTGGCTGCCTTTTTGGGGCCAGCCAGCCTGAAATTTCCAACCTGTATCACGGGGAAACAAGCCGGAAAAATGCCCCGGCGTTGGTCAGTGAACTGTTCGTGTAAGGATTCGGGAAGGTGTTGGTGAACACCGGCGTCCAACTGGCCACCGGCAAGGTCAGATTGGTGGTTGATAAAATCCGATATTGCACTCCTGCCGGACTGTTGGGACAACTGAACACCAGCTTGCCATTGGCCGTGGATAAGTTGGTCGCCACCAGATTCGGTGCCGGCAGGGCTGCAATATAGTTGACCAGCTTGTTAGTGCTGGAACCGCCGGAGCCATTTACAACCAAGATAACTGTATTTGTGCCGACCGCCGCATAGGTGTTAGTCACATTGCCGCCGGTGAGGTTGGTAACGATGGTGCCGTTGCCAAAGTTCCAGACCGAATTGGTAAAGCTACCGGCGGACGTATTCGTGAACCCGACCGTCAAGGGCGCAAAGCCATTGGTCGGCGTGGTGGCCTGAAAACTGGCCACCGGTGCCGCCACCGCCGCATTAGTCACCACGATATAATTGGTCAGGATGTTAGTGCTGGATCCGCCTGCACCCTTCACCGTCAAGGTAACTGTGTTAGTGCCGGCCACCGCATAGGTATTAGTCACATTGCCACCGGTAAGATTGGTAATGATGGTGCCATTGCCAAAGTTCCAGACCGAATTGGTAAAGCTACCGGTGGACGTATTCGTGAACCCGACCGTCAAGGGCGCAAAGCCATTGGTCGGCGTGGTGGCCTGAAAGCTGGCCACCGGCGCGGTCACCGCCGCATTCGTGACTACCACATAAGCAATCTGCTGGTTGGTGCTCGCGACTCCTGCCGCCGTCACGATCAGGGTGACCGTATTCGTGCCGGCCACCACATAAGTGTTGGTCACATTCGCACTGGTGGTGTTCGTGATCGAATGACCGTCGCCAAAGTTCCAGACCCAGTTCGTGCCCACCCCGCTGCCCACGGAAGCATCGGAAAAGACCACTTGCAGTGGGGCTGATCCAGTCGTCGGCGTGCCTGTGAACCCGGCGAAAAGCGTGTTATAAGTCAGATTGGTTTTTGCATCGAGGGTAAATACCCCCAGCAAGGTCATCGTTGCATTGTCGGTCAGCTCGCTCCAGAAATAAGCATTGTTAGTCCCCAACACCGTGGGATCATTGGCGGTGGTATTATAATATGTAGGGGCGGTTCCACTTCCAGTTCCTCCCCCGCCAATATTGCCCGCTACTTGACTATACCAACTGTTCGCATCACTGGCCGCATCCGAACCTGATTCTCCGGCGAAAATCGGATATGTCGGAAAGTTGGCGGTAGTGGTGCCTTGACAAAGCGATATCATGGCTTGATCCATTTTATTAAATAATGGACCTGAAGATGAATTGGGAGTAGCACCCACTGCCGTGGTGACCCAATTGGTTTTGTAGGGGCTGCCAGCACTATTATTGCCGATAACACCCCAATATTGAACAGCCAACGTGCGACCGGTAAGATTGGTGGTGAGATTCCACGTCTTGCCATTGGTCAGTGACGAAGCCGCGCCCAAATCATAGAGCACATCCGTGCCGCCACCGGTGGTGAAGCCAAGAATCAAATGACCTTCAACATAATAGGTGGTGGCGTGAACTGCCGTAACGCCAATCAGGCCGAGAGTAGCCAACAGGGCTGCTTTCAATAGTTTTCTCATTTTATTCAAATTTTGGGTTCGCGTGTCTCAAGATAATCAGTCGGTTACATTACCGTTCTGGCCATCTCCCATCTATCTGTTTTAGGACACGCGAAGATACTTTTAGGACTTTGAAGGCATTGCCTGCATTAACTTCTCTACCAACAACATAAAAAGTAAAATCCTCGGAGGAAATGGCAACACGCAGAATGACGACAATTTGTAACCTAATTCGCTGTGGCGTAACCTTTCTGTCACATTGCACGAAGATTCTTTGCCTGACGAAGTCACAACATTTTGCTCAAACATGGCTTCTATTTTATGAAAACTCTTTCAACCTAGTCGGTTTGGCCATGGCGTGGTATGCAAACCGCCGACAAATGAACAGTGCCCAGAAGATTGAACGCCCTACCTGCGTCAATGCCTGAGGATATTTGGGTCGCCTTGTTTTACTTAATAATATCCCAGATCCGACGCAAATTCCCATCGGCAGGACTTGACGAAGATGCACCCACTTCAACTTGGTAATTTTGAAAAACAGTGGTTCCCAGATAATCCCGCAGTTGTGCATCTGTCTGCGGTTGCGCCTGCTGCCAGCGTGCCAGATAGGCCGGGTCATCCGGATTTTGCCCCGGCCCGCCAACATCATTCATGAAGCTCTGGCGCAACTCGTTGATGATTTGGATTTGATTCTCATCCAGATTCAAGGCGGCGAAATCCACATTTTGAAACACCAGCGGCAGGGAAACGGACGGTTCAGGAGCCTGATTAATGGCTGCGTTGGCATCAGAAGACGACGATGGCCTGACAGATGATAATTCTGATGAGCCGATTAAATCTGTAATTTTGGCGGCTTCCTGTTGGGGTAGTTGCTGTAATTCACATCTTAACGCGATTTCCAAATTGCCGGTCGCCAATTTATTTGACCAGGAACTGCCGGCCAATTGCGCCAGCTGCTTGGTCAAGGTCTGGCTTCGACCCTGATAGGCTGCATGAACATCGGCCGCGACAATGGCCCTGATGGTGGGTTCCGGGCAGCCAATCTTGCGGAGATTTTTTACATAAATATGGTAATCTAGAGAATCCAACTGGCTCCAGCAAAAGGGTTGGGATTCGGCGGGCGCGGGCGCGGCGACTGCAATGACCGCTTCATTTCCTAACGGCTTGGTTTTGACCACAGCCAGCGGCGATGATTCAGTTGGCGTATTTCGCCCGACAGTCAACAGGCCAATCAGCGCGCCCAGCAATCCCAGATTGAGCAGGATGGAAATCCTCAGTAATGTCTTCTTCATGATCATCATTTCGACAGTTAGTCGCAGGCTAACTAATAATAGTGCAAGGCAAATCCTGAAAGACAAGTTACAAGGAAGTTACAAACGAATTAATAGGTAGGGCGGGCAGTCCTCTGACCG
>CAIOUK010000082.1 GCA_903861445.1 uncultured Verrucomicrobia subdivision 3 bacterium
CGCCGCGCTGCCCATTGCCAATGCCGTTCACGCCTACGCCGTGAAGACCAAGAACAACACCCTCGCCAACGCCGTGGATTTTTCCATGAGCGACCTCATGGGCGGACGCGACGTGCAATCCCGCGACAACTGCCAGAACATTTACACCACCGCAAACGCGAACATCGCCAACCTTGCCGCCTACGGCGTGACCGCCGCCAAGCTGACCGCGCTGACCAACGCGATTGCCGCCTACAACCTGCTCATCAGCAAACCGCGCGACACCCGCGCCGCTGGCAAAACCGTCACCGGAAATCTCCAAGCCGAGTTTGATGCTGCCGACGTGGATTTGGGCATCATGGACGACCTCACCGGGCAGATCACCGTGGCGAAATTTGTAAGCGATTACGAAAACGCGCGCATCATCGTGGACACCACCGCGAGCCACGCCAGCCCGCCGCCGCCCACACCGCCACCCGCGACCCCGCATCCGTAAGCCGTGAGCCACGGCGGGCAAATAAAAGACAAATCAAAAAAGCGCGACAGCCTCCAGAAATGGAGGCTGTTTTTTATGCGCTGAAAGCGCTACGGAAATTAGCCTAGGGTTGGCTCGTCGCGCCGAAATCGGATGAAGGCGGATGCGAGCCTACCCTAGGAAAACGTCCCACAAAATAATTCCTTCTCCGCATCGGATGGGGAGAAGGTGGCCGGAGGCCGGATGAGGTGTGGTCTTTTCCAGCGCTTGGGAGACTGTTTTATCCGTTTGTCTGTTTTAATGTCTGCTGAAGGTTAACACGAATCTCATCACGTTGCGATGACGGTAGTGAGCGGTATTGATCAAACAAGCGGTCAACAGTATCACGTTCGCGTTGTCCTCTTTCAATCCAACTCAAAAGCCTAATTTTTTCTGCTTTTGATAAGTTTCTGATTTTTGGCAAAATTTCAGCCGCTGATTCCGAACGTGCCACCACTTCCTTGGCTGGCTCATTACATCTCGAACATTCAGTGCGAAGATTTGCGGCGTCGTTGGAACCTCCAAGTGAATCAGTGACCAAACGTCCAAGAGTTAGCCGCGCCTTTCTTCTAGGCTGGTCAGGGTAGGTTTCTCCAGCACCAATTCCACAGATGAGACAGCGATGGCTATCACTCTCAAAAATCTTTTGGCGCATCGTCTTTGTTATCGCTTTGCCCATGAGCTGAATTATCGCATTTGCTAAAAACAACCTCCAGAGACTATAGTCTCTATCGTATTCGCCGTGAAATGATCGAATACAAATCAATTTGCATGAATTTTCAGACCGCTGCATATCTTCGTAAGGCGACTGGGCGAGCAAAATCAGATGTGGCAAACAAGCTCGTCAGCATGTTTCTCCACGAGGTCAGCCGCAAAATTACTGCAAAGATTGGATTGAATGTTGCCGATCCGAAATACGGTCATGCAGTTGAAACCGAATTTGGTGGTCATTGTTGTTATTGCGGCAGACTGCTGGAAAGTGACCGCGCAGCCGTTGAACATCCAGATGGCATGAACCGATTCCGCGCGGGATTGCACATCCCCGGCAACGTGATTGTTTCTTGCAAGAAATGTAACAATGAGAAACGCCGCGATGACCAGCTTCACGAACTCAAGCTAGCAAAGACCGGCTGGGAATCGTTTCTTTCGCATGACGGATCGAATTGTAGCGAACATTGTAAAACTTGTGCCTATTGGAAAACCATTTGGCCGGACGAAATGAGGGTTAAAAATCTGAAGGCAGCACGTCAAAAGATTTTAGGGTTTCGAGCGCGTTATGCGGAATCAATCGAGTTAAATCTTAAAGCTCACGATTCACTGCGCCAGGAATTAGATAAGATTTATCGGGAGTGCCAATCGTTTGCCACGGTCAGAATTAAAGAGGCAGTTGATCTGTTACTTAAAGTTTAGCGCATCAATGCGCGGCGATAATTCTCAAACTTTGCCGAAGCTAGGCCGGGAACATTTTCCAAAAGCACAGCACGAGGACGAATCTCCTCAATAATTTTTAGCGCAGATGGAAACATATCGCGCTCATCGTCACCACCAAGTTGTTTCCCCGCGATGCTGAATGGTGGACACGGCACACCACCGGCAATCAAGTCAATGTCGGAATAATCTTGGGCGCGAAAACTGCGGATGTCGTCTTCAACCACTTTCCAATGCGGACGATTCGTTCGGAGCGTTGTGCAATAATGCGGTTCATATTCAACCGCTGCGACGTGATGAAACCCGGCCATTTCCAAGCCGAGAGCTTGGCCGCCACCACCAGCACACAATTCAATTGCCGTTAAACTCATTGCCGGATTATGTCAGTCGTTAAAATTATTTTTGTCATACGCAAGTTTGCGCGGGAAATTTATCAGCGTCAATCCGCG
>CAIOUK010000083.1 GCA_903861445.1 uncultured Verrucomicrobia subdivision 3 bacterium
ACGGGATTTGATTACTACTGTGTGCTGCCCGGCTTCGGCTCTTCTTTTGACAGCAAATTCAAGGAAACCGATCATCCGTGGGAAGACGGCTATGCGGGTGGAATCGTTCACAAAGGCTATTTCACGGATGTCATCACCGACCTGTCGCTGGATTGGTTGAAAAGCGGTCGGAATCCGAAAAAACCATTCTGTCTGATGATCCACCACCGCGCGCCGCACGCGCCGCACGACCCGGCACCACAGGACAAGGATCTGTTTCGGAATACAGATTTTCCCACCCCGCCAACGCTGTTGGATAATTATGCGGGACGTGCGCCGGAAGTGGTCTCCAACCAATTGCTCTGGTCGCGGCTGAGCCAGCTTCCGCGTGGCTATCTGCGCGATGATCCGACCATCCGCAAGCAACTCACCGGCGATCTGGCTCACGACACGCGGCAGCTGTATCAGGCTTACCTGCGGGAATACCTTCGGGTGGTGGTGTCGTTGGATCGCAATGTGGGGCGCGTCCTCGACTATCTCGATCAATCTGGACTGGCCACCAACACCATTGTCATCTACACCTCCGACAACGGTTTCTTTCTCGGCGAACACGGCTTTTACAACAAGATGTGGATGTATGAAGACGGCTTCCACATTCCGCTCATGGTTCACCTGCCTGACGGCCACACAGCCACAACCAACAACCAGATCGTCAGCATGCTGGACGTAGCGCCAACCCTTCTCGACTTTGCCGGCGTGAAAATTCCGCCGGACATCCAAGGGAACTCCATGAAGCCGCTCATTCTGGGCGAGCCGGCAACTTGGCGGGATTCGCTGTATTACCATTACTACGGCGTCGGCGCATCGCGCACGCGCAACTGGATTGCTTCGCCCGATGGCGAAATTTTTGGCGTGCGCACCAAGACAACCAAGCTCATCTGTTATCCCCGATGGAAAGGCGGCCCGTTTTGGGAGCTATTCAATCTCGATGAAGACCCGCTGGAAATGCACAATCTTTATCGCGATTCCGGACGCCAGCAAGAAGTTGCCAGCCTGAAGGAAAAACTGCGGGCGCTCGCCGAAAAATATCAGGACACCAATACCGTCAAGAATCTCGATGCGCTGGCAAATGATGTGAAAGAGCCGAGCCCACAATAACCATCATTGCGCGCCGACGCAGAAATATAAATCGGCGTTTCGGGAGTTTTTATAACCCTTGCCTCCCGTTGGGCTTGCCACTGCAAGCGCAACGGCATCACACATTACCGGATGGGTGAAGGCATGGATAGCGATGGTCAAGCGGATCAATGGTGCTAAACAACTATGAACAAATGGAGAACCATGAAAATAATTAACAAAATGATAACTGGCATATCTGCATTAAAGTTGGCCAGTGCATTGGTGGTGCTGCTAGCCGTCAATGTGGCGCTGGCGGCCCCCGCAGCTAAAGTGGTCAAACCGCGCAAGGTCAACCCGCCTGTGCCGCCGGATTTGACCCAAGGCGGCCAGTATGACTCCGAGGAGATTGACTGGAACTTGGGCGCGACCGGGGCGCGCGGGTGGACCTGGGGACATCCGCACGTAGACACTGACGGGGCAAAACAGATTTACATCACCAAAGTGGATGCGGGCGCTCCGGCCAGCGGGGTGCTGAAGGTGGGCGATGTGATTTTGGGTGTCAACGGCAAGTCTTTCCAGCGCGATGCCCGCAAAGAATTCGGTTTCGCGCTGGGCGCAGCTGAATCGCCGGAGCAAGCCGGCAAGCTATCGCTTATCGTCTGGAATGCGGGTCAAACCCGCGAAGCGACGCTGTCTTTGAAGGTCATGGGCGCGACCGGCGAAGGGACGCCCTTTGACCAGAGCAAATCCAAGCGCATCATGGATGAGGCGGTGGCGCATATGTTGAAAACGGGACTCGGCGGCGGCGTGGCGGCGGATATCAATGCCTTGGGGTTATTGGCGACCGGCCGCGAGGACGTGATGCCGATAGTGCGGGCGCATGCCCAGAAGATTGCGGCGGAGGGCAGGAACCTGCAATTCAAACAGGCGCAGGAAGCCTGGCATTGGGGCTATCACAATATATTATTGAGCGAGTATTATCTGGCGACCCGGGACGCAACGGTGTTGCCGGCCATCCGCGAGTATGCGACGAAGATATCCATGGGGCAGTCGCTCAACGGCAACTGGGGGCATTCCATGTGCATGCCCTATTACTACACGGGAGGCACGATCTACGGGGTGACGCCCGGCTACGGCGCGCTGAATCAGGCGGGGCTGGCCTGTATGATCTCGCTGGCGTTGGCGAAAAAGTGCGGGGTGGAGAATGCGGAAATCAATCTGGCCATCAAGCGCGGCAGTGATTTCTTCCGTTACTACTTGGAAAAGGGAGCTGTGCCCTACGGTGATCATCAACCCGAAGAAGAGGGCTTTGAGGATAACGGCAAGACTTCGCTGGCGGCGGTTTATTTTGACCTCATCGGTGAACCGGCTCCGGCGACTTTCTTCACCAAGATGACGATCGCGTCCTACAACGAACGCGAGCCGGGGCACACGGGAAATTATTTTTGCATGCTTTGGGGGCCGCTCGCGGCGGCCCGGGGGGGCGATGCCGCTGCGGCGGCGTTCATGCAACGGATGGCTTGGTTCTTCGACCTGGAACGCCGCCGGCAGGGGGAATTCATTTATCAGGGCAAGCCAAACATTCCGAAGGGGCATTATGGGGAGAACACCTATTGCGACTGGGATTGCACCGGCGCGCGCCTGCTGGCCTACAGTCTACCGCTGAAAAAAATCTATCTCACTGGCAAGGGTCGGACGGTGCAGGATCTAGTCGGCCAGGAACTGGCGGAGACGGTGGCAGCCGGTTCGTTGCTGCGCTCTGACTACGTCAAACTTTCCACCGGCGAACTGCTGGCCAAGTTGAGTGACTGCCTGCCGCCGGTGCGCGCCCGGGCGGCCAAGGCGTTGGGAGAAAAACCGGACAATGTGGTGAACCAACTGATTGCCCAGTTGGACAGCCCCAACCGTTACGCCCGCTATGGCGCGTGCCAAGCACTGAGCTGTGCGGGCCGCAATTCGGCGGCGGCGGTGGACGCACTCGTTGCCAAGGGGTTGAGCTCGACCGATGAGACGATGCTATTTTTCACCATCAAAGCCTTTGCCACCAGCCAGAACACCGAGGCGAACTGGCAGGAGATGGGTCTGTCCAAGGCCAGCAACCGCGTGCTGCCGACGTTGTTGAAGCTGGCCACGGATGACAAACTGTCCCGGCGGTTGAAGAACATTCTGGCCTCCAGTCTTTTTTATTCCGGCAGCGCGTCCGGGTTGCAAGCCGTGGCCCGCAATGGCGAAGGACTGAAACAGGTGGACAGCGACCTGGTGGTGCGCTCCATCCGCGAGCTGCTCCAGGTGGACTATGGCGGCGGCCGCAGCAGCGTGGCATCCGCGTATGAAAACCTGACAGACGCGCAGTTGAAATTACTATGGAAGGACATCTACCGCGCAGTCCGCGTGCCCGCCAATGCCGACATCATGTTCTCCGGCGGCGTGCGGCTGGCGGGCCTCAAACTCATGGCCAAACACCACACGCAGGAAGGTCTGGAAACCGGCGTATGGCTTTTAACCAACCAGAAACCGCACGGCGCGGAAAAATTCACCAAAGACATTCTCAGGCTGGGCATCCAGCCCTACGGCGGCTACGCCAAAGCCTACATTCCGCAATTGGAAAAGGCCGCGAATTATCTGGAGCAGGACTTTTACAAGTCCCCCGCAGCGGCGGCGGAGGTGCGGGAGGCAATCCAGCAAATCAGGAATGCACCGACGCCCGCGTGGCAACCGACCAGCATCGCCGAATATCTGAAGTAAACAAAAGCAGGCAAATCCAAATGCGCGCCAACCGGCAAGCTGCTGCCCGTGCTCGCCGCATCAAACCGGCGTGAGCAATAACGCTGGCGAATTGAAAAGCAACTTACTCACTGCAATCTCTCCGAACCGGCGAAATCATCGCCAGCCAAGACGACTAACTCCAGCCTGAAAACGTCTCGTGGCCTAACGTAGAAAGCTGAGCCACCGCAGGTGATAATTTTCCATCATAGTTTCGCCGTCGTCGCGCTCGGCTCCAGCCTAACAGGAGGGCAACGAGCGTAATCCCCAAAACGGTGACGAGATAGGCGGTCATGGTTTATCCACCTGACGCTGAAGTGGCGGCAAAAATGATTTTCGCCAGCCCTGCTCCCGGCGTTTCGCCGGGAGCCAACTGAATCCACTCGCAATTTCCATGGCGGCGAAACCAGGTCAGTTGCCGCTTGGCGAATTGCCGCGTGCGGATTTTCACCAGATCAATCGTCGCCGCCAGATCACGTTCGCCGCGCAAATGCTCCACCACCTGCCGGTAGCCGATGGCCTGCATGGCAAATTTGTTTTCCGCCAGACCGTGTTTCAAAAGTTCACGCGTCTCATCCACCAGTCCGCGCGCGAACATCTCGTCCACGCGGACGTTGATGCGCGCGTGCAAATCTTCCAGCGACCGCGTGAAGCAAAAATAATTTTTGGCTTTGAGTTTTGAGTTTTGAGTTTTCCACTCCGACCGTTGTTCGGAAAATTTCTTGCCGGTCAGCCGGATGACCTCTACCGCGCGGATGACGCGGCGCGGATTTTGTTTATCAATTTTCTCGTAAGCCGCTGGGTCGCGTCCGCGTAATTCGGCAAGCAACGCCGCGAATGGCGCGGCTTCCAGCTCGGTGCGGAGTTTTTCATCCGCCGGTGGCGCGTCGCCGAGACCGTCGAGAAACGCCTTGAAATACAGCCCGGTGCCGCCGCAAAAAATCGGTGTGCGTCCGCGCGATTGGATTTCGGCCACGCCCTTTTGCGCAAGCCGGATGAACTGCGCGGCGTCGAAAGCTTCCGTCAAATCGCAGACATCCAGCAGGTGATGCGGAATCTTTTTACGCTCGTCCGCTGTCGGCTTGGCCGTGCCGATATCGAGACCGCGATAAACCTGCATCGAATCCACGGTGATGATCTCGCCGCCGACTTTTTCCGCCAAGTCAAGCGCGATGGCGGATTTGCCCACGGCGGTCGGACCGGCCAAAAAAAATGGCAGATGGGAATTGGCAGATGGGGGTTTGGGCGCAGCCATCGGTCAGCTTGGTTTCATTTGGGCTTTTCGCCGCCAGAAAAATAAAGCAAGCCCGGCGAGCAGAATCGGCGCGCTGACGAGTTGCGCGGAGGTGAACAGGCCGGCGTGGATGTGGTCCGCCGGATAGTCGCCCCGGAAAAATTCCACCGTCGTGCGGCAAATCGCGTAGCCGATGAAATACAGCGCCAGAATTTGTCCGTCAAATTTCCGCCGGCGGAACAGCCACGTCAGCACGAGATACAAAATCAAATTCAGCACCGCGTCGTAAATTTCCGTCGGATGCACGCCCGCACCGTGCGTTTCGTGGTCGGCGGGAAAATGAATCGCCCACGGCAGATCGCAGGCGCGGCCGTAACAGCAGCCATTCATCAGACAGCCGATGCGCCCGAACACGCTGCCCAGCGCGATGCTCGGTGCGAGGATGTCGGCAATTTTCCAGACGGGCAGTTTCTTCCATGCGAGATAGCCGATGCCCGCGATGGTTGCGCCGATGAGGCCACCGTAATAGACGAGTCCGCCGTGCTGGATCATGAATACTTCGGAAAATGGCTGGTTGGCAAATTCCTGTTTCCAATACGTCGTGACATAGACGAACCGCGCGCCGACGATGCTGCCAAGCATCAGCCACATCGTCACGTCGGCGATGATTTCGCCGTGGACATTTGCGAGCCGCGCGCGGCGCGTGGCCGTCCACAGACCGGCAAGAAACGCCAGCGCCATCATCACGCCATACCAGCGGATGGGCAGGGAACAAAAATAAAAAGCAATCGGATGCACGGCGAAAATTTAAACGGAACCGGCGGGTTGGGAAATGACGAAACGCACGGCGCGCGTCTTAATTTCGATTCGTGGCCACGCTGGGCCGGGAAAATCCGACCGGCGGTGTCGGGAAAATATTTGCCGGCATTGGTGGCAGAATCGGAACGTGTGCCACGAGGTCGCGCCAGCTCTGGCGTTCGGCGGGCGTCATTTTGGACCAATGTTCGGCGTTCGCCAAAAACTCGGTGCGATCGGCGGCGCTCATGCCGGCGAATTTCGCGTAGTTATGCACGCAGGTGGCACGTTGTTGCGGCGGCAATTGGTCAAAAGTTCGCAGCGTTTTTTCCATCGCCGCGCGCTCGGCGGCGGACAGGGTGTTGAGCGTCTGCTGTTTTTCCTGCCGGTTCAGTTCAAAGAACCGGTCGAAGGCTTCCGCCGTTTTTTGTTGCTCGGGACTGGCGACGACACTGTTGGTCGGTTCCACGCGGGCGAAATAATGCAGCGTGCGGTCGTTGTCCAAAAATTCCTTTTGTAGCGGTGGTGGCAAAATATCCCACTGCTGCAGGCGCGATTTCACGAGCGGCTGCAAATCTTCCGGCACCAGCGCCAGCCGGGTGGCGCGGTCGGCGGGGGCGGCGCGCATCAACGGCGTGAGATACCAGCGCAATTCCGTCGCGCGCAGGCGCAGCTCGCGTTCGTCCGGATTGAGTGCGAGATATTCATGCACTTTGGCCATGATCCGGGCGCGGGTTTCCGGAGGACGATTGGTCAGCGCGGCTTTGCGTTCGAGCGGGGACATCACCAGCAGTTGCCGGAAAAATGTGACCGGCGACGGCGCAACCGGCATGGGCGGCAGCAGGTTTTTCGGCACGGAAAATTTCTTTGCCGCAGGCGGCGGCGGCAGTTGGGCGTGGGCGGAAAAAAACACCGCCAGAATTGCGGTGCATAAAAAAAGGTGGAGCCGTCCGCTCATTGCAAGGCTGCGAGCAATTCGCCGTCCGCGCGACTGGACTGGCTTAAACGCTGGATGGCGTCGAGGTTTTCGAGCGCATCCACGCTGGGCAGCGGCTGCGCCACGGCCAGGCTGGCGACATTTTTCGCTAGGATTGCACGCTGTGAATGGATTTCGTAACGCTGAATGCTGATGCCGGCAAAAATCAAAACGAATGTTGCCACGGCCAGACGTGGAATCACCACCTGCCAATTCCAAAGCCAATGGGGGCGGGTGCCCCGTTTTTCTTCCAGCTCAATGGTGTCCAAGACGCGGGCCGTGAAATTGGACGGCACCGGCGTGTCCGGCAAGCGGCGCAACGCCACCGTCAGGCGCGCGTCCAGTTGGCGGGAGATATCGGCGTCATCTTTCATCGTTCTGAAAGTTGAAAACCGGCGGACGGTCAAAGTTGCGAATATTTTTTGCGGGAAAATTCAAAT
>CAIOUK010000084.1 GCA_903861445.1 uncultured Verrucomicrobia subdivision 3 bacterium
CGCACTCGTGGTGACGCCGGTGATTCTTGTCTGGGCGGTGCCCTCGTCCGAACGCTGGAATGTTTGGCGCACCGTGGAAGCCGTGCTGTGCGGTCTGGGATTATTTGCCGCCGCGTGGGTTTCGTTTGCCACCTGGTTCGTCTATGGCATCCAAAATTATCCGCTTGCGTATCTGCCGGTGCCGTTCTTGATTTGGTGTTCGCTGCGGTTCGGACCGCGCGGAGCCGCGAGCGGCACACTGTTGGTGACGGCGCTGGCGATGGGTTCCCTGCTGCATGGGCGCGGGCCGTTCTTCACCGGCAACGAATTCGACGGCTTGCGGCTCATCGGCAGTTATATCGGGATGGTGGCGGTGACAAATTTGCTGCTGGCCGCCGCCGCCGCTGAACGCCGGCGCGCCCAAACGGAGTTGACGGATAGCGAAAGCCGCTTGCGCACCGTGCTTGGCGACCAACCCGACTTGATTTGCCGCTTTCAGCCGGACGGAACGCTGACGTTTGTGAACCCGGCTTTCGCCGCGTTTCACGGCAAGCGCGAGGCGGATTTGCTTGGCACCAGTTTTTTCAAAACGCTGGAAGACCATGAGGCGCGGACGCTCCGGCAAAATCTCGCGGCGTTGCCGGACGAACGGCCGGTGCTCAACTTCGACCGCCGCGCCGAGGCCGCCGATGGCCATGTGGAATGGCAGCAAAACCGGTTGCGTCGCCTCGGGCCGGTGAATGAAAAACATACGGAAATCCAAGTCATCATCCAGGACATCACCGCGCGTAAAAAAGCGGAAATAGCCTTGCAGGAAGCCAAAGCCGCCCAGGAACGTGTCAACCAGCAGTTGGAATTGGCGGCCCGCGAAGCGCGCAACATGGCCGAGCGCGCGAATCAGGCCAGCGCCGCCAAGAGCGAATTTCTGGCGAACATGAGCCACGAAATCCGCACGCCGTTGACGGGCATTCTCGGCATGATCGAATTGTTGCAGCAGACGCAGCTCGACCGCCGGCAACGCGAGTTCTCCGGCGCGGCGGTGGAGAGCGCCAACGCTTTGCTCCACGTCATCAACGACGTGCTGGATTTTTCCAAAATCGAGGCCGGCAAGATGAATTTGAGCCGCGAGGAATTTTCCCTCCGCACCACCGTGGACGCCGTGCTGGAAATCGCCAACACCCGCGACCCGAACAAACGGCTGGTGCTCGCCGCCATCGTCCGCCGCGAAGTGCCGCACCGGCTGCTCGGCGATGCCACGCGGCTGCGACAGGTGCTGTTGAACCTCGTCGGCAACGGCGTCAAATTCACCGAGCGCGGCGAAGTCGTCGTGCGCGTCCACCCCATGCAGCATGCGCGCGGTAAAATCATGTTGCGCTTTGAAGTCACGGACACCGGCATCGGCATGACCGAGGAGCAGATGAAAAATTTGTTCCAACCGTTTGTGCAGGCGGACACATCCTCGTCGCGACGATTTGGCGGCACCGGCTTGGGCCTGGCCATTTCCAAACGCATCGTGGAATTCACGGGCGGAAAAATCGGCCTGCAAAGTGTGCCCGGCACCGGCTCGACGTTCTGGTTTGAAATGCCGTTCGACGTGCCGGAACAGCCGGTCATCGAGCGGAGTTTTCCCGGTCTGGTGTTCACGCAGACCGTCATTGCCGTGGCCAACGCCAGTCTACGCGAGTCGCTCGCCGAACAATTGCTCGGCTGGGGGCTCGACTGCCGCGTCGTCGGCACCGCGCCGGAACTCACGCGGTTGATGCGCCATGATTTGCGCGCGGCCGTGATTCCGCTGGTGATTTGCGACGACGAAATGCTCAAGGTTGGCGGCGATGAATTGCGCCAGCACATCCTCGGCAACCAAAAAACCATCCAATGTATTTTGCTCGCCAGCCCGGCGGTTTCGCTCGGCGCGGATGAATCTGACCTCGCGTCTTTCGCCTGCGTTCTACTCAAACCGGTGCGCGAACAGGCGTTGTTCGAGGCGCTAGTGAACACGGTCGGCGAACAAAAACCCGAGTTGGCCAAACCTATCCTGCTGCCCGGCGACAAGGCGTTCGCACCCGCCGCGCCCGCCACCGCGAAGCGCACGGCGATTTCCAACTTGCGAATTCTCGTGGCCGAAGATCATCCGTTCAACCGCAAGCTTTGCCAGTTGATGCTCGACACGTTTGGGGCGCGCGCCGATTACGCGGTGAACGGGCGCGAAGGCGTTGATAAATTTCAGGCCGGCAGCTACGACGCGATTCTCATGGACGGCAATATGCCCGAACTCGACGGACTGGAAGCCGCCGTGGAAATTCGCAAAATCGAAGCCGAGAAAAAACCGGCACGCCGCGTCCGCATCATCGCCCTGACCGCCAACGCGCTCGTCGGCGAACGCGAACGCTGCCTCGCCGCCGGCATGGACGATTATCTTTCGAAGCCATTCACGGCGGATCAACTTTATCAAGCGCTGCTCGCCGCCGTGCCGCCGCTCGAGGCGCAGAATGAAAAATTTGACGCCACCCGACTGGAACAACTTTGCACCGAACTTGACCACACCTCCGTGGTGGAAATGACGCGGGACTTTCTCCGCGAAATGCCTGACCGGCTCAACGAAATCCACCACCGGCACGCGGCGCAGGAATGGAAGGAACTGGAGCGCGCCGCGCATTCGCTCAAGGGCTTGTGCGCGCTGTTCGGCCTGCAAACGCTCGCGGAAAAATTTCTCACCATTGAGGACGCCGCCGAAGCCGCCGACCCGGCGCTCGTCGCGACGGCTGTTGAAAAATTGAATGAGCGCACCGAAGCCGCCATCCACCAACTCCGTCAATGGCTGAACAATCAGTCCTTGCCGCCGATGGCGTAAAACTTGCCCGCCCGCAAAAAAACCGGTTGAAGTTCGCCGTCCGTTCGGAAAACATCCGTCATGCTATCACGCGTCTGTTCGGCGGCGGTCAACGGCATTGACGCCTACGCGGTCGAAGTCGAGGTCAACTGCGGCTACGGCGAAACCTTCATCGCCCTCGTCGGCCTGCCGGACGCCGCAGTGAAAGAATCCAAGGATCGCGTCTCCACAGCGCTCGCCAATTCCGGCTACAAATTTCCGATGGGCAAGACGACCATCAACCTCGCGCCCGCCGACGTGAAAAAAGAGGGGCCGAGCTTTGATCTACCCATCGCGCTCGGGATGCTCGCCGCGAGCGAACAGATTGAAACCGATCAGCTCGATTATTTTGTCGCCGTTGGCGAACTCGCGCTCACCGGCGCGGTGCGTTCGTGCAAAGGCATTTTGCCGATTGCGCTCCGGGCGAAGGCGGACGGCAAGTCGGGCATTTTGGTGCCGGCGGAAAACGCGGCCGAAGCGGCGGTCGTGGACGGATTGAATGTCATTCCCGTGCAAAATCTCCGCGAGGCCGCGCAATTTCTGGAAGGCGAAATCAAAATCGCGCCGACGAAAGTGGACTTGCAAAAACTGTTCGCGCATCAGGCCGATGACGAACACGATTTTTCCGAAGTCAAAGGTCAGGAAAATGTGAAACGCGCGCTCGAAATCGCAGCGGCCGGCGGCCACAACGTGATTTTGATCGGTCCGCCCGGCACCGGCAAATCCATGCTGGCGAAACGGCTGGCAACTATTCTGCCGCCGCTCACGCTCGCCGAGGCGCTGGAGACGACGAAAATTCACAGCATCGTCGGCCTGTTGAAATCCGGTCAAGCGCTCGTCACGCAGCGTCCGTTCCGCGCACCGCATCACACGGCGAGCGACGCCGGCTTGCTGGGCGGCAACATCAATCCCACGCCCGGTGAAATTTCCATCGCACATAACGGCGTTTTATTTCTCGACGAACTGCCGGAATTCAAGCGCAGCGTTTTGGAAACGATGCGCCAGCCGCTCGAAGAAGGCATCGTCACGATTTCGCGCGCGTCGGGCACGATGACTTTCCCCAGTCAGTTTATGTTGGTGGCGGCGATGAACCCGACGCCAGACGGAAAAATGCCGGGCGAATCCAAAAGTTCGCCGCGCGAAATCCAGAATTATTTGGGAAGAATTTCCGGGCCGCTGCTCGACCGTATTGATTTGCACATCGAAGTGCCGGCGGTGAAATTTCGTGAGATGTCGTCCGCGCAGCCGGGCGAAACTTCAGCGCAAATCCGCGAGCGGGTCATCATCGCACGCCAGCGGCAGCACGCGCGCTTCGTCAGCAAGCCCAAGGTAACGTGCAACGCCCGGATGGGGGCACGCGAACTGAAATCTTTCTGCGAGCTGGACGAGCCGACGCGCGATTTGCTGAAACACGCGATGACAGAATATAATTTGAGCGCGCGGGCTTACGACCGGATTTTGAAAGTGGCGCGGACGATTGCCGACCTGGCCGCCGCCGAAAAAATTTCTGCCGACCATATATCCGAGGCGATCCAGTTCCGCTCGCTCGACCGGCAGTTTTGGGGCTGATGAAACTTACAGCGGAAATTCGCGGTTCTCTTCCGGCATCACGACTTCGCGCCGAACGTCAGTCTTTTCAATAGGTTTAGGCGTTTCCGTTTTGACCGGATTTTCTTCAGGTTCCGGTTCGGCAATGATTTTTGGTTCAGGAAATTGCGGCTCCGGCTCCATTTTTTTTGGTTCGGAAATTATTTTTACGTCGGCAATGGATTTTTCCACCTCAACAATTTTTGGTTCGGCCAGCACGGCGCGCAGCGGAATGCGATTGGCGAGCGCGAGCAGGGAAATGGCGGACGCGGCTTCGCGTTCGGCTTTTTCGATGCGCGTAAATTCGCCGTAGATTTCCGCGAGCGCGGGCTCGTCGCGCAACGGCAGTTCCTGGCCGGTGCCGGTGCGCAGGGCGAGCAGGATGTCGTAGGCGTTGATGGTTTCCAGCGGACGCGCAGGCACGAACGCGGCTTCCGCGCCGGCGACTTCCGTGACGAGCCGCATATGCGCGAGCGTGCGCAGGACGGATTGTGTGAGCCGGCTGGGAATGCCCAGTTCGGTCGAGAGCTGAAAAATGGTGGCCGGCGGCAATCCGTTTTGAAAACGCTGGCCGAGGCAGGTCATTAGCCGCAGCGCCACGAATTCGCGGCCGCGCTGGTTGACGTTTTCGGCCAGGCGATCCTGCAGATAGGCGGCGCGGTTTTGATAGGCGTAGGCGACCTGCGCGCCGAACAGCAGGATGACCCAGGAAAAATAAATCCCGACCATGAACACCGGCAACAGGCCGAGGCTGCCGTAGATGGTGTTGTTCGTGAAAACGCGGGAGACAAACAAAAAGCCAAAGACATTGTTCAAATGCCAGAGCGTGCCGGCGACCGCGCCACCGACGAACGCGGCGGAAAATTTCACCTTGGTGTTCGGCAAAAGCTGATAGACAAACGCAAACGCGAGCCACAGCACGAGCAGCGGCAGCAAATCAAAAACCAGTTTTCCGACGAACGGCGTGGACGCGATAAAATCTTTCACCGACTGGAACTGCGCACCGCCGGCCAGACCAAGCGCCGTGATGAGCAGCAGCGGGCCGAGCATGATGGCCGTCGAATAAAGCTGGATTTGTGTCAGCAGATTGCGCCCGCGCGTGACGCCCCAGATGTCGTTGAACGTCTCTTCGATGCGGCCGAGCAGCGAGACGGCGACGAACACCAGCAGCACCACGCCAGTCGCGCCGAGCGCGCCGCTCTGGGTTTTTTGCACAAACGTCCAGATTTGCCGGGCGATTTCCTTTTGCGCGCTGGCGGGGACGGGACGGGAGTTGGCCGCACTGCCGGCGGCGGCGAGATTGGTCGCGGCCGTGTTGGTGTCGGAATCGTTCGTGGTGACGGCCAGATTATTGGTGACGATGGTGACGGTATAATTATTGGTCGCAAGGGCGTTCGTGCCGATGGTCGCCGGCGGAATGAGCGCGTCGGCAAATTTTTCAATGGCGCGCTGAAACTGCTCCTCACCCTGGCTTTTCAGCAAACTGCTGGTGACGCTCAACGCGACAGCCAGCAGCGGAATCAACGCGATGAGCGTGGAATAGGACAGCGCCGAGGCGCGCACGAAGCAGCGGTGGCGGATGAATTGCCGGATGACCAGCACCCAAAAATGCACAAAGCGCTCCAGCCGGCCATCGAGGATGAAAATTTCGTCCTCGGCGTTGGCCGCCGCGCCGGAAAGGATTTTGATGAGACGGGAAAACCGTTTGCTGGCCATGTTGCCGACACGCTAACAAAGTGCGCGGACAAGTCAACGGCGCGCGCAGGCGACGAAGGCGGCGAAGGCATAAAGCTGGTTTCCCTTCGCCAACTTCGCGTTCTTCGCGCGACACTTTTCCAACCCATTGCCCGCCGGATTTTGCCTTCGGCATTTGACTATTTCCACAAACTTCTCTAACGTCGCATTCACAAAAATTAACAACCTCCAAATAACTTTATGGCTGCCAAATCTTCCGAAAAATCCACTGAGAAAGCCGTCGCTGTCACCGATTCCAAGGCCAGCGCCACGCGCGCCCGCGAGCTGGATGCCGCAATTTCCTCCATCACCAAAGCCTACGGCGAAGGCAGCATCATGCGCCTCGGCGATGCGCGCGCGCAGGTGAAAATCGAAGTCATCCCGACCGGCGGGCTGGCGATTGACCTCGCGCTCGGCGTCGGTGGCCTGCCGCGCGGACGCGTGGTTGAAATTTACGGGCCGGAATCTTCCGGCAAAACGACGTTGATGCTGCACGTTATTGCCAACGCACAAAAAATGGGCGGACTGGCGGCGTTCATTGACGCGGAACACGCGCTCGATCCCGGTTATGCGAAAAAACTCGGCGTGAATCTGGATGACTTGCTTGTCTCCCAGCCGGATTCCGGCGAAGAAGCACTGACCATCTGCGAAACGCTGGCGCGCTCAAACGCGCTGGATGTCATCGTGATTGATTCCGTCGCCGCGCTCGTGCCGAAGGCGGAACTCGACGGCGAAATGGGCATGGCCACGATGGGTATGCAGGCGCGCTTGATGAGCCAGGCGTTGCGCAAGCTCACGGCGATTCTCGCGAAGTCCAAGACGACGTGCATTTTCACGAACCAGTTGCGCGAAAAAGTCGGCGTGATGTTCGGCAGTCCCGAAACCACGCCCGGCGGCAAGGCGCTGAAATTTTACGCGAGCGTGCGGATTGATATTCGCCGCCGCGACCAGTTGAAAGACGCCGCTGGCAACGTTTACGGCAATCATACGCGCGTAAAAATTGTTAAGAACAAAGTCGCGCCGCCGTTTGCGGAAGCGGAGTTCGACATCATCTACAACCACGGCATTGACAAGGAAGGCAGCATCCTCGACGTGGGTATCGAGTGCGGCGCGGTGGACAAACGCGGTGCCTATCTGCAATTCGACGGCGCGCTCATCGGTCAAGGTCGCGAAGCTGCCAAAAAGGCGCTCGAAGAAAAGCCCGAGTTGGCGAAGAAAATTATCGAAGCCATCATGGTCAAGCGCGCGGCGGCTCCGGCCGAAGAAAAAAAGTAAACTAAGTCGTTCGTTTTCAAGGCGTCGCTCGGAAATGAGCGACGCCTTCGCTTTTGGGCTTCCCCCAACGCCGCCAGGCGTGTTAGTCTGATAATTCAACCCTGCGAAAAACGGGGCATTTATCACATGAGCAACACGCCTGATCTCGAACTTGACTTGGACAACCTCTTTCAGCCCGCCTGGGCGCAGGGGAAGACCGAGTCCAACAAATTTGCAAAATTCACCGGCAACGAAGGCGTCAAGCCTGAGCGTTCCTTCAGCGGGAAACCTGGCGAACGCCGTGCCCCGCGTCGCGATGGCGGTGGCGGCTTTGGCGGCGGTGAACGTCGTGGCGGCCCGCCGCGCGGTGGTTCTAAATTTGGCGGCGGCGATCGCAAGGGCGGTTTCCGTGGCGGCGACCGGCGCGATGAACCGCGCGAACGCCCCGAGCCACCGGCACCGTTGCCGGAATTCAATGTCGCCTTCATTCCCGAAGAGCGCGGCGTCGAACAATTATCGAAGCAGATTAAGATGACGGGTCGCGCCTATCCATTGTTCCAGATTGCGCAATTGATTTTGGACAAGGCGGAACGTTATTCCGTCCAACTCACGGCCAAGAAAAAAGCCGACGGCACGACGGAAAAACTGTTCGTCTGCGCGCTCGACGAGACGCCATGGACGAGCGAAGAGGAAGTGGTTGCCCATGTGCTCAAGAATCATTTCGCCACGTTTTATCAGGCCGAGCGCACGCAGACCGAGCCGCCGAAGGGTGTTTATACGTTCGTCGCGCAATGCGGCTTGAGCGGCGCAATCCTTGGTCCGCCGAACTATCACGATTACCAGAACCAGTTGCGCAAGCTGCACGCGGAGAAATTTTCGCGGATGCCATTTGAAATGTTCAAGTCCCGCGTCAAAATCGTCAAGGACGAGGCCGTCGTGAAGAAATGGGTCGAAGAACAGAGTTTTAAGACTGATTACAACGCGCTGAACGTGCCAGAGCCGGTCAAGCTGCCGACGCTGGAAGAAGTGGAGAAACATTTCCGCGCCACGCACAAGGATGCCATCATCAAGGTGGTTGAGACCGTCACCATCGCGGGTTTGCCGAGTCGCAGTTTGAAATGTAGCGGCCTCCAGCGGCTCATCCGCCAGGAATGGGAACATCAGAAATTTTTCCCGCTGCCCATCGCGACCAAGCTCAGCCAGCAGTTCGCGCACCATGGCCTGCAATTTTTCAAGGTCAACAAAACCGTCACGCACGTCAGTGTCGCGCGCCCGACCTTCCTCGACATCGAGAGCAATCCGGTGTCCGACGGCATCAAGCGCATCGTGGAATTCATCAACGCCACGCCAAAATGCACGCGCAAGAAATTGATTGAAGCGCTCGCGCCCACGCCCAAAGTGGCGAAATCACCGGTGAAGGAAATTCCGGTTGCGCCCGCGCCCGCACCTGTGGCGGAAGGTGCTTCCGCACCGGCACCAGCACCTGCCAAGCCCGCTGAACCGAAAGCGCCCGAACCGACGCCCGAACAGACCGCCGTGATGGTGGATCTGCACTGGCTCATCCATCAGGGTGCCGTTTTGGAATTTGCCGATGGCCGCATGGAAACCGCCAAGAAGCCCGCGCCCAAGCCGGTGAAACAGGAAAAGAAATCCGAAGCGAAACCGGCGGAAGGTGAAGTGGCCACGACGACCGAAGTGGTGACGCCTGCGGAAATCGCCGTCTCCACCGAAGCGGCTCCGACTCCAATGGCCGAAGTTTCCTCGTCGGCACCGGCTTCCGGTGATGCGCCAGCGGCTTGATGCTGATGTTTGCCTCCGACCCGATTGATTTCGCCGACAAGTCCGCCGGTTATCGTGCGTTGGAAAAACAGCTCCATGCGCTGCTGCATGGTGAACGCGATTTCATCGCCAACTGCGCCAATGCCGCCGCGCTGCTCTGGCAGACGTTGCCCGATTTGAATTGGGCGGGTTTCTATCGTCTGGTTGGCAACGAACTTGTGCTCGGCCCATTTCAAGGCAAGCCCGCGTGCGTGCGCATCGCGCTAGGCAAAGGCGTGTGCGGCTCGGCAGCAGCCACGCGCAAAACCGTGCTTGTGCCGGATGTCCATCAATTTTCCGGCCACATTGCGTGCGATGCAGCGTCGCGCTCCGAAATCGTAGTGCCGCTCGTAAAAAATGGCCAGTTGCTCGGCTTGCTGGATTTGGACAGCCCGAAGCTCAACCGCTTCGACGCGGCGGATCAGGCGGGATTGGAAAAACTGGCGGCGGTTTTGATGGCGAGTTTGGAATAGCAACTGGCGCAGGGATTGCAGAAAATTTTCGACAACGGTTTGCTTAATTCAAAATCCTTTTCCGTCCAGAAAAACTCCGCAATGCGTGCAGCATCTAATTTTGTATGAACGTCCTTTCCCTCGCCATAAATCCAAACCGCACGACAAACACTGAGGAGCTTTGAAAAATCCACCGGGACTTACTTTGCCTCGGCATTCTGGACAAAATGTTCTAACCATTTCATCCACTCCTCGTTTGCAAGCGGGGCAAAGAGGCCGCAAAAAAACATATAGAAAAATGAAAATGACACCTAGTCCCATGAAGAGCCTAGTTACCCATGAACCTTTTATTGCAGAATAAAATAATAAAGCAAAAAAACAGAAAAGCACCACGAGATATATCCATGAATAAACTCGGTCGCGTTTGGCTATTGGTCTGAACTGTTCACGAAACTGTTCTTTTTCAACTTCAGTGTAATCCACAGCCAATTTTTCCGGCGGCGAATATTTGAAAAGCCGAAATGAACGGTATTCATTCATTTCTATAATTTCTTCCCCGTCAGCTTTTCATACGCCTCCAAATACTTCGCGGAAGTTTTGGCAACGACATCTTCCGGCAGTTTCGGGCCTGGCGGGGTTTTGTCCCATGTCAGCGTTTCGAGATAGTCGCGGACAAATTGTTTGTCGAAGCTGGGCTGGCCTTTGCCGGGCGCGTATTGGTCGGCGGGCCAGAAACGCGAAGAATCCGGCGTCAGCACTTCATCAATCAAAATCAATTTGCCGTCGAAGAGGCCGAACTCGAATTTCGTGTCGGCGATGATGATGCCACGTTGCCGCGCAAAATCGCGGCCGGCCTTGTAAATCATCAGGCTCAAGTCGCGCGCCTGCGTGGCGAGTTCCGTGCCGACAATTTTGCACGCCTGCTCGAAGTTGATGTTTTCGTCGTGGCCCTGCTCGGCCTTGGTGGAAGGTGTGAAGATGGGCTCGGTCAATTCCGAAGAATCCACCAACCCGGCGGGCAGCTTGATGCCGCAGACGGTCTGGGATTTTTTGTATTCCTTCAAGCCGCTGCCGGAAAGATAGCCGCGCACGATGCATTCGATGGCGAGCGGCTTGGCCTTTTTCACGATCATCGAGCGCTTGGCCAGCTTGTCGGCGAAGGGCGCGAGATTTGTGGGCAACGGATCGTTGGCCTTGGCGAGGAGGTGATTCGGGACGAGCGAGGCAAATTTCTCAAACCAGAAGTGGGAGATCTGCGTCAGCACGGCGCCCTTGTGCGGGATGCCGTTGGGCATAATCACGTCGAAGGCGGAAATGCGGTCGCTGGCGACGAGCAGAAAACGGTCGCCGAGGTCAAACACTTCGCGGACTTTGCCGGAGCGGACTTTTTTGATGCCGGGGAGATCGAGCTGCAAAATAGGTTCGTTCATGCGCAAAAAATAATGGGCAACGCGCGAACTTCAAAGCCAAAAGTCGTGGCATCTATAAATTCGTTGGGCGCGCCAATTTCCTCGACAGTTTCCGGCGTGCTTGGCAAGTTCGCCCCTCCAAAATCGTGGCGACAAATCCAAAACCCATCACCGCACCGACCGCTGGTCGGCAGGAATTACGCATCCTCCTCGGCGTCTGGCTCGCGGTGGCGGTGGCTTGGTTCTGGCTTGGCGGGGTGACTGCTACCAAGCTGGGTTTCAACTATGACGAAGCGATTTTCGCCGGACTGGCCAAGGATTTTACGACCGGCAATGTTCACGGCTATCACATGCCCGGCTCCAGCACTATCAATCTTTTGAACCGTCCGTTTCCGGTGTGGAACCAGCCATATCTCGGCTCGGTGAAAAGCTGGCAGCTAATTCCGCTGTTCACCATTTTCGAGCCGAGCGTGTTCATTGCACGGATGTCGAACCTCGTGTGGGCGATGGCCGGCCTGCTGTTTTTCATGCTGTGGGTCAGGAAACTTTTCGGCCTGGCAGAAGCCGTCGCCGGGGCGCTGCTCATCGCCACTGATCCGGCGTTTTTTTACACGAGCCTGCTGGACTGGGGCGCGTTCGTGCCGAGCTTCGCCTGCCGGTGTGCGGGATTTTTCTTTGTCCTGCTCGCGTGGCGTGGCCGCCGACCGTTGTATTTATTCCTCGCAGGCGCAGCGTTGGGTCTCGGCTTTTTCAACAAGGTAGATTTTGTCGTCGTGCTGCTGGCAGCAACGGGTGCAACAGCGGTTGCCTATGCGAAACCGGCGCTGAATTTTCTTCGCACGCGACCCAAACTGCTGTTGCTGGCCGCGCTGGGTTTCGTCATCGGTGCCGGTCCGATGCTCGTGATGTCGGTGCGGATGTTTCTCTTCGCCGCGCGCAACAACGCGCCGATGAATCATGGTGAACTTTCCGAAAAGCTGCACACGCTGACGGCGATGTATGACGGCTCGTATTTTTACCGGATGCTGGACGCGGGCGGGCTGTTCGACCAAATGCAGACGCTCACGCCGCCGGTCTGGACGCCGCTGGGTCTCGCGCTCATCGCGTCAATCGCGGTGCTAGGCTGGCAAACGGTGCAGTTGCCGGCGGGAAGTGACGCGCGGCGGGTGCGGATTTTTCTCCTGACCGCGCTGGGGCTGGCGACGCTCGGCGTCTTTCTGCTGCCGCGCGCCGTGCGAATTTACCACGCCATTCTCGCCGCGCCGATCGCCCAGCTCATCATCGCGGTGGCGACGGTCAGCTTGTGGCGGAAATTTTCTGGAAGCGGCAAAAAATTAGCCGGCGCGCTGATCATTTTGATTTTCGCCGGTTTGCTGGCGATGCAAATCGTCGCGGTTGCCAAAACGGAAAAATTAATTTTCACCACGCACGGTCGCGGCTGGTGGAGCGACGCGCAGGATCGGTTTGCCGCGACCGTAAAAAATCGCGCCGACCTCACGCTCGTCAGTCTGGATTGGGGATTTCACGAATCACTTCTGTTTCTCACGGATAAACCGACGCTGGTGGAACCATTCTGGCACCTCACCGGAGTTAGTCCGGCAGGGTTGCCGAAAGCCACAAGCTCTAAAGCCACAAATTACATTTACCTCGTGCATCCGCCAGAATACAGCCTGTCACCTTTCGGCGTGACATTTTTGGAATTTGCCCGCAAAGATTCACACGCCAAAATCACGGACTGGTGCGACCGCGAAGGGAAGGCGGTTTTCTACACGGTGCAGTTCACCGCGCCGTGACGCCGATTACGCCACCGGACGCTCCACCATTTTCACCAACAGCGGGATGCTCGCCTGCGATTCATTGTCCACCCGCACGTCCACGGAATACAGCCCGGCCTCCTCAAATTTCAACTGCTGGATGTTGATGATGAAGTTGCGGGTGAGAAAATGCGCGTCGTCCGGCAACGTCACCGGCACGGGCAATTCGATGCCCTGCATGATGGAATGGCCGTCCGCATTGATGAAATTCAGCGTCAGCTTGCGCGTGCCTTCGTCGCCGGGCTGGAACGTGACGCGCAGCGCGACGGCGCATTGCGGATGGACGGCGGGCATTTGCGGCGCGTAAATGGTGTCGAAGGAGCCAAGCAAATTTAATTTGCCGTTGTCGTCCGTCGCCGCATCGCACAGCACCGCCACTTGAATATTCATGGGAAATTATGGTCGCCCCGTGTGACCGACGGCCAATGTGGCTTGAGATTACTTGTCCAAAAAAAAATTGAAACAAAAAACCGGCGGACTGAAATCAGTCCGCCGGTTTGAATTTTTCCGCGACGAGGATTATTCCTTGTCGGTGACCTTGACGTCGTCGAGCGCATCGAAGGCGTGCTGCAGGGCCACCAAGTCTTCGCCGGGCTTGAGCGCGTCGAGGATTTTCTGCTCTTCCTTGATCTGCTCGTCGGTGTAGGCGGCGGCTTTGATGGACAGACCGATGCGGCGCTCGTTCTTGTCAATTTTCACGACGCGCGCACTGACGTCCTGGCCGGGCTTGAGCACATTCTTGATCTTTTCCACGCGTTCCTCGCTGATCTGCGAGATGTGAACCAGACCGTCGATTTCATGCTGCAGGCCGACAAACGCGCCGAAGCTGGCGAGCTTGGTGACCTTGCCGGTGACGAGATCGCCGACCTTGTAGAGCGTCTCGATGTTCGACCACGGGTCGGTTTCGAGCTGCTTCATGCCG
>CAIOUK010000085.1 GCA_903861445.1 uncultured Verrucomicrobia subdivision 3 bacterium
AACCGCCCGGATTTGCGGCTGATGGAAGCGGCGGTTTCGGGCAGCGCCGAATCCTCGGAGTCCGTTACCGTCACGTTGCGGTTCGACCCGCGGATGCTGGCGCGCATCAAGCGGCTGGCGCGGTCGCGGTATCTCAACTATCAGAGCATGGTCAAGCAATGGTTGAGCGAACGGATGGAACAGGAATTAAAACGGTCATGAAAAAAATCGGCCAACAGCCCTCGAAAAACGGCGGCCACCGGGCGTTCACGCTGGTGGAAATGCTCATCGTCATTTTTATTATCGGCATGGTGGCCGGCCTGATTTTCCCGGTGGTGAAATCGGTCAAACGCTGGCAATATGTGAACACGGCCCGTGCTGAAATGAACCAGATCCAAACGGCGCTGGAAAATTACAAGGCGCAATACGGCGCCTATCCGCCGAACCCTGCCAACAACCTCCTGTCGCCCCCGCTTTACGCCGAACTTTGTGGTCAGGGCGGGGCGGGCATCATCAATTCCGGCAGCACGACCACCACGGAAGATCAGACGGCGGCCAAGAATTTTCTGGCGGGCATCAGCTCCAAACAAATCGCCACCGTGGGCGGCACCACCATTCTGGTCACCTCCGTCCGCGGGCCCGACGCAAATTATCAGCCTTTGGGGCAGGCGAACGTGAATCCGTTTCGCTACCGCTATCCCGGCACATACAATCCCACCGGCTACGATTTGTGGGTGCAATTATCCATCAACGGCCAGCTTAACCTCATTTGCAATTGGAGCCGGCAGACGCAGGTCAACACGGCGGATCCGTAAACTAAAACTGGCGGCAACCCTATTTTAGACCTATGAAAAAAATTGAAAATCGGAGTTGGGAAACCCGCCGCGCGCGCGGCTTCACCCTCGTGGAATTGCTGGTGGTCATCGCCATCATCGGCATTCTGGCCGGGCTGCTGCTGCCCGTGCTGGTGTCGGCGACTAAAGGTGGGCAAAAAGGGCGGGCCAAAGTCGAGATGGCCGGCCTCGTCACCGCCATTCAAAGTTACGTTCAGGATTACAGTCGGTTCCCCACCACTCAAGGTTCTGCCGCTGATTATACTTACACCACCAATGGCACCGCCAACGCCGAGGTCATCGCCATTTTGATGGATAACACCAGCGCGGCGGGCGGAGTCAACGCCAACCATGTGAAAAATCCGAAGCAGTTCAAATATCTCACGCCCAAGCCGGCGGCCAGCATCTCGCAACCCGGGGTCGGCCCGGACGGAATCTATCGCGATCCGTGGGGCAACCCTTATGTCATCAGTATGGATTTGAATTATGATGGCGTGTGTGAGGATGCGACTTATAAATTGCCGGCGGTTTCAGGGGGTGGCCTCAATGGTTTGGTTTTGCAGGGCGATGGCTATTATGGCTTGACCGGCACCATCATGGTTTGGTCTTGCGGACCGGATGGGCAAGCCAGTAGCAGCACCAAGGCCAACGCCGGTGTCAATCAGGACAACGTTTTGAGCTGGCAGTGAGATGAAATTCCGAATTTCAAATTTCAAATTACGAATGACCGGCCAAGCTGCCGCCAGTGGTGCGCCTCTGCCCATTCGCCATTCCCCCGCCTTCACGCTGCTCGAGCTGCTCACCGTTATTTTTATCATGGGCATCTTGGTCGCGCTGGCCGTGCCGGCGCTCAAGACTTTCGGCAAGTCCAATACTCAGGTCAGCGCCGCGCGGCAGTTGCTGGATGATGTCGGCCGCGCGCGGCAACTGGCTATCAGCGGCCACACCACCGTTTATATGGTGTTTGTGCCGGCCATTTGGAGTATGCAAGGGAGCCTGCCCACCGCCGCCAGTCTCTTGGACAAACAATACACCGGCTACAATTTTCTTTCGCTGCGCTCCGTGGGCGACCAGCCGGGGCGGAACAGCGTCAATTATCTTGCTGAATGGAAATCGCTCCCGGACGGCGCGTTCATCGCCACGAACAAATTTGCCGGAACGAATACCATTACCGATGCTTCCATCAATGTGACGTATCCCATCAACCAATTTAATTACGCCAGCCTTTTCCCGTTTCCGGCAGCAACCAATGTCGCCGGGGTTTCGCTGCCCTACATCGCCTTCAACTATCTCGGCCAACTCACGGTGGACGGAGTAAATCAGTCCCCGCAGGACGAATACATTCCGCTCGCGCAGGGCACTGTGTTTTACGCCGCCAATCCCACCACAAAAGTGTTGCAATGGGCGGCGCCGGATGCCTCGGAAAATCCGCCCGGCAACAGCACCAACTCCTCGTTCACCATCGTTCACATTGACTCGCTGACCGGGCGCGCCGACCTGAAGCAGCAGTCCGTCCAATGAAATTTCAAACTTCAAATTTCAAATTCCGAATCGCCGGGGCGGATGCCCGCCGCTATCGGCCAATTCGCCATTCGCAATTTATCATTCGCCATGCCGCCGCCTTTACGCTGGTTGAGATTGCGATTTGCCTGGCCATCGTCAGTTTTGCGCTCATTGCCATTATTGGCGTGCTGCCGCTGGGCATGGACACCCAGCGCCAGGTGCGCGAGGAAACGGTCATCAACCAAGACGCCACCATGCTGTTGGAAGCCATCCGCAACGGCAATCAGATTGGCGGGGGGACGGATTTGGCGAACTACGTCTATGCCATCCAAGACGAAGCCGGCGGGACAAACTATGGCCCAAGCATTCTGACCTCCAGCCAGATCATTGTCGGCTTGTTAAGCACGCCGGGCGGTGGCCACATGGTGGCTTCGGTCCAGGCCATGAGCGGGCTGGCTGCCCAGGAATCACCGCAGACCAACAGCACCATCCTGAACGACGCGTTCAGCTACAAGGTGGTGTGTGTGAATGTGCCGGCGCAGGGCGTCAACAACCCCAACAACCTGCACGAATTGCGCATGACCTTCCTCTGGCCGATTCTGCCCAACGGTCAGATTGGTAGCGGCCGCCAGACGTTTCGCGCCACCATTGCCGGGCAATTGTCGTTAGCCCAAACCAACCCGCCGCTGTGGTATTACCAGCCGCAGAAGTTCCAATGAGCACCCTGAAATTTCAAATGGCAAATTTCAAATGGCAAATGCGTCCCGCTGCCGTCCGGCAGGGCTTTTCCATGGTGGAAATCCTCGTGGTCGTCTCAATCTTCTCGGTCATCGTGCTGGCGCTGATGGCGGTGTTCAGCGGCACGCAGCGCGCGTTCCGCTCCACCCTCACGCAGACGGGCGTGCTGGAAGGCGGCCGGGCGACGATGGATTTGATCACGCGCGACCTGCGCGGGCTGGTGCCCTCCGACGGCGCGGTCAATGGCGCGGTGAATTTTTTGGTCGCCGACAACGGCAGTTATGCCACGCCGCTGGTTCAGTCTATGCCGGGCGGTTCCAGTTCCCGGCAGAATTTGTTGCAGGAAATTTTCATTTTGAACCATTACAACAACGGCTGGTGGGGCGTGGCCTACGCGATTGGGACGAACCGGCAATCGGCCAGCCTTGCCACTTCGCTGTATCGGCTGCAATGCCCGACGAATGGTAGCACGGTGACGGATCCCAGCACGCTATACACAAATCAGGCGGTGCAAAGTTTCTTTGCAAACCCGCTCACCAACGGCAGCCACCTGATTGATGGCGTGGTGCATTTTGCCGTGCGCGCCTATTCCCCGGCCGGCTATCAGATTAACTCTGCTTACACGAATGCCTTTCCGGGTAAGTTGTCGCAAACCGCCTTTTCCACGCTCCAAGGCAATGCCAGCGGTATGCAAATGTATAGCAACAATCTGCCGGCGGCGGTGGAGCTGCAACTGGGCGTGCTGGAAGATCAGGTTTTGGCGCACGCGCTGTCGCTGTCTGCGGCGTCGAGCCTCTCTTACTTGCAAGGCCAGTCCGGCGCGGTGCATCTGTTCCGCCAGCGGGTGAGCATTCCGAACGTGGATACCACAGCCTACTAATGAAAATCACAATTCCGAATTTCAAATTTCGAATGGCGAATTTCCGGCGCGGGCGAGGCCGAGTCGTTGCGGGTTCGCAATTCGCAATTCGCAATTCGCAATTCCGTAGCGGCATTGCGCTGGTCATCACGCTCATCCTGCTCTCGGTGACGCTCATCATGGCCGTGGCGTTTCTGGCCGTCGCGCGGCGCGAGCGCAAGGCCGTGAGCACCACCACGGACACCGCCATCGCCCGGCTCGCCACCGATGCGGCGCTGGCCGCCGCCGAGGCGCAGATTGCGGTAAACCTGCTGGCCACCAACAATTATATTTACAACTTCAACCTGCTCGTCTCGACGAACATCGTGGTGAATCCGGCCGTGCCTTACAATGCAACGGTCCCGGAATGGGCCACCAACCTCCAACCGCGTCCGCCGGTCTTTGTTTCAACCAATGGCGGCTTGGATTTCCGCTACTATCTTGACCTGAACCGCAATGGAAAAGGCGACGCGAATGGCTGGGTGGCCGACGTGGACGGCTCGGGCGCGTTGCTGGGCACCACTAATTTTCAAGTGGGCGATCCGGAATGGATCGGCGTGCTGGAGCGGCCGGACGCCAATCCGGCGAACAATAATAAGTTTATCGCCCGCTATGCGTTTCTCGCGCAGCCCGTCGGCAATACGCTGGATTTAAATTATATTCATAATGAGGCGAATTTGCCGTCCACCGCCACCATGAACGCCGGTTCCTTCCGTCGCAATCAAGGCGTCGGGTCTTGGGAGATTAATCTCGGAGCTTTCTTGTATGATTTGAATACCAATTCGTATGCCTGGGGACCGCTTTATACTTATGACACGGGCGCCGGCGCTTCCGGCAACGGTTTTATTGATGCGCTGGGCATCTATAGTTTCCGGCTGAATGGTCTGGCCGGCAATCTGGCCTACAACACGGCCGTTTTGAATAGTGCCAATAATTATTTTGGCGCGGGGGCCTTTGCCGCCTTTGCCAATGATTTGGTGGACGTATATTCGGACGGGCCATTTCAGACGACCACCGCCTTGCCAACGCCGGATAATGATGGTTCGGACGTGGCTTATCCGTGGCCGGGAGCGGACAACACCAACCACTTTTTCGCGCTGCCATCAGAATTATTTGACCCGACCAAAGCGGGGGTCAGTCTCACCAACCACTTGATAAATGCCGGCAGCGGCAATGGTTCCGCCAATACCTCTACTTACGATCGTTATACATTTTACCGGCTGCTGGCCCAGATGGGCACGGATTCCACGGCGGACGACGGCCGGATGAATTTGAATTATGACAATCTGGACGCCAGCGGTGCGGTGATTCCCGGTGCGGAGACGAATTTGATTGCCTGGACGGCCGAGACGAATGGCGCGCTGCGCTTTTTCACCAACGCCGCCAACCGGTTGCTGACCAATGCCACCGCCATCTGGCTGAAGGCCAATCCGGCCAGCTATTTGCAGACGTTCCAGACCAACGCCACGTTCAGCCTCACCAACATTCCGGTTTATATCAACGGTAAGTTTGTCTATACATCCGCCGTCAACCGGCTGCTCCAGCTCGCGGCGAACATGTATGACGCCTCGACCAATTCGCCGTATCCGTCCGTGTTCCGGCCGCTGTTCACGACCATTGGCAACAATGTCTTTATCACCAGCTACACCAATCTGGTCGGGACAAATGGCAATGCGCTTTCAACCCCCAATGACATCACGGCGGTGGCGGCGTCGGGGGGGGTGAATATTTTGGAAAACGTCTATGGCGTGCCGTGGATCATCGGCGCGAAGAAAGGGCTGCCGAACTTCAACCAATTTAACATGCTCAACACCGTGGAGGTCACGCGCAAATTGCAATGCACCAAGCCCTATTTCGGCGCGCCGCTCAATTTGTTTCAGACCAACCAGATGTATATTTTTAGCATCAGCAACTTGATTGGCTGTTCGCTCTGGAATTCTTATGCGTCCGCTTATCCCCGCCCCGTCAAAATCGTCGCTAATGACGTGCTGACGGTGCTGTTAACCAACGATGACACGGGTTTTACTCCCTATGGTTTTACCAACCGGCTTATTTCCATTCCCATCACCACCAACTGGGCGGGCACGGTGTGGTCGGACAGCACCAGCACCAATCCCAATCCATCCACGGCGCAATTGGATCTCCGCAATAATAATTCCTTCGTCGTGCCGTTTAATTTTACCAATTCGTTCGTGAGCCAGTCCATTTATCGCTATGCCGGTTACAATGGTTCATCCACCCCATATTTTGATACGAACATGACCACTTGGCAGACGTTCTCTAATACCACTGGCAATCCGACGTTGGGCTTGACGCCGCCGTTGCCGCATTTTGGACTGGTGGCGACGAACCGTTTGCAGATCTACATTCTCGATGGCACCAATGTCATCGACTACGTCCACTTTGCCGGACCGGACAGCTATTTGGATATCAGCGGCCAATTGGGGCAGGGCTCGCCCGCAGCGGGGCAGCTTTTCCTCTGGAACGCCAATCCGGTCAGCGGTAGCACCACGCCGCAAGGTGTATCGGATCAAATTCTTTTTTCGGAATTGGGGCCAACCAATAATCCTTTGCCGTTCGGTTTAACTTCGAGTTCCTGGGTGAACCCGTCAGGTATGCAACTGCCGTCGGGTCTGCTGGACACACCCGCGGCGGAGGCGGCATTTTTTGGAGGATTTTTTAATGTTATCTCGAACGGCCAATTCATCTTTGGCAAAGTTGTTATCTCAACTGGACCTTCCAGCGGCGGGTCTGGTGGCAGTGGGCCTAGTGGCGGTAGAGGATCGGGTGGTAACCTCGGTGGGGGTCTTGGAAGTGGCGGTGGTGGTGGCGGGCCTACGGGTGGCAGCCCAGGTGGCGTCGTGACTACCGACGCGATTTTCTTCAACACCCAGCTGGCCGTGCAGGCGCCTTACACGCCGACCCGGCTGATTTTCACCAACATCAGTTGGCAGGCCAATGACCCGCTCGTGCATTATCTGGCCAGCGATTTGAATTACTACTTCAAGGACAACACCGAATCGCCCAGCGATAATCCTGATAGCGCGCTGTCCGACTTGTCCACGGCTCTGCCCAACATGACCAACCTCACCGCCCGGTATTCGCCGTGGGGTCAGACCTATAGCAAAGCCTATGTCAACAGCAGCCAGGCAGTGGAAGCTCAATGGTCGTCGCTGATGAAAGACCCGCTGGTGTGGCGCTCGGATTACTGGGATTTCCCGACCAACAAATATCCGAGCGTCGGCTGGTTGGGCCGGGTGCATCGCGGCACGCCATGGCAGACGGTCTATCTCAAAGCTTCCGACATTCAGGCTGCCGCCAACGGCCCGGGCAGTTGGACGCAGTGGACGGGCGACGGCAATACTTTCGACGCCGCCAACTCCGCCCCGCTGGCGGATGAAACGTTGTTCGACCTTTTTGGCACCGCGCCGGACATCAACGCCACGCACGGCACCTTGTCCGTCAACATCGGCGGCGGCAGTGCCGATCCGGCGGCGGGTCTGGCCGCGTGGTCGGCGGTGTTCAGCGGGGTTGTGGCCTTGACCAACACTACGGCGGCTACCCCCGGCTCCGGCTACTTTGTTCCGACCGTGGGCAACACGGTGATTGCCCCGGCCGGAGGCGGCGGCACCAACTCCGCGCTCGGCACGCTGGTTGGCGGCATCAATTCTCTGCGCGCGGGCTTCGTCAATGTGGATGGCCTCGCCGGCTGTTTTGAACACGTCGGCAACGTCCTGCGCGTGCCGGCGCTGACGGAGCAGTCACCGTTGCTGAATTGGAATGACCCGTTGCAGCAACAATACGGCATCAGCGACGAACTTTACGAATGGCTGCCGCAGCAGACCATCGGCCTCTTGCGCGTTCCCACTGCGCCGCGTTATGTGATATATTGTTACGGACAGACCTTGCGCCCGGCGGTGAACGGCATCAACCCAGCCACCGGCATGGTCACGAATTATCAAATCGTCGCCGAGAGCGCCGCGCGCGCGGTCATCCACCTGAACAAATCCGTGTCGGGCGGTGTCACCAATTACACGGGCGTGGTGGAAAGTTACAATCTGTTGCCGCCGAACTGAAATTTGGCAGTGGGCGCGTGGCGGTCAAAAATTGAATTAAATTTAAGTTATGAAACAGCGTTTTTGGATTTTGTGGTGCCTGCTGGTGGTGGCGGGCGTGTGCCTGTTTTGGCCGCGTGGCACCGCGCCCGCGCCCAAGCCGGTCGTGACCAAAGCCATCGCGCGGCCGGTGGCCACCGCGCCCATCTTCGCCGGGACTAACCAAGTCGTCGCCGGCGCGACTCGGTTGTCTTCCGTCAACGGCAGTAACCGTTTCGCCTACCGCCTCGCCAACACGCCAAAAACCATCGGCCAGCTCACGCACGACCCGCACGCGATTTTGCTGGCGAACGCATTCATTGAAACCGATTTGAAAACGGCGTTGGCCATTCCGACCCACTTGCGGGCTGGCAGCGAACCCGGCGCGTTCATTGTGCAGGCGCACGGCGTGATTACGGCGGCGTTCCGCGCGGCGCTGGCCGGCGCGGGTGGACAGATTGTTTCCTACCTGCCCAACAACGCGTATCTCGTGCAGCTTACGGCGGCGAGCGCGGCGGCGTTGGCCGGTAATCCGCTGGTGCAGGCGGTGCTGCCTTACGAGCCTTATTACAAGGTGCAAAATTCGTTGCTCGCAGCGGCGGTGAATCAGCAACCATTGCCGGCGGGAATGAATCTGACGCTGGGTTTGTATGCCAGCAGCGCGGCGGCGACGGAGACGCAGATCACCCAGCTAGGTGCTAAAATTGTGGCGCGCGACCGTTCGCCCTTCGGCCCGATTGTGCGTGTGCGGCCGCCGGCGGACTGGCTGGCACTGGCGCAGTTGCCCGGCGTGCAAATCGTGGAGCCGGTTCACCGGCGCAAGGCGGCCAACGATTTGGCGCGGCCTTCTGTCGGGATGTCGCCCACCTATTATAGTCCCGTGGCCAATGACTATTTGGGTTTGACCGGCAGCAATGTGACGGTGGCGGTCATTGATTCCGGAGTTGATGCCACCCATCCGGACCTGACCAACCGCGTGCTGCAAGGTTCGGTCAATGCGAATTTTGACACGGACGGCCACGGCACCCATGTGGCGGGCATCATTGCGGGCGATGGCACCCAGTCCACCAATAAAAATATAACCTTTGAGGAGGGGGTCTCGTTTTGGGGGAAGCCAAATCAGTATCGCGGCAAGGCGCGGTTGGCGAAACTTTATTCCGTCAACTACAATGATATTTACGATATTTATTTTGATTATTTTTTCTATTATAGTTCGGATCAGTATTTGCAGGAAGCGCCCGCGTTGGCGAATGCGCTGATTTCCAACAATAGTTGGAATTATACCTACTCTTCAGAATATGACTTGGCGGCGGCGAGCTACGACGCGGCGGTGCGCGACGCGGTGCCGGAAATGACGGGGCCGCAGCCGGTATTGTTTGTCTTCTCCGCCGGCAACGATGGGGAAGGCAATGATTCTGGCGTCGGCGGCTACGCGGACTCCATTTTATCACCGGCCACGGCCAAGGATGTCATCACCGTTGGCGCGTTGGAGCAGTTGCGCAACGTCACCAACTGGGTGACGGCACTGAATGGCACTTCCAATCAATATTGGCTGTTGGCGACAGATTCCAGCAATCAGGTGGCGAGTTATTCGAGTCGCGGCAATGTGGGCGTCGGCACCGAGGGCACTTATGGCCGGTTCAAGCCGGACGTGGTGGCACCGGGGAGCTTTGTAGTTTCGACCCGTTCGCAACAATGGGATACGAACACCTATTATAACGCCATCCATTCGCATCAATACAGCGTTTCCCCCTATGAGTATGTGGACACCAACTTGTATAATATTTACCAACTGCCGGTGCCAGGTAATGCCACGGCCATCAGCCTCCAGATTCTGGCAAACGGGCTTTCGCCGAGTCCGTTTCCAAAACTGAAAATGGTGGTGTCGATAACCAACACCAGCCCGGATCCCAGCATTACCAACAGCTATGATTTTTCCACCCTCAACAACGCGGTGAACATTCCCACCCCCAATGGCGGCTCGAATTATCTCCAAGCCGCCATCACCAATGGCTATCTCTACTTTGCCATCGCGGATACCACGAACACTTCGGTGGAATACACCTTGGTGGAGAACATCACCACCTTTAATGACTTCGGCAATATCCAGACGGTTTTGGCGGGCATGAATGACCAGTTGGGGCCGTATTACCGGTATGAAAGCGGCACCAGCATGGCGGCACCCGCCGTGGCCGGCGTGCTGGCGTTGATGCAGGATTATTTTACCAATCGTCTGTCGCTCACGCCCAGCCCGGCGTTGCTCAAGGCGCTGCTCATCAATGGTGCCCGGTCAGCCTGGCCGGGAACCTACGGCTATGCCGTCAACAGCGGGGTGAACGAGGAAGGCTGGGGGTTGATCAACCTGCCCAACTCGCTCCCCGCCTCGCTCAGCAGTTCCAACACCGCCACGCCGTTATTTTTTACCGATCAAAACCCCACCAACTTGCTTGCGACCGGTGACAGCCGCACTTACACGGTTGCGGTCACGCAGGATCAGCCGCTGCGCATCACGCTGGCGTGGACTGATCCGCCGGGCAATCCCGCCGCCGCGTCCAAGCTCGTCAATAATCTGAATTTGATCGTGACTAATTTGAACACCGGCCAGATTTATTACGGCAACAGTTTCGATACGAGTGACCAGCCCCTAAGCCTCCCCTACACGACCAATGATGCGCCGGTTTTGGATGCCATCAATAACGTCCAGAACGTTGTCATTGTGCCCGGAGTGGGGGGTGCGAGATATTCCGTCACCGTGGTCGGCCAGAGTGTGAATGTGAACGCCGTGACGACCGCGCAGACCAACACGGTGCAGGATTACGCATTGGTCATTGCCTGCGATGACTCCGGCAACTTCAAAGACCTGACCGTGGCTGGCCCAGTGGCCGCGTCCTCGTCCTATCCGCTAGTCAGCTCGGTGGCGGCGGCCAACCAGATTAGTTTTTCCCAAACGGCCGGGGCCAACGCGCCGCTCGCGAATACCAACTTCATTTACTTTGGCACCAACTCGGCGGGTTATGCGACCAATGCCGTGCTTTACCTTGGGACGACGAACCAGTGGCGTTTTTACGTCGCCACCAACACGACCGGCTACACGAACGCCGCCTTTGTGGTGTTTAATCCCTACACCCTGTCCCTTCAGCGCGAAGAAGTGTTCGACTATTGGTATGAGTGGTATTATTACTGGTATTTCGGGTTTAATAATGCCAACCCGCTCGAGGCGGATCTGGATATCTATGTTGCCACCGAGTCGGGCCTCACCAACCTGAATGCCCAGGTGTTGTCCAACTGCCTCTCAGGTCTGAACGGTGACAGCGCCATGGTGGATCGCGGCGGCACGGCCTATGTGGCCTTCACTAACTCCGCCGCTGGAAACGTTTATTATATCGGCGTCAAATGTGAAAGCCAGATGGGGGCGCAATATGGATTTGTTGGCGCCTTCAGCAAGAACCCGTTCAGCACGCTGGATGCGGATGGTAACGAATATGTCAATGCCTTCAATGTGCCGCTGGTGATTCCGGACGGGGACAACGCTCATCCCGGAGTCGGCCTTGTTTTGGGACTGGCCTTATATCCCATCACGCCGCGTAATGTCGTCGTCAGCAACACGGTGACGCATCAGAACTTCGGCGATCTGGTGGGGATTCTGTCCCACGACGAAACCTACGCCATCTTGAACAACCATGATGGATATGGGCCGTTGAACCAGCAGACACTGGTCTATGATGATAGTCTTTTCATTAGTCCGACCAACGTCAATTCCATGTTCACGAATACTAATTCCAGTAGTAATACCAACAATAATGGCAGTTATACCAACGTGTTAAAATCGGACGGGCCGGGCGGGTTGACGTATTTTGATAACAAGGCCGGTGCCGGCCTGTGGATGTTGACCGAAATCGATGACAGCCTCACTCAAACCGGCCATGTGGACAACCTTACCCTGAAAATTGAGCCGCACAATCCGGGAACCAATGGCCTGCATGTGTATTTGTGGGGCGAGTATGGGATTTTGGATTATATCTATGTGCCGCCCGGCTACACCAATCTCACGGTCGTAGCTACCAATTTTACTGGAACCGTCACGCCGGCGGTTCAATTGCAGCTTGAGCCGCCTAATGGCAATTTTATCAACGTCAATCTGGATCAAGGGACGCCTCCGGGTAACTCGATTTCTTATGGCCCGCCGCTGCCACCCGGCTTTTATTGGGTTTGGATCTTCAATCCCTCTCTCACGCCCGTAGATGTGTTTTGGAGTTATAAGCTGTCCTATGACCCGGCGGCGATTTTGAAGGCAGACTATCTCTCCCAAGACACCCCGCTGCCCATCGCCGATGACGCCTTGACCGTAAGTCCGCTGGCCATGACGAGCTGGGGCCTGACCAACTCAACTATCTTTGTGCCGGATGACAACTCGATTGTTAATGTCAACGTCGGCATCCGCGTGGATCACCCGCGTATATCGGATTTAACCTTCACGCTGATTGACCCCTACGGCTTCCGATATTTGCTCATGGAAAACCGGGGCAGCACCAGCACCAACGGCTGCGGGGTGAATGTTATAATGACGAACATATTTGTTGCTGTCCCAGCCTCTGGTGGTTCGCAGCCCCAAACTAATTTTTATAATGTTGGTATGACCTCTGGCACATTGCCAATCACCTATAACTTTTACATAGCACCAGACGAGATGACGATTTATTACGGAACTAATTCAGCCAACTTCTATCCAGGATCGCCTGATTATATCAGTGATACCGGTTTTATAAGTAACCCGCCGATTCCACCTTACACCACAAACAATGCTGGACTGAATACATATCCTGAAACATTTACAATTACCTATCCGCCGCCGGGCGATACGAATACATCCACATGGGTGACTATTATTATGAACCAGTTTGGCAATCCAAGCCCGAGCACAGTATGGACTTACACTGCGGGCGGGGTGTTCACTAATTACGAATATCTTACCTTTACCGAAGACCCGAGCTTGGCGACCACACCGATCAAGTTCGCGCCGGTGCCGTTTGTGTCTGACCCGAGTGGTCCGCCGACCAATATTTACTATCAGGCCGAGCAATCCCTTGCCCCGCTGGTCACTGAGAGCACCTTTGGCTGGTGGCAGTTGGAAGTGCTGGACAATCGCGCCGGGGCGACCAATCCGCCGCCTACGATTCTAAGCTGGCGGTTGGAGTTTGAGTATGCCAACCCCAACTATATCGCTTATTACCCGTGGCTTTCAGGGTTCAGCAGCCAGACCAACACGATTGCGACCAATAGCTTCCAGTGGTATCAGGTCAACGTTCCGACCAATTCGAATTTGGGTTTTGCCACCAACATTCTCGATTATGCCAGCGCACCGGTGAATCTCTGGTTCAGCATCAACTATCCGGCAACCCCCGACACGCAGTTGTTGACTAATTCAACTGGCGGCATTGGTTCGCCGGTGTTAACTACTAATGGCACACCTTTGCTGGTGCCTGGCAGCACCTATTACCTTGGCGTTCAGAATACCAATAGCTTCATTGTCACCAATGTGGTCGAGGTGGATTTTGATCACGGCAATCCGCAACCCGGTCGTGGGCCGGCAAGTGTCCATTTCCGTTCTGTGCCATCCAGTAGCAGCAACCTTAATCTTGCTTGGGATGCTGCATCTGGATCATATCAAATCCAATGGAAGGACAATCTGACCGATGCCTGGAATACCCTTACCAATCCGATTACGGTCACCAGCAACGGGGTCTCCATTTTTACGGACACCGGTGCCCAGACCGCGCCGCTTGGCACCCAGCGTTATTATCGGCTGGTCTGGATGCCTTGAGGCAATTTCCATCTTTGCGCATCGCCGCCAGCCTTAGGCTCGGCGGCGATTTTTTTGCAACGGAGATTTGCATTCTGTCCGCGCTGGCGTAGTTTCCACCTTTCGGCACAAAGAGAAATTTACAGCATGAGCAAAGAGTTCATCAAGATCGGCGGCGCGCGCGAGCACAACCTTAAAAATCTCACGCTCCAAATTCCGCGCGACAAGCTGGTCGTCGTTACCGGCCTGAGCGGCAGCGGCAAATCGTCGCTGGCCTTCGACACGATTTATGCCGAGGGCCAGCGGAAATACGTCGAGTCGCTCTCGGCCTACGCGCGGCAATTCCTCGACCAGTTGCAAAAGCCGGACGTGGATTTCATCGAAGGCCTGTCGCCGGCGATCGCGATTGAGCAGCGCAGTTCCGGCTCCAGCCCGCGCTCCATCATCGCCACGACGACGGAGATTTATGATTACCTGCGCCTGCTTTATGCGCACATCGGCAAGGCGCATTGTCCGGAAAGCGGCGTGCCGATTTCCACGCAAAGCACCAGCGACATCGTGGACAAAATTCTCGCGCTGCCGCAAAAAACGAAAATCATGTTGCTCGCGCCCGTGGTGCGCCGGCAGAAAGGCGAGTTCCGCGACGTGTTTGAACGGCTCGCGCGCGAGGGCTTCGTCCGGGTGCGCGTGGACGGCGAAATTCTGGAACTCGGCGAAGATGCTGCGCGCATCAAGCTCGACAAAAAGAAATTCCACAACATCGAGGCCGTGGTGGATCGCTTGGTGATTGACGACAAAATCCGCGTGCGTTTGGGCGATTCCGTCCAGACCGCGCTGCGCCTTGGCGAAGGCGTGATGTTCACGCTGCATCAGCCTGAGGTTGGTAGGGCGGGCAGTCCTCTGCCCGCCGCGAACGTGGCAAAGTCAAACGGCGGCGCGCAAGGGACTGCGCGCCCTACCAGCGACGAATGGACCGAAACGCTACACTCAAACAAAATGTGTTCGCCCGCGACCGGTAAGAGCTACGATCCGCCGACGCCGAAACATTTTTCCTTCAACGCGCCCGCCGGGGCGTGTCCCGTCTGCCACGGTCTCGGCCAGAAGATGGTTTTCGACGAGGCGTTGGTCGTGCCGAATTTTGAAGAGCCGCTCGAAAGTGCCATCCAGCCCTGGCGGCGTGCGGGCAAGCGGATGAACATTTATTACAAGGCGATGCTGCGGAGCGTCGCGGGGCATTTCAACGTGGATTTGCAGACGCTCTGGAAGGATTTGCCGGAGAATTTTAAAACGGTTTTGCTCCACGGTTCCGGCGAGGATAACGTCGCGTTCAAATTCTGGCGTGGCGGCAAGGTTAGCACGATTGACCGGCCGTTCGAAGGCGTGCTGGTGAATCTGGAGCGTCTCGCGACCGAGAGTGAAAGCGAGTTTATGCGTAACCGGCTCAAGGCTTACATGACGCCGCAGTTTTGCGATGTCTGCGGCGGCAAGCGGCTGAAGCCGGAAATTCTCGTGGTGACATTGGGCGGCGAGGAATTTGTTTCCAAACTCAAAACGAAAAATTCAAAATTCAAAACTCTCAAGATTCCCGGCCAGTCCATCATGGATGTCTGCGGCTTGTCGGTGGAAAAGGCTGACGAGTTTTTCGCCGCGCTCCAGCTGACGGAGTTTGAGCAAAAGATTGCCGGCGAAGTCATCAAGGAAATCCGCGCGCGGCTCGGCTTCCTGAAAAACGTCGGCCTCGGGTATCTAACGCTCGACCGCGAGAGTGGCACGCTCTCCGGCGGCGAGGCGCAGCGCATCCGGCTGGCGACGCAAATCGGCGCGGCGCTTGTCGGCGTGCTTTACGTTTTGGACGAGCCGAGCATTGGCCTGCATCAGCGCGACAATGACCGCCTGCTCGCGACGCTCAAAGGCCTGCGCGATTTGGGTAACACGGTTTTGGTCGTCGAGCATGACGCCGACACGATCCGCGCGGCAGATTATATTTTGGATCTCGGCCCCGGCGCGGGCGTCCACGGCGGCGAACTGGGGGCGGCGGGCACGCTGCCGGAAATTCTCGCGGCCAAAAAATCTTTGACCGGCCAATATCTCACCGGCGAGCTGAGCATCGCGGTTCCGAAAAAACGCAATGCGCCGTCGGAAGACAAGGGTTGGTTGGAAGTCATTGGCGCGACGGAAAACAATTTGCAGAACATTGACGTGCGGATTCCGCTCGGCACCTTCACCTGTGTCACCGGCGTGAGCGGCTCCGGAAAAAGCACGCTCGTGAGCGACATTTTGCAGCGCGCGCTGTTTCGCAAATTCTTCGGCTCGAAGGAGCGACCCGGTGAACACAAGGCGTTGCGCGGTTTTGAATCGCTCGACAAGGTCATCGTCATTGACCAGTCGCCGATCGGCCGCACGCCGCGCAGCAATCCGGCGACTTACACCGGCATGTTCAATCACATCCGCGATTTATTTGCGAAACTACCCGCCGCGAAAGTGCGCGGCTACGAGCCGGGCCGTTTCAGTTTCAACGTCAAGGGTGGTCGTTGCGAAAAATGCGAGGGCGACGGCGTGCTGAAAATCGAGATGAATTTTCTGCCGGCGGTTTATGTGACGTGCGAGGCGTGCAACGGCAAACGTTATAACCGCGAGACACTGGAGATTTCCTACAAAGGCAAAAACATCGCCGACGTTTTGGACATGACGGTCGAGGAGGGCGTGACATTTTTCCGCGCGGTGCCGAAAATTTTTGATCCACTGCTGACGCTCGCAGAAGTCGGGCTGGGCTACATCCGGCTCGGTCAGCAGGCGACGACGTTGAGTGGTGGCGAAGCGCAGCGCGTGAAACTGGCGACGGAATTAAGCCGCAAAGCGACGGGTCGGACGCTTTACATTTTAGACGAGCCGACGACGGGGCTGCATTTTCACGATGTGGCGAAGCTGCTGGAGGTGTTGTTCAAGCTGCGCGACACCGGCAACACGCTGCTCATCATCGAGCACAATCTGGACGTGATCAAAACGGCGGACTGGATTATTGACCTCGGCCCGGAAGGCGGCAGCGGCGGCGGGAAAATTGTTGCGGAAGGTCCGCCGGAAAAAATCGTCCACGTAGCCGAAAGCCACACGGGGCATTATTTGAAAAGCGTGCTGGCGTGAGCCGCGAACGTTTAGCCTATCCTCTTGTTAGGCGGCGTCATTTATTCGTAGGCTCCTCCTGTGGGTTTTGCGGCGTGAGTATAGGTGCTTGGCGTGTGAACCTGTGCCGGACGATAATCGAACAAATAACGGTGCTAAAAACGGCGGTGATGCAAGAGACACAGGTGGTAGTCGACACCATCTCGACTACCGGTGGCGGAGTGGGCTCCGGGTCGTGGTCAAAGTCCCAAGGTCGGGTCACTTGGAACGAATAAGAAGCCAGCAAGCCCGCAGCAACTGCTGCTAGTGAAAAAATAAACCAAGATAGCAGTCGACGAGGTGGGAAAAAGGCAATCCATCCACTAAAAAACAGCAGCACATACCAATGACCAAACAGGATAAAGAGGCCTAAAATAAATGCAGCAATCGGCCACAATCGAAAATTGCCATCGACCACACAGGCTAAGAGCGAGCCGCCGACAGTCGAGCAGAATAAAAGAAGCACGCAATAAATAACGCCAGACGAAATCTTGGTGTGCCAGTTCATATATCAAAAGCGTAGCCGCCTAACAGATAATGGATGATGGCCTCTGTAGCCTATCTTTTTCATAGAACGACCCTAGGCTCGACGAAAAACGATGTCTAGCATGAATTTGGGTCGTCGAGACACTCGCAATCGGTTTAAGCAAACACGGCTCGTTTGCCACGGACAAGCGGCTGCCTCGCCGGGCATCGGCGTTCGCAGCCCGTTGGCTGACCCGGAGCGCGGGCTGGATTTCCCGCTTTTTTCCCCGCACCAAGTCGTTTAGATTCGGCGCATGGCTTTTTTCCGGCGATGGCTGTTGATTGTCTGCACACTGGTTCTTGGCGGTGGCCAGCTTTTGGCCTCACCCTCCCGTGAGGAGCGCGCCTACACGGCGGCGGCGGCGGCGTTTCAGGATGCGCTCTGGGAGCGGGCGGAAACGGAATTCGCCCAATTCACCGGGCATTATCCCAAGTCGGCGCGGCTGGCGGAAGCGGTGTTGTTGCAGGCGCAAGCGCAGTTCAAGCTGGGGAAGTATGATGACGCCATCGCGTTGCTGACCGCGCACCAGGGTCAGGCGGGCGCGCTGGCGGGACGCTATGCGTATTGGTTGGGCGAGGTGCAGTTCGCGCGCGGCGATTTTTCCACGGCGGCGGCGACCTTCACCACGCTGGCCAATAATGCGGCCGAATCATCCTTGAAATTGACGGCGGCGGTGGAGGCGGCGACCGCGTTGGAAAAACTGGGCGAGGCGGCGCGGCTGGAAGAATGGCTCACCGCGACCAATGGCATCTTTGCGCGCACGGCGGCATTGGACAGCGCGAATGAACTGGTTGCGCGCGGCTGGCTGCTGCTGGCGGAATCGCGGCTGGCGCGGCAGAACTTTTCCGGTGCGCTGGAAGTGCTGGGCCGGTTGCAACCGCAGGCATTGCCGCCGGATTTAGATTGGCAGCGGCTTTACCTGACCGGCCGGGCCAAATTCGGCGCGGAAGATTTCCCCGGCGCACTGGCGGTCACCACGAATCTGCTGGCGGCGCAAAAAAATTCCCCGCGCCGCGCCGATGCCCAGGCTCTGCGGGCGGCGATTTTGGAAAAACTGGATCAACCGACGTTGGCCATCAGTGCCTGGTCACAGAATCTCACCAACAGCGTGCGCCTGGAAAAACAGGAGGAAGCCATCCTGAAAATTTCCGCGCTGGCACTGGCGCAAACCAATTTCACCGGCGCCGTGGCGGCGCTGGAAAAATATCTGGCGTCCGCGCCGGTTTCGCCCGTGCAGGAACTGGCTTTGTTCACGCTCGGCGAGTTGTGCCTCAAGGATTTTTCTGTCACCAATCATCTTAATCTGGCTCAGGCTCGGTTCAATCAACTCCTGAGTTCCGCCACCAATTCGCCGCTCATGGGGCGGGCGTTGCTGGCTCGCGGCTGGTGCCGTTGGCTGACGGACGATTGGGGCGGCAGCCTGGTGGATTTTCAAGCGGCGGCGGCGCAGTTGCCGGTTTCCGAAAATCAAGCCGTGGCGAAATTCAAAACGGGCGACGCGCAGTTCGCGCTCAATCAATTTGCCGCCGCGCGCGAAAGCTATCGGGCCATTATCACAGACTATGCGGTCGTGCCAGCCGTGGAAAAATCCTTGGGCGACCGGGCGCTTTACCAGATATTGCAGGCCGATTTGAGGTTGCGCGATGCCGCCGATGCCGAGCAAACCCTGCGGCAACTGCTCAAAAATTTCCACCAAAGCGAACTGGTGGATAACAGTCTGCTACTGGTGGGCGATTCCGAATTCAGCTCACCGGCAAAGGCGCGCGAAATTTTTCAACAGTTTGAGACGCTGGTGCCCGATTCGCCGCTCAAGCCGCAGGCGGATCTCGCCGTGGCGCGGACCTTTGAGCGGGAACAAAACTGGCCGGCGGCCATCGCCCAGTATGAGATCTGGTTTAAAAATTTCCCGACGAATGCACTGTTGCCACAGGCGGAATACGCCCGCGCCTGGGCCAGTTTTCAGGCGGGTGACGAAACCAATGCGCTCGCCCGCTGCTCGGCATTTGTGGTGCGGTTTTCCACGAACGAGCTGGCCCCGCTGGCGCAATGGTGGGTGGCGGATCATTTTTTCCGCACGGGCAATTTTATTGGGGCGGAGACCAATTACGAATTTGTGTTCCAAAATCCAGCCTGGAAAAGCTCCGCGTTGTTTTATCCCGCGCAGCTGATGGCCGGACGGGCGGCGGCGGGGCGGCTGGGTTTCACAGATGCAGCCCGCTATTTCACCGGCCTGACGGCCGACACCAATTGTCCGCCGGCGTTGGCGACCCAGACGATGTTTGCCTATGGCAGCGTGCTGATGCGCATGGATTCACCGGACACCACGCGGCCGCTGGCAAATTTTGAACTCGCCACCAATGTCTTCGGCCAATTGGCTGCCGCCAATCCTACGAATGAAATTGGCGCGCAGGCCGAGGTTGAACTTGCGGACTGCTGCCTCCAACTCGGCGCGCTCGACGCGGCCACTAACGCCTACGTGCAGGCGGCCAATTCGCCTTTTGCCGGTGCTGGTTTGCGGAGTCGCGCGCAGGTGGGCTGGGGGCTCGGGTTGGAAAAAAAGGCCGCCTTGTTGCCGCCGGCGGAGCGGAATCCGCTTTTGAAACAAGCTTTGGATGTTTATCGCGACTTGCTTTACACCGATGCCGCCGCGGATCCATTTTGGGTGAAGAAGGCCGGCTTGCAGGCGCTGCCGCTGATGATCACCTTGAAAGACGGCAACGTGGACAAGTTTTTTGACCGGATGGAATGGCTGCTCCCAACTTTGAAAAATTCGCTGGAGAAAAAACGCGCGGCGTTGAAAAATTAATTCGGAGTTGAAAGCAAAAACGCCGTCCCGATTTTTGCGGGACGGCGTTTTGCTTTTCGGGGCATCAAATCCACTTTTTCTTCAGCATCCACATCTTGATGACTTGCGTCAGCCCGACATAGCAAACCAGTGTCACCGCCAACAGCGGCCAGAACTGCCACGGCAGCGGCACGAAGCCGAGATATTGCGCCAGCGGCGAGAACGGCAGAATCGCGCCGACGCCCATGATGACGATGGTGGTCATCGTCAGTTGCCAACTCGCGCGCGACTGGATGAAGGGAATCTGGTTCGTGCGGATGACGTGGACGATGAGCGTCTGCGTCATCAGCGATTCCACGAACCAGCCGGTGCTGAACAGCGCGGCGGCGTAGGTGTGGTCGCTGTCCTTGGCGTTGGCGAAACGCGTGATGAGTTCCGGCGAGGGCGGCACGAGGCCGAGGTCGCCGCACTTGAAATAAAAATACATGATGGCGTAGGTCGTGTAGTCGAAGATCGAGCTGATCGGCCCGATGAAAATGATGAATTTCGCGATGTCGCCCATCGCCCACGGCCGCGGCTTGGAAATGACCGCCGTGCCGACGTTGTCCGTCGGAATCGGCACCTGCGAGAAATCGTAGAGCAGGTTGTTCGTCAGCACCTGGATCGGCTGCATCGGCAAAAATTTCAGCCACGCGCTCGCGCCGAGCACGCTGAACATGTTGCCGAAGTTCGAGCTCGCGCCCATGCGGATGTATTTCAAAATGTTGACGAAAACTTTTCGTCCTTCGAGCACGCCTTCTTCCAGCACCATCAAATCTTTTTCCAAAAGAATCATGTCGGCGGATTCCTTGGCGATGTCCACGGCGGTGTCCACGGAGATGCCCACGTCGGCGGCGCGCAGCGCGGGCGCGTCGTTGATGCCGTCGCCCATGAAGCCGACGACGTGCTTGTTCTTTTGCAGCGCCTGCACGACGCGCTTTTTGTGCGCCGGCGACAGGCGCGCGAACACGTCCGTCGTCTCGACTTCCTTGCACAATTCGTCTTCCGTCAATTTTTCCACCTGGCTGCCGAGCAGGATTTTTTCCGCGTGGATGCCGACTTCGCTGCACACCTTGCGCGTGACGAGGTCGTTGTCGCCGGTCAAAACTTTCACCGTCACGCCGTTTTGGCGCAAAGCCGTAATCGCTTTTGCAGCGGAATCCTTCGGCGGATCAAGGAACGCGAGGTAGCCGGTCAAAACCAAATCGCTTTCATCGGCCTTGGTGAAGGTGTTTTGCGCGCCGAGTTTTTTCGTGGCGACGGCGAGGACGCGGAAACCATCTTCGCTCAAATCATTCACCTGCTGCACGAGGTCGCCGACGAGGATCGGTTCCATCGGCAAAATTTCGCCGTCGCTCTCGAAGTGCGAGCACTTGGCGAAGACCGCTTCCGGCGCGCCTTTGGTGAGCAGTTGGCGTTCGCCGTTCGGTAGTTCGATGGCGACGGACATCATGCGGCGGGAAAAATCGAACGGGATTTCGTCCACCATTTTGTATTTTTCCACGCCGAGTTCGCCGTGCAGTTGCTTGTATTTTAGCACCG
>CAIOUK010000086.1 GCA_903861445.1 uncultured Verrucomicrobia subdivision 3 bacterium
AAATCAGCGGCCACGGCACGGTGACGTTTCGGGTGGAAGAAAGCCCGAAGGTGAAAATCAAGGACGTCGAGTTCATCGGCGCGACCCATTTCAAGCAAAAGGTGTTGCGCTCGGAAATCAAGACCACCCGGCGCTGGTCTTTTTCGTGGCTGACGGGCAGCGGTTATTTCCAGCAGGACGAATTCGACAGCGATCGCGAAGACCTGATGAATTTTTACCGGAACCACGGCTATCTGGATTTTGAAATCAAGGACGTAAAGCTGGATCGTCCAACGACCAATTCAATGGTGGTCAAGTTTTACGTTTTTGAAGGCAAGCAATACAAGCTCGGCGGGGTCAAATTTACCGGCAAAACCATTTTTCCGGATACGGAAATCATCCGCGGCCTGCAATACGTCCATGATTTCCAGCATTCCAAGGCCAAGCTCGGCGCGCATGGTTTGCCGATGGATGCCGGCGACACGTTCACGCCCGAAGGTTTGAGCAAAGACACGGAGGCGATTCAGGATTTTTACGGCAGCAAAGGCTATATCGAAATTTCGCAGGGTCAGGCGCTGCACACGTTGCGCGTGCCCAACGTGGAAACCGGCACGATTGATTTGGAATTTCACATTGACGACAGCCAGAAATCCTACGTTCAAAAAATTGATATTCGCGGCAACCTCAAAACCAAAGACAAAGTCATCCGCCGCGAACTTGCCATCAACCCCGGTGATGTGCTCGACATGGTGCGCGTCAAAATCAGCAAGCAGCGCCTCGAGGGTTTGCAATACTTTGACAAGGTGGATATTCGTCCGGAGCCGACCGACCCTCCCATTCCCGGCAGCAAAAATCTGATCGTCAACGTCTCGGAGCAAAACACCGGCAACTTCACGCTGGGTGCCGGTTTCAGCACCGTGGACTCACTGGTCGGTTATGCAGAAGTTTCCCAAAACAATTTCGACCTGTTTCACCCGCCCTACTTCACCGGCGGTGGCGAAAAAATTCGCGTCCGCGTCCAAATTGGCACCGAGCGCCAGGACTATGAAATCTCATTCGTTGAACCGTGGTTCCTTGACCGCAAGCTTTCGCTTGGTGTGGATCTCTATCGGCACCAGTTAAATTTTGAAAGCCCGAACAACATTTACAACGAGACCCGCACGGGCGCAAAAGTCAGCCTCACGCGGGCGCTCGGTAGCGATTTCCTCATCGGCAGCGTCCACTACACCGTGGAAGATGTTGGTGTTTCATTGAACAACGGGTTTCATGATTGGATTTTTCCGTCGTTGCAACCGCCGATTCCACGCAATGTGCCGCAAACCATTCTCAATCAAACCGGCGATCATTTTTATCAGCGCATCGGCGGCTCGTTGGCTTACGACACCCGCAACAGTTCGCAATTGCCCAATCACGGCCAGCGCTCGGAGCTTTCCGGTGAATTGAGCACCGGCGACGCCACTTTTTACAAGGTGGAACTGACTTCTGCCTGGTATTTCCCTGGCTTGTTCAAAGGTCATGTCATCGAAGTCGGCGGTCGCGCCGGCATTGCCGACGGTCTGGATGGCGATGTGCCATTCTACGACCGCTATTATCTCGGCGGCATGTATTCGTTGCGCGGCTTTAAATTCCGCAACATTTCACCACGCGAGCAGTTTGATCCTACCGCTCCGAATGTTCCAACTGAACCCATTGGTGGCGACAGCTACTGGTTTGGCTCGCTGGAATACAGTCTGCCCATCATGGAGAAAGATGGCGGCTTCGGCCTGCGGTTTGCGATGTTTTATGACATCGGCGCGGTCAGTGCCTCACCGTATTCATTCCAGAGCACCTACAGTGACAACTGGGGTTTGGGCATGCGCCTGAATATCCCGCATCTTGGACCGTTGCGCTTGGATTACGGCATTCCCATCACTCACGATCAATACAACAGCAGCAGCGGCCAATTCCAGTTTGGCGTCGGCTACAACCGTCAATTTTAAGATGAAGCTTTTTTTAAAAAATATTTTTGGCGCCGGTCTCGCGCTGGTTATGACTGGGCTCGGTTTGTCCGCCCAGACCGCCATGAATCTCGGCACGCGGTCGCTTTGGTTTGAGGCCGGCCACAGTCAAACCGGTGCCACTCAATTCAGTGCGCGCGGCAGCAACTTGGAATTTGTGGTCGAACCAACGCAGTCTCAATTTACCCTGCGCAAATCCGACGGCACGACCGCGTCCTGCACCATGCGATTAGTCGGCGCGGCGACGACCGCTGCCATTTCCGGCAACGCGGAACTCGCGGGCAAAATAAATTATCTTTTGGGTAATGATCCCGCCCGCTGGCAAACCGGCGTGCCGACGTTTGCCCAAGTGCGGGTGGAGCAAGTTTATCCGGGCGTCAGCGTTATTTATTACGGCAACGAACAGCAATTGGAATACGACTTCAACCTTGCCGCCGGCGTGAATCCCAAGGTGATCGCGCTCCGTTTCGATGGCGCGGAAAATATCTCTGTAAATTCTCAGGGCGAACTGGTCGTCAGTTTGAAGGGCGGCAAAATCGTCCAACGGCAACCGATAGCTTATCAAATCATCAATGGACTGCGTCAGGAGATCACGGCGGGCTACAAAGTCCTGGATGCACACACGGCCGTATTTGCCATCGGAAGTTACAATCACAACCTGCCGCTGGTGATTGATCCTATTTTAAGTTATTCCACTTTCTTTGGTGGAAATTATGGCGATACCGCGCGGGCGTTGGCGGTGGACGGCAGCGGCAATATTTACCTTGCCGGCAGCACCTTTTCGACGGTTTTCAGCAGCGGCGTTCCCACCCCCGGCGCATTTCAAGCCAATTTTAACGCTGGTTCCGGATATCAGGATGCCTTCGTCGCAAAATTCGATCACACCGGCAGCAACCTGATTTACTTCACTTATCTCGGCGGCAGCCAAGACCAAGGCGCGAGCGCGATTGCCGTAGATACTAATGGCAACGCGTATATCACCGGCACAACGACTTCTCCTAATTTTCCAACGAAGAACGCAGTCTTTGGCACCATCGGCGGGCAACTATTTCATGGACATTACATGTTTGATGCCTTCGTTTCCGAATTGAATTCAAACGGCACGGCACTGGTTTACTCAACCTATTTGGGTGGCAATAATATTGATGTGGCCAACGCCATCGCCGTGGACGCAAATGGTGCGGCTTATATCGCTGGCTATACTAGCTCGACCAATTTTCCAGTCACCACCAATGCGTATCGGACGCATTTGGCCTGCACCAACAACGGCATTCCCAATGTCTACAATTTCAACGCGTTTGTCGCCAAGCTTGCGCCCAATGGAACCAATTTAGATTATGGCAGCTACCTTGGGGGAACAAATTATGACCAGGCCACCGGCATAGCCTTGGACCCGGCGGGTAATATTTATGTTACCGGCTTCACGGTCTCCACGAATTTTCCGGCCACCAACACCTTGGCTGGCTTCAAGCATCTCAATGGCTCCACTGCAACCACGTCGGCGTTCGATGCTTTCATTAGCAAGTTCCAGACGAACTTTAGCGGACTAGTTTATTCCACCTATCTCGGCGGCACGAACAACGATCAGGCCACCGGCATCGCGGCAGATGCCAGCGGCAACGCCTACGTTGTTGGCTGGACGGTTTCCACTAATTTCCCCTACACCACGAACGCGCTCACCAGCTTCGGCACCAACTCGCCTTCGTTTGTTCACACCAACGCGCTCAGCTATGCAGCCACCAACGCGTTTCTGACGAAGATTCAATGGGACGGCACCAATACCAGCCTCGGTTTCTCGGCCATGTTTGGCGGCATCGGCGTTGACGTGGCCAACGGCGTGGCACTGGATACCAACAACAATATTTATGTTGTCGGCAGCGCTTCCTCAACGAACTTTCCAGTGACGCCAGCCAACTTGATCGGCTCGCTGCGCGCGACCAATTCCGGCGGCAGCGATGTTTTTGTCACCGCCTTCAAAGCCGACGGTTCCGCCCTGCTCTATTCGACGTATCTCGGCGGTTCAAAAAATGATTTCGGCTCCGGCATCGCCGTGGACGCAGCGGGTAATGCCTATATCACCGGGCAGACGCTCTCGACCAATTTCCCGAACTTCGCCGCGCGCCAGAAATCTCTCAACGGCACGAACGATGTGTTTCTGGTAAAAATTCTGCCCGTTGCGCCGACGCCGGTGTTGTCGGCCAATTTATCCGGCACCAATGTCGTGGTGTCCTGGCCGCCGCTCGGCGAAGAAGTGCCCGGCCAGTTCGCGCTCGAAACCACCACGAATCTGCTGCCGACCATCTCTTGGGTGCTCACGACGAATTCGCCGGTGTTCACCAATTTGGATGGCAGCTACGGCTATAAATTTATTCGAACCAATCAGGCGCGGTTTTTCCGGTTGCTGAAATACTGACCCCCATTTTTTGCTGGCATCCGCCCAAATATCTGCTTTCCTTTCTGCCCATGAAAAAAATCAATTGGCTCATTTTGACTCTTGTCCTGCTGACGGCCACGGCTATTTCCAGTTCGGCCCAAACTAAAATCGCCACCGTGGACATGAAAAAAATATTCACCGGTTATTGGAAAAAGAAGACGGCCGAAGCGGCGCTGGACACCCGCAAAGCTGAACTCCGCCGGGATATCAAGGACATGGCCGACGGCCTCGAAAAAGATCAGGCCGATTACAAAAAACTTTTAGAACAGGCCAGCGACCCAGCTATTTCCGCGGACGAACGCGACAAGCGCAAACAGGCCGCCGCCAGCAAGGCCAAGGATATAAATTCCCGCAAAGTGGCGCTGGAACAATATCAACGTCAGGCGGAAACCCAGCTCGCCGACCAGAGCCAGCGCATGAGTGCCAACATCGTTGCGGAAATTCAGAAAGCCGTCGCCGACAAGGCCAAGGCCGGCGGCTATACGCTGGTCTTTAATTCCGGCACGGTTGAAGTGGTGGTTTTCGCCGACGCTTCGACAGACATTTCCGACTCGGTGCTGGCTCAGCTAAACGCCGGTGCGCCGATTGACGTGAGCAAACCAGCCGGCATTCCGCTGAACATCTCCACCAATCTGCCGTAGCCAACCAATTTTTTAAAACTTCACGCTTGCCCCGCAGAGCGCGAACCAGTAAAGTTCGTGCTCTTTTTATAACTATTTATGCGACGCCCCAAAGGTATTAAGACCAGAAAATCCGTTTCCAAACGGTTTAAAATCACCGGCACCGGCAAAGCCAAATGCTTTCCCGCTGGCCGCCGTCACTTGGCTCAATCCAAAAACGCCAAGCGCCGCCGCCGGCTCGGCAAAGCCAAAACTTTGCATTCAACGGATCTTTACCGGATCACCCAGAATCTTCCGTTCAGCCACTGAACGGTTCACGATTAAACCTCTAACTATTTAACGAACCATGCGTGTTACCAACTCTCCCGCTTCCCGCAAACGTCGCAAACGGATGTTGACGGCGGCCAAAGGCTTCCGTCTCAAACGTTCCAAACTTTACCGCTACGCGTCCGACGCCGTTGACCACGGCCGGCAGTATGCCTATCGTGATCGCAAGACCAAGAAGCGCAATTACCGCTATCTCTGGCAGATTCGTATCAATGCCGCCGCCCGCGAAGCCGGCCTGACCTACAGCCGTTTCATGGAAGGCTTGAAAGCCGCGAAGTGCGCGCTTGACCGCAAGGTCATCGCCGACCTCGCCGCGACCGATGCCACCGCCTTTGGCGAGTTGGTGACGCTCGCCAAGAAAGCGCTGAAAGCCAAGCCCGCCGCGACTCTCGCCAAGGCGTAATCGCAACGAAATAAATTCCCGACGGGCGACCAGCAATGGTCGCCCGTTTTTCTTTTCTTCCATCCACCATCGGGTATTCTAGCTCCTCAAATCTATGGGATTTCTGAACGACATTGAGCCGCTTAAACAAACCGCGTTGACGGAGCTTAACGCCGCCGCCGACCTCGCCGCGCTGGAACAGACCAAAGGCGCGTGGATCGGGCCGAACGGGAAATTCACCGCGCTGATGAAACAGCTCGGCACGCTCTCGAAAGAAGAAAAGCCCGCCGCCGGCAAACTCATCAACGCCGCCAAGGTCAAACTCGAAGCCGCGCTCGCGGCACGCCGCGAGGAGTTGGAGCTGAAAGCCGCGCTGCCGAAAGAGCCGACCGATTTCACGCTGCCCGGACGCCGCCGCGCACTCGGCAAATTGCATCCGCTCACACAGGTCACCGACGACATCGTCCGCGCCTTCCGCAAAATTGGTTTCGCCGTCGCCGACGGACCGGAGATCGAGGACGAGTATCATTGCTTCGACGCGCTCAACACGCCCGCCGACCATCCCGCGCGTGACAGCCAGGACACGTTCTATGTTGCAACCAACGCTGGGAGCGTTTCTCCCTCTCCCGGGGGAGAGGGCCGGGGTGAGGGCAGACGTTCCTCATTATTGCGGACTCACACCAGCTCCGTCCAAATCCGCGTCATGGAAAAGCAACCGCCACCCGTCCGCATCATCGTGCCGGGCCGCGTGTATCGCCGCGATAATGCCGACGCCACGCACAATCCCACGTTCCACCAGATC
>CAIOUK010000087.1 GCA_903861445.1 uncultured Verrucomicrobia subdivision 3 bacterium
CGTCTGCCAATTCCGCCACGTGGGCAACCTTTATTTACAAGCACTTACAGAAGCAAGGCCGACCATTCCGTTTTGGCGGTCGCCGCTCAGGTGTTCGCACTCGTCAACATGCAGCCGCAACATACCAGAAGGTGCAGGACGAGCGCAAGGGCCGGATTCGCGGTTTACGCAAGCGCCGGAAAATCGTCCGACCCGGCCATCCATCAACGCCAACCGCGACATATCTTCCCTAAAAAATTAAACTTTTCACCCAATTCTTTCAAAAAAAATTTGAGGCATTACCATTATCACATTGTTGGGGTAACTATTCTTAAGCATGGCAAAAAAAGCATTTTTAACGGGTGCCGGCGGCTTTATTGCCAGCCACCTTGCGGAGGCGCTGATAAAAAGCGATTGGCAGGTTACTGCGCTTGTTCACTATAACAGTCGCAATGACTGGGGCTGGCTCGAACCGCTGCACCGCCAACCGCCAACCAATCTCAAGGTGGTGTTGGGCGACATAACGGATCCGTTTTTGGTGCGCGAGGCGGTCGCGGGTTCGGAAGTCGTCTTCCATTTGGCGGCACTGATTGCGATTCCCTATTCGTATCAGGCTCCGGCCTCATACGTGCAGACCAATGTGGCGGGCACGCTGAATCTGGCCGAAGCCGCCCGCCAAACGGGGGTGAAACGCTTTATCCACACTTCGACCAGCGAAGTTTACGGTTCCGCCCGCTATACGCCCTTGGATGAAGAACATCCCCTGCAAGGGCAATCGCCCTATTCCGCTTCAAAAATCGGCGCGGATAAGGTGATTGAAAGTTATGCGTGTTCCTTCGGTCTGCCGGCCGTCACCGTGCGACCCTTCAACACCTATGGCCCGCGCCAATCCGCCCGCGCCGTCATTCCCAGCATCATCGCGCAGGCGCTTCAGGGAATCGCCGTGCGCCTCGGTTCGCTGGATACGATTCGCGACCTGACTTTTGTTTCAGATACGGTCGCGGGATTTTTGCGCGCCGCCCAAGCCGAGGGGATTGATGGGCAAACCATCAACCTGGGAACCGGCGAGGCCGTGAGCATCCGTCAACTGGCACAAACCGTTTTTGACCTGCTCGGAGTTTCCGGAACCATCGTCACCGATCCGCAGCGGATTCGTCCCGCCGCCAGTGAAGTGCAGCAATTGGTCAGCGACAATCGCAAGGCAAAAAAACTTTTGGACTGGCAGCCCGCCGTTTCACTGCCGGATGGTTTAAGGCGGACGATCGAATGGGTGCGCCAGCATCCCGAAAGTTTTCACCCGGAGGAATACGCCCGATGAAAGCGGTGATTTTAGCCGGCGGCCGGGGCACCCGGCTGGCGCCCTACACGGCGGTTTTGCCGAAACCGCTAGTGCCCATCGGCAACATTCCCATTTTGGAAGTGATTATTCGCCAGTTGATAACGAGCGGCTTTACCAGCGTGACGCTCACGCTCGGTCACCTCGGCGAACTGATTCGCGCCTATTTTGCCGCGCACAAAAATTTGAGCCGCCGGATTGAGATCCAGTTTGTCGACGAAGAACAACCCACCGGGACGGCGGGCTCGCTCAAATTGGTCAGCGATCTGCCGGAAACTTTTCTGGTGATGAACGGCGACGTGCTGACCACCATCGACTACCGGGCACTCATCAATTTCCAC
>CAIOUK010000088.1 GCA_903861445.1 uncultured Verrucomicrobia subdivision 3 bacterium
AGATTGAAATAGGAATGATGCGTCAGGTTCACCAATGTAGGCTTGTCCGTCGTGGCGGTGAATTGCAATTTCAACTCGTCATTCTCCGTCAAAGTGTAGGTCGCTTTGACCTGTAGATTGCCGGGGAAACCTTCCTCACCATCGCGGCTCAAATAAGTCAGTTCCAGTTTCGGCCCGTGCTCGCCGATTTCAGCGGCGGCAACTTGCCAGACCACCTTGTCAAAACCCTTTAGCCCGCCGTGCAGCGAGTTAGCCCCGTTGTTCGCAGCCAGCGTGTAATTCCGACCAGCCAGCGTGAATCTTGCACCACCAATGCGGTTGCCATAACGACCGATCAACGCGCCGAAATAAGGACAACCCTTCAGATAAGCTGGATTCAAATAACCCTCCAAGCTGTCGAAGCCGAGCACGACATCCGCAAATTGACCAGCCTTATCTGGCACCGATAGCGACTGCACGATGCCACCATAAGTCATGATGCGCGCCTCCATGGCGCAAGCATTTCGCAGCGTGTAAATTTCGACCGGCTCACCATCTGGCGTCCGGCCAAATACAGCCTTGGCTATCGTAGATTTGGAATTCACAGACATAAAGAAGCAGCCTACAAAACCCTCAGCAGCGAGTCCAGCCGCAGCCAGTGCTGGAAATATTTCAACTTTGATTTTTCGCCGGGAAAAATTTGCGTTACGCGCTAACCACCTGCTCGTCCCACATTTCAGACCACCGGCAGCGGGGCAAACTGCCGGCCGAGAATGGGCGCGCTCTTAGTCTTGAGCCAGTTCTCCAGCACACCGGCATAGACGCTGCGGAAATCCACGTTATATTTGATGTCACCCTGATAAAGGTCTTGCGGAGCGAGGCTGGGATAATGGCCGAGCAATCCCGCTTTCACCTTGTTGCCGATGATAAACATCGGTGCCGCCGCGCCATGATCTGTGCCCCCGTTGGCGTTTTCTGAAACGCGCCGGCCGAACTCGCTGAACGTCATCACCAGCACCCGACCCATGTTGCCTTGCGCCTTGAGATCGGTCGTGAAGGCTTTCACAGAATCCGCGAGATCGCCCAGCAAACGTTGTTGCGAACCAATCTGATTTGTGTGCGTATCATAACCACCTTGCGAGACATAATAAATCCGCGTGGGCAGGCCGCCGCCGATGAGCTTGGCCACCAGCTTGAGTTCGCCACCCAACTGCGAAGCCGGATACTCGGCCTGATTTTGCACGCGGGCGGCAATGGCGCGGACTTGGTCGGAACTGTGCTGCGCATCCATTGCGGTGCGGGAAATAAAATCCACCGCGCGCCCGCCGGTCATGGGCATACCTGCCGGCAACATCGCGATGCTGCCGCCGGAATTGTCTTCCGGTGCCGGGCTGGACATTTCCAGCTCGTTCAATTTTCGATACGATTCCTCCGTGGCCGCGCCGTTGGCCAGAAAACGATAATTCTGCGGATTGCTGAAAACGATACCTTTCGGTTTCGACGCAAAAAATGCCTGCGGCAACTGGCTGCCGATGGTCACGCCCACCGTCGGGTCGGCGCCGGGACAGGCGTTATCAAAATAGCGCCCAATCCAGCCGCGTTTCTCGATGTAGTTTGCGTCGCTCGCCGTCTGCCAGATTTCCGTCGAGCGGAAATGCGAACGGTTTGGATTCGGATAACCGACGCCCTGAATGACGGAAAGCTGTCCCGCGTCGTAAAGTTCCTTGAACCCTTTCATCGCGCTATGCAAACCGACGGCGTCGTTGATTTTCAAAACGTCCGCCGGCTTCAGCCCGATTTTCGGCCGCGCCCGGTGATAAAAATCATTAGCGTAAGGCACGACGGTGTTGAGGCCGTCATTGCCGCCGGCCATTTGCAGCACGACCAAAATGCTCGCGTCCTTGCCGGTGGCGGTTTGCGTAGCGGAATCCGCCGCTTCCGCCTGCAATGCGGAAAAAGTGTTCGCCAGAAATGCCGGCACGGTCCACGCCAGCGAACTGCCCAGCACCGTGCGCCGGAGAAATTCGCGGCGCGTTTGCAATGTGAATTCTTTTTTCATACGTCAGGTCACTTGATATTCCGGCGTGGACATCATCAGGTGGATGGTGGTGAGGATGTCGGCGTTGGACAGATTGGTTTTGGCATCCAGAAATTCACTCAAGGTTTGTTCGTGCTCGCTGCTCAAGCGCGTCTGAAACAGCCGGTGTTCCAGCGCGGCGACAATCGTGTCCTTGTCCGTGCGCTCTTCCGGCGTCAGGATTTTTTCCACCTTCACGCCGCCCATGCGGACGCGCTGCAGCGCCTTCATCGCTTTCTGACCGTTGGTTTTGCCCTTGTTGCCAAAGTCGCCGGCGGACAACGGCGGCAACTGTCCCTCGACCAGCGCCTGCGCATCATTGTAGCGGGTGAGCAGCGAATTGGTCGTGATCCAGGTGATGCCGCCGTCCCAGCCCTTGACGTTCGGCGGCGCGAATAAATCCTGACCCAACTGGCGCAGCATGCCCCAACTGACGAGCGGCGGCGGCAACTCGCATTCCAACACCCGCACACTGTTGACCAGCCATTGCACCGGGCTTTTGACCTGGTTGCGCACGATGTCCGGCGCATAAAACGCCGCGCTGCGAAACAAGGCGCGCAGCAGCGGTTTGAAATTGCTGCCATTGGCGCGGAACACGGCGGCAAGGTCGGCGTTCAATACTTCCGACGGCACCTGTCCCGCAAAAAAATTCCAGATTTTCGCCGTGATAAACCGCGCCGCCTGCGGCTGGGCCACAATCATGCCAATGAAATCATCGCCGTCGAAATTTCCCGTCTGCCCGAAAATCGTCTTGTCGCTGTTATCGTGTGAAAACGGCCGGTAGGTATAGCACTCGTTCTGCCGGTCCAGCGACCAGCCGGTCAGCGCCCGCGCCGCTTCGGTGATGTCGTGTTCCGTGTAGTGTCCCTCGCCCAGTGCGAACAGTTCCATGACCTCGCGCGCAAAATTTTCATTCGGATGATCTTTGCGACTTTGCGCCTGGTCGAGCCAGACGAGCATCGCGGGATCTTTGCCCACCTCGATCAACAGCTTTTGCCAGTTGCCGGTGCCCAGCCGGCGGAACAGCTCGTTCTGCCGCCACATGAAATAAGCATCGCGAACCTTGTCCACGCTCGTCGCAAAATGGCCGTGCCAGAACAACGTCATTTTTTCCTGAAACGGCCGCGGGCCGGACGCCATGCGCGCCAGCCACCAGTTGCGCAGTTCCATGATGTGACGGCGCTGGATCTGCTGCTGCTCTTGAATCATCTGCCGTTTTTCCTCGGCGTTGTTGCTGCGGATGGCCTGCTGGATTTTGGCCATGCGCTCCGGGTCGGGCTTGGCCCAGTCAGGCTTCGGCGTCGGGTCGGGAATATTTTCGTAGTCCAGCAGATGCGCCACCGCGCGGTCGAGGCCGAGGTCGGCCAACTTTTGAATTTCCGCCGGCGAACCGCCGAAGCCCGCCCGATTCAGCAAATGCGCGGCCTTGGCAAAATCCCATTGCGCGGATGACAGCGGCTTAAGCATATGATGAGATGGACGAATGAGAATTTGCAAAGGTTTCAGCACTTATGCAAATACTATTCAACACTTGCCAGTTGAAACCCGAAACTTGAAACTCCCGCCATGTCGCTGCCTGCCGATTTGCACATGCACACGCCACTTTGCCGCCACGCCACCGGTGAGCCGGTGGATTATGCGCGCCGTGCCGTCGAACTCGGCCTGACGGAAATCGGCTTCTCCGACCATTCGCCGATGCCGCGCGACGACTTCGACAACTGGCGGATGTTCGACCGGCAGCTCGATGAATACGTCGCCAAAGTCCGGCTCGCGCAAAAGGAATTTCCGCAACTCACCATCCGCCTCGCGCTCGAAGTGGATTATCTGCCCGGCCACGAAGGCTGGATTCGCTCGCTCGCCGCCCGCGCGCCGTGGGATTATTTTATCGGCAGCGTGCACTACGTCTCCGATTCGTGGGACATTGATAATCCGGCCAAGTTGTCCGAATGGAAAAAACGCGACGCCTTCGAGGTCTGGAAAATTTACTTCGACCGACTCGCGCAGGCGGCGGAATCCGGCTTGTTTGAAATCATCGGCCATGCGGATTTGCCGAAGAAATTCGGCATCCGGCCAACGCAGGATTGCACGCCGCTTTACGAAAACTTTTTGAACGCGGCGGCCAAGAGCGGCTGCGCCATTGAACTGAACACCGCCGGTCTGCGGAAAGATTGCCGGGAAATTTATCCCAGCCGCGAGTTGTTGCAACTCGCGTTTCAGAAAGGCGTGCCCATCACCTTCGGCTCGGACGCCCACGCGCCGGAAGAAGTCGGCATGAATTTCAACGAGGCCATCGCGCTCGCGCGCAGCACCGGTTACACCGAGACGTGCCGCTTCCGGCAACGTCAGCGCGAATCCGTCTGGCTTTAACTTGATTGAATATGACTGCTGCGCGCCCGGAAAAAACCTTTGCCTTTCTCTGCCTTTTACTGGCACTTGGCACCGCCGCGCTCTACAGCCCAATAACGCAGCACCCATTCATCCTTTTCGACGACGAGCAATATGTCACGTCCAACCCGCACGTCTATCAAGGCTTGAGCGCGGAAAATATCCGCTGGGCCTTCACTTCCGGCGAGGCAGCGAACTGGCATCCGCTCACCTGGTTGTCGCATCAACTGGACTGCACGCTGTTCGGCCAGAACGCGGGTGGCCATCATTTCATCAATCTGCTCTTTCATGTTGCGAACACCCTGCTGCTTTTTGTTTTTCTACGCAGCGCGACCGGCGCGCTCTGGCGCAGTGCGTTCGTGGCGGCACTGTTCGCGTGGCATCCTTCGCACGTCGAATCCGTCGCGTGGGCGGCGGAACGCAAGGATGTGTTGAGCGCGTTTTTCTTCCTGCTGACGCTGCTGGCGTATGCAAAATATGGAACTGGTGCCAAGGGTCGAACGACAAGCACTCCCCCTACCCAGCCACTCACCACTTGTCACCCATCACTTTTTAACCTGCTGGCGCTCGCATTTTTTGCGTGCGGCCTGATGAGCAAACCGATGGTGGTCACGCTGCCGTTCATTTTATTGCTGCTGGATTGCTGGCCATTAAATCGAATTCAGAATTCAGAATTCAGAATTCAGAATTTGAAGCGGCTGCTCGTCGAAAAAATTCCGTTTTTCGCCCTGTCGCTCGGATCGTGCGTGGTGACGTTTCTGTCGCAGCGCGGTGCGGGTGCGGTCAGCCCGGTGGAATGGCCATACCGCCTTACCAACGTGCCGGTCGCCTACGCGCGCTACCTCGCAAAACTTTTTTGGCCGAACGACCTCGTCATCGTTTATCCCTACGTCTATCACTGGCCGACCCTAGCCATCGCCGGTTCGATTCTGCTCATCACCATCGTTTCCGTGCTGGCCGGGTTGCTTTTTTGGCGGCGACCGTGGCTGGCGTGCGGCTGGTTCTGGTTTTTGGGCATGCTCGTTCCGGTCATCGGTTTGGTGCAGGTCGGCGCGCAAGCCATGGCCGACCGTTACACTTATCTTCCGAGCATCGGGATTTTCATCGCGCTGGTCTGGGGCGCGGCGGCAGTGGTTGAATTCAAGCCGCATCTAAAGCGGATAATCATTCTGCTCGGCGGCGGCGGGCTGGCTGGGTTGCTGATGCTAACTTCAACTCAAATTTCTTACTGGCGCAGTGACATCAGCCTGTTCCGGCATGCGCTGGAAGTGACTGCGGATAATTACGTCGCCGCCAACTGCCTTGGCCGGGCCTATGAAAAAAATGGCGACCAGCTTCGCGCCCGCGAATGTTTTCGGATCGCCGTGACCAGCGAACCGCGTTTCCCGCAAAGCCAGTTCAATCTCGCCAACTGCCAGTTTGCGCTCGGCGAGAAAGCGGACGGCTTGAACCACCTGCAAGCCGCCGCTGCGCTCACCTTCCGCGATCCGGAGATTCAGCTCGCGCTAGGCAGCCTGTTCTCCAAATACGGTAGTTGGACTAACGCGGCGAATTGTCTCAGTAATTCCATTTTCATGCGCGCGGATTTCGCCATCGCGCACGCCAACTACGCCCACGCGCTGGTGAACCTTGGTCAATTTGCACCGGCCGCCGCCCATTTTCGCCAAGCGCTAAAGTTGCAACCGAATTTTCCTGACGCGCAAAAGCAATTGTCCCGCCTGCAGACCGACCATCCCGAACTCAAATAATCTATCTATGGCAAATCGAACCCTGTTCACCCTTGGGCTCATGCTTTTTTTTACCGCGAGGCTGGGCTTTGCCGAAGTGCCGCCAAATAACCTCCAGCTTTTTCTGCTGATCGGCCAATCGAATATGGCCGGCCGGGGCAAAGTGGAGCCGCAGGATCAAGTCATTGATCCGCGAATTTTTATGTTCACCAAGGAGCAGCAATGGGTGCCCGCCAAAGATCCGCTGCATTTTGACAAGCCGAAGATGGTCGGCGTGGGTCCCGGCATGGGATTCGCGCGACAACTGTTGGCCGGAAATTCCAAACTGACAGTGGGGCTAATCCCCTGCGCGGTCGGCGGCACAAGTCTTGACCAATGGCAAGCCGGCGGCAAACTTTACGCCAACGCCGTCGCTCGTGCCCGCGAAGCCATGAAACAAGGCCAGTTGGCCGGCATTCTCTGGCATCAGGGAGAGGCCGATAGCAGTCCGGAAAAAGTGGCGACTTACGGAAAACGTTTCGCCGCCATGATCACGCAGTTGCGCCAAGACCTGCACGCGGAAAATGTGCCGGTGGTCATGGGCGAACTCGGGCGTTTCCGGACCGCCAGCCGGGAGTTCAATGCCGCCTTGCCGGAAATTTCCAAGCAGGTGCCGCTGTGTGCTTTTGTGTCAGCGGAAAGCCTTACGGACAAAGGCGACAAATTGCATTTCGATGCCAAGTCGCAACGGATTTTTGGCCAGCGCTACGCCGCCGCCTTCTTGAAATTAACGCCGCTCGCAGAATCAGAAAAATCCAATTAACCATTTCCGCTCTTCACCGCGAGGCGCTCGACATTGTCCGCAGATTTTGAAAAACTCCGCGCCGATGAAACAAGCAATCGTCACGTTGGACATGGAAGGCGTGCTGACGCCGGAAATCTGGATCGCCGTCGCCGAGAAAACCGGCATTGCGGAACTCCGCCGCACCACGCGGGACGAACCGGATTATGACAAGCTGATGAATTACCGCATCGGCATTCTCAACCAGCACGGCATCAAGCTTTCGCAAATTCAAGAAGTCATTGGCACACTCAAGCCGCTGCCGGGTGGAAAAGAATTTCTCGACGAACTCCGCACGCTGGTTCAGGTCATTATTTTGTCCGACACGTTTGAGCAATTCGCCTTGCCGCTCATTCACCAATTGAACTGGCCGACCTTGTTTTGCCATCGCCTCATCGTGGAAAACGACCGCATCACCGGCTACCAATTGCGCCAGCCGAACCAGAAGCAGAAATCCGTCGCCGCGCTGAAGTCGCTGAACTATCACGTTATTTCCGCCGGCGATTCCTACAACGACACCGCGATGCTCGGCGAAGCGAACATCGGCTTCCTCATCCACGCGCCGGAAAACGTGAAAAAGGAATTTCCGCAGTTCAAGTCCGTTGAGTCGCACGCGGAACTGCTCAAACTCATCAAAGGAACGCTCTGATGCCCACGCGCAAAGGTTCGGTAAAATTGTTCCGGCTGCTGAGGATTGACGTTTATCTCCACTGGGCTTGGTTTGTGGCGTTCCTGTATTTCACCAGCCGGTCAAAGGCTTATTCCAATTACGGTTGGAGCGCGCTGGAAATCCTGTCGCTGTTCCTCATAGTGCTGATGCATGAATTCGGCCACGCACTCGCGGCCCGCTCCGTCGGCGGCACGGCGAATCTCATCGTGCTCTGGCCGCTGGGCGGCGTCGCGTATGTCAAGGCACCACAACGTCCGGGCGCACAGCTCTGGAGCATCGCCGCCGGACCGCTGGTGAATGTGATGTTGTTTCCCCTTTTGGTGGGCTTGGCCTATTTGGGCAAACACCTCGGCTGGCCGCAAAGCCATCACGACGCCTACCTGCTGATCCGAGGCATCGCCATCATCAACACCGTGCTACTCATCTTCAACCTGCTGCCGATTTATCCCCTCGACGGCGGACAGATTCTGCGCTCGCTCCTATGGTTTCCGTTTGGCCGAGCCAACAGCCTGATGGCCGCAAGCGTCATCGGCATGATTGGTGTAGCTCTATTCTTGTTGCTTGCGGTTGGGGAATTTGTTGCCGCCGAAAATGCGAGCGAAAAGCACTCGGCCATCTGGCACGGAATTCTGGCGGTATTTATTTTGTTTAGTTGCTGGGGCGGCTTGAAGCAATCACGAGCGCTCGCAAAGCTCGCCAAGATTCCGCGCAGGCTCGGCTTCGCGTGTCCGTCCTGCCATTCCGCACCGCCACTCGGCGCGCTCTGGCGCTGCGGGCAATGCGGTCAAGACTTCGACACGTTCCTGACTCAGGGAAGCTGTCCGCATTGCAACACTCAATTTAATCTCACGCAATGCCTCGACTGTGGAAACAGGTTTCCCATAACTGAATGGCTATCAGTGCCGCCCAGCAATGGTTAGTTCAACACGGAATTCAGAAAGCATGTGGAGTTTGACGCAATCATTTCAAATGTAGCCAAGCTCTTTTATCGCCACCAATACTCAAAACACCACAAAGAATTGCTGGGGCAACCAAACTGTGGGCAGACCGTAGCAATTCAGCGCCGTTGAAAACATTCAGAACAAAAAACATGGTTGCAAGCACCGTAAAACCATAAAAGCCCCACTTTCGCCATTTATACAGCGCAAAGATAAAAATGGTGTTTATTGCGGCAAATATATTGAGCAAATAAACAGCGATGATGAGATTCAAAACGAAAGCAAATATTAACCACGCGCTAAAAGCCCAGTGCCGACCTAGAACTTGAGAGCTTTCCGATGTGGTTGGATTCATGGTAAAATGTATTTTGTAAATCAATCCTCCGCCTTGAACGCCCGCGAAATCAAATCGCGCACCGCCAATTTCGGATTTTTCCCCTCGTAAAGCATCGCGTAAACTTCGTCCACGATCGGCGTCGGCACGTTTTTTTCCTTGGCCAGGCGATGCGCCGACTTTGCCGTCGGATAGCCTTCCGCCAGCTTGGGATTCGACGCGATGATTTGCTCAATCGTCTCGCCCTTACCGATGCGTTCGCCCAAATCACGGTTGCGACTCTGCTTGGAAAAACACGTCAGCATCAAGTCACCCATGCCGCTCAAGCCATTGAACGTTTCCGGTTTCGCGCCGCACGCCACGCCGAGCCGACGCATCTCCGCCAGCGCGCGGGAAACCAAACCCGCCTTCGTGTTGTCGCCGTAGCCGAGGCCGTCGCCCACGCCCGCGCCCACTGCGATGACGTTCTTCAACGCTCCGCCATATTCCACGCCGAGGATGTCGGTATTGCGGTAGATCCGAAATTCGGGGCGATGAAAAAGCCCCTGAACAATCTTTGCCGTGCCGTCGCTCTCACACGCACAGACGACCGATGTCGGAATGCCCAACGCCACTTCGCGCGCGAAACTCGGACCCGACAGCGCGACGACGCGATCCGCCGGCGCCTGTTCACGCAAAATACGGCTCATCGTCTCGCCGGTTTCAAACTCAATGCCTTTGGTGACGCTGACAAAAATTCCGGGATGCCTTTTTAATTTTTCCGTCACTTCGCGGAACGCCTGCGATGGAATGGCCAGCACCACGCACTCCGCGCCGCCAGCCGCTTTGCTGAAATCCGGCTGCGTTTTCCAGTCCGTCGGCAATTTCACACCGGCCAAATATTTCTCGTTCGCGCCGCGCTGAAGCGATGCGAGCAAGTCGGCGTCGCGATCCCACAACGTCACGGCATTGCCGTTTTCCTGCAGCGTTTTGGCGAGCGCCGTTCCCCACGCACCCGCGCCCAGCACGGTGATTCTCATTTCGTTGCCTCCACTTTTTTGCCGAGCCGGTTTTCCGTCCCGGCCAGCAGCCGTTGGATGTTGGATTTATGTTTGTAAATCGCCAGCGCACCGAGCGAAAGCGTGACCATCCCCAAACACTCGTTATCGCACGTCCAGTAAACGGCAATGGGTAATGCGATTGCAGCGGCAATAGAGCCAAGCGAAACAAAACGTGTTGCCGCAACCATCAAAACAAAAACTATAAAAGCGACACCAACTGCCGTCGGCGCGAGCGCCAGATAAACGCCCGCCGTCGTCGCGATGCCCTTGCCACCTTTGAATTTTAGCCAGCAGGTGTAATTATGACCAAGCACAGCAAAAATGCCGGCGTATATTGGCAGATTCTCAAAGCTCCCAATCGGGTGACTGACAAAATGCAAGATTAGGAGCGGAAGCCATTTCGCGGCAGCGAATCCCTTCGCCGCATCCAGCAACAGCACGGCGATACCCGCCGGTTTGCCCAACACGCGCATGGCGTTCGTCGCGCCAATGTTGCCGCTGCCCACGTTACGAATATCTATTCCCTTCGCCTTCGCCACGAGAAAGCCGAACGGAATCGAGCCGAGCAGATACGCGCCGAGCGCCGTCAGGATGTAACTCAAAATTGGCACGCGGTCAGTGTAGGAGACGACGTGAGGAGTCTCAAATTTCTTTTTCAAGTTTAGAGACTCGTCACCTCGTCTCCTACATTTTCATTTTCCGTCAACTGATTCACTGGCAAACTCCGCGCATGGCAAAGATCAAAGTCGCCGTTCTCGGCACCGGGTCGCTGGGTCAGCATCACGCCCGCATCTACTCCGAACTCCACGCCGCCGGCGCGGTGGAACTCACCGGCATTTACGACGCGAACCCGGAAACCGCCCGCGCCATCGCCGCAAAACACAAGCTGCGCGCGTTCACGTCCGTCGCCGAAGCCGCTGCCGCCAGCGACGCGCTGAACATCGCCACGCCCACGACGTCGCACTTTGAACTCGCCAAACAACTGCTCGCCGCTGGCAAACACGTCCTTGTCGAGAAGCCGATGACCGACAATTCCGCCCAGGCCGCCGAGCTGTGCGAACTCGCCCAGAAAAAAAATCTCGTCCTCCAAGTCGGCCACGTCGAGCGGTTCAATCCAGTTTTTACATTCCTCCAGACCGTCGCCACCGAACCGAAGTTCATCGAATGCCACCGGCTTTCGCCCTTCCCTGCCCGCTCCACCGACATCGGCGTCGTCCTCGACTTGATGATTCACGATCTCGACATCGTGCTCGCGTTCGTGAAATCGCCCGTGACCAGCGTGGACG
>CAIOUK010000089.1 GCA_903861445.1 uncultured Verrucomicrobia subdivision 3 bacterium
AACGTCGTGGACGATTTGGAAATGGGCATCACCCACGTCATTCGCGGCGAAGATCATTTGAGCAACACCGCCAAGCACATTGCGCTCTTCCGCGCGTTCGGCGTCGAGCCGCCCAAGTATGCGCACATCCCGCTCATCCTGAACGCCGACGGTTCCAAGATGAGCAAGCGCGACAAGGGCGCGTCGCTCACCAGCTATCTCGACGATGGTTTTCTGGCCGAAGCTGTGAACAATTATCTCTGCCTCCTCGGCTGGTCGCCCAAGGACAATCTGGAAAAAATGCCGCTCGCCGACGTCGTCGAACGCTTCGACCTGCCGCAGATTCTCCGGCACAACGCCAAGTTCGATTACGAGAAACTCACCTGGTTGCAGGGCGAATACTGCCGCGAACTCGCGCCCGACCGTTTCTACGAACTCGGCGTCCACGCGTTTGCCAAGGCCGGAATTGATACGAACAAGCTGGACGTTCACTACGTCAAAGCCGCGCTCGACACCTGTCGCGGCAAGATCAAGACCTTCGCCGAACTGCCCGCGTATGCCGGCTTTTATTTCAACGACGAAATTGTTTACGACGCCGAAGCCGTCAAAAAAGATTTCGTGCCGGAGAACAAACCGCGACTGGAAAAACTCCGCGATGCCTTTGCTCACGCGCCCGCGTTCAACGCGGAGACGCTGGAAGCCACGCTCAAGGAAACCGCTAAGACGCTGGGCGTGAAAGCTGGCGTGCTGGTGCATCCGTGCCGCTTGGCCGTGACCGGCAAAACCTCCGGCCCCAGCCTCTACCACCTGCTCCAAGTCCTCGGCAAAGAACGCGTCATGGCGAGGATTGAGAAGATGCTGAGAAGTTTTTGAGATTTCAGAAAATGGAAGACGAACCATCAATCTCGATAGGCCCGCTGAAGATTTGGGTTTCAGGTCGCCAGTTTCCAGATCACCAAGATTACTGGGATGGAAATTGGCTGAATTGCACAGCTCTTTGTGAAGGCGCAGGTTCTCGTGTGCAAGTCAGCGGTGCATTCATCCATCTTGGAGAGCTTAAGAAGTGGCAAGAAGGTTTGCAGGAATTCTATTCCAAACTTGAAGGCGATGTTGAGCTACCAACAATAGAGCCTACGCTCGGTGTTAAGATTAAGGCTCGGAAGTCCGGAACTGGTCATTTGGATTGCGAGATCGACATTACAGGTGAACAAATCTCAGAAAGACATAATTTCCTTTTTGACATTGACCAGTCCTATCTGCCCGGTTTGCTCTCGCAGTTAGCTACCGTCTTGCACGAATATCCAATTCGTGGAACAAAATAAGAAACCTCAACCAAGGCCGTCCCCCACCGTGTGCCGTGAATCCCAACGGGATTCCATCCTTCAGCCCAGGGTTGCGCGGTCCGAGCCGGACGGGCGAGGATTGCGCTACCCTGGGTCATCGTCCCAACAAAATCACAACCCCAACGGGGTTGCATCACCGCGCCGCCGGATTTTTTCAACCCTTTCAGGGTTGTTTCACCTCCGCCCGTCCACCCTGCGTAGGCCGACTCCGTCGTCCAACGCCGGGCTGAATGATTAAATCCCTTTGGGATTTCTCATTGCGAAATTGCGTGATTGGCCTTCGCCTTCGCCACCGTCTTTTTGTAGGAGTCGAGGTGACGAGACTCATTATTTTCTTTGCCAGCAGAATGAGACTCCTCACGTCGTCTCCTACAAATCGGCTTCGCCACGCTGCCAATTTTTGTCACCAAACTGTCATTTGCCAATTCGTCGGCACCCGTCGAGAATACGCGGCTAAATGGCGCGCATCCTTTATAGCTGCTGCGGTGAAGGTCAGGGACATTCATCGCGCGTGCTCACCCTCACGCGGGTGCTCACGAGCCTTGGCCATGAGGTGAAAATTCTCGCGAGCAACAAGGCGTTCAAGGTTTTGACTCCCCACCTGCCGGATGTGCGGGAAATTCCCGGGTTCACCTTCGTCTATCAAAATAACCGCGTGGAACTCATCGCGAGTTTTTGGGGCAACCTGCCGCTGGTGCGCCAGCGCGGACGCGTTGTCCGCGAAATCGTGAAGCTCATCGAGGACTGGCAGCCGCATCTGGCCATCACGGATTTTGAACCATTCCTGCCGCGCGCCGCCGAAATCGCCGGGCTGCGCTGCATCAGCTTGGATCATCAGGGCGTCATCCCTTTCTCGCGCCCGCCGTTGCCGCTGGATCAGCAGATTCCCGCGCTGGCGGCGCGCGCGGTGGTCTGGCTGACGGATTATCACACGGAAGCGCATTTCGCCACGTCGTTCTATTATCCGCCAGTGCCGGCCGGCGAGCCGGTGGAATTTTTCCCGCCCATCCTCCGCCAAAAAGTTTTGGACATCCAGCCGCGCGACGACGGCCATGTGGTGGTGTATCAAACGAGCAATTCATTCACGCGCCTGCCGGAATTGCTCAAGTCGCTGCCCTTTCAATTCAAGGTCTTCGCGTATGAAGACCGCGAGGGCGCGGACGGCAATATCAGCTATTTTCCGCGGGCGGATGCGCGGTTCATTGAGGAGGTCGGCACCGCGTCCTGGGTATTAACCAACGGCGGCTACACGCTGATGAGTGAGGCGTTGTATCTGGGCAAGCCAGTATTTTCGCTGCCGGTGGCGTGGCAGTTCGAGCAGTGGCTGAACGCGCATTATCTCCAAGACCTCGACTACGGCCTGATGTGCGACGACCTGCGGGATTTCCCAGCGAAGATGCAGAAATTTATTGGACAGCTTGGGCGTTACCGCGAAAACATTTCCCGCGAAAAGTTTTTTGGCAACGACCTCGCACTGGCGCGAATCCTGAAATTTCTGCCGGAGGAAAAAGTGCTTTCAGCTGCCGGGCTTATTCGCCCAGCAGTTGTTTGAGCTTCGGTTCCATCGCGTTGGCCCAGATCTTATAGCCGGCTTCGTTGGGGTGCAGCGCGTCGGGCATGGTGGCCTTGTCGATGGAACCGTCGTTCAGGACGTATTGCGAGCCGAAGTCGAGATAAAAAATATTTTTGCCGTCCTCGAGTTTGGCAAGCACCTGATTGATTTCCAGCAACCGGCCGCGTTGCGGGCTGAACGTGTTGCCGCGCGGAAAAATACCGAGCAGCAAAATCTTGGTGTCCGGCTGGCGCGTGCGAATCTGATTCACGATGGCAACCACGCCTTCGAGAATGTCGTTGTCCGAGAAATCTTTATTGTTGGAGTTGTTGGTGCCAATCATCACGATGGCGACCTTGGCTTTGATGCCGTCAAGCTGGCCCTGCTCAAAACGCCAGAGAACGTGTTCCGTGCGGTCGCCGCTCACGCCCATGTTGATGACCTTGCGTTTGCCGTAAAATTCCTGCCAGACATTTTTACCGCCACCCTCCCAGCCCTGGGTGATGGAGTCGCCGATGAATTCGATGTCATAGTTGCCGGGCGCTGCCTTGGCGCGGGTGATGACGGAATCAGTTCGGCCACCTTGATGTTTCACAGGAATGATGGCGCGATTATCATGACTGGCTGGGGCGGCAGGCGCATTGGCGGCGGCTGGGGCTGCGGCAGGTGTCGGTGCACTGGTAGCAACTGGCATTGGCGTCGCAGCAGGCGTGCTGCTGGCTTTGGGTGTGGGAGTAAATTTGAAACCGGGAGCCATTCTCACCAGCACGCGCAACCGTTTTGATTCGTAGGAGGCGCCATTTTTGGCAAACGTCCAGTCGGTGGCTTTGTCGCCCGGCGAATTGCCGATGCCAAGATCGCAGCCGGCACCGCCACCCCGAACCCAACAATTAAAAGCGAAGAGGGTCTGCTTCGCCTCGAAATTATGCACCTGCATGGAGCCGTAGTTGCCATTCACAGCCATCGTGTCGCCAAAATCATACGCCTTCGACGAGGCGTTGGGAATATTCAGCGCATTTCCCGCACTGTAATTATTAGGCCAGAATTCAATATTGCCCTTGAGGCCGGAACCGGTGGTGATTTCTTTCACGTTTGAGAGCACGTTCAAGTTGGTCACATATTGCTGGAAAACCGCCTTTGACTCGAAGGTGGGCACGCCGACTTTCCCCGCGTCGTCGGTGAATGCATCCATCGAAACATAGACCCACTGCGACTGGCCGCCCTTGGTGAGTTCGAGCAGATAAGCAATCCGGTCGAAAGGCGTGGTGATCTGCGCGCTGTTGTTCACATCGTAGGCGACTGTTTTAGCGACCTTGCCAATATCGAGGTCATAAACCAGTTGATAATCTTTGGCCTCAGGAATGGTGGCCAGAATATCTTGGCTGGTGGCGTTGTCTGTGTTTGTTTCAGCTGCCGGCAGGCTGCCGCAGAAGAAAAACAGGACCGCCAGGCCGGTAAGCATTTTGCGGATGAAGCAGGGAACAAGGTTTGGTTTCATAGGTTTATTTCTGATTTTGGTTTTGGTCTTGAAATTCTTGATGGTGAACAAAATTTTTCAAGTTAATTTTTCACCGCGCCCAGCGGCAGGATAATTTTTCCGGACAACTCATTCAGCACCTGCGCCAGCCCAGTATAAACCGCCGCCAACCCGCAGAAGATACCTTCGTAGCCGGTGAAATGCTCCAGCGACTCGCCCGCGCCCAGCTTCACTGCGACCAGCAGGAAAAACAGCACCGACAAGGAACCGAAAACAACCTGCAAGGCGCGGCTCAGCTTGAAGGTGCCAACAAACATCACGGCGGTGAAAATACCCCACATCGCCAGATAGGCCGCCAGTGCCTCGGGTTTTGTGGGGGCAATGGTCGGGACAATTTTCGGTAGGACAATCAAAGCGACGAGAGAAAGCCAGAAAAACCCATACGAAACAAACGCCGTGGTGGCGAAGGTGTTACCCTTTTTCCATTCCATGATGCCGGCGATGACTTGGGCGGTGCCGCCGTAGCAAAGTCCCATCGCCAGAATCATGCTGTTGAGTTCGTAAAATCCCGCGTTGTGCAGATTGAGCAAAACGGTCGTCATGCCGAAACCAAGCAAGCCGAGCGGCGCAGGATTGGCGGTAGTGTCCTTGATAGGCAGGGTGGTGGCTTCGTTCATGGATGAATAGAGGTTTGCTTAATTAGGCGTTGAGACGGATTTAGATTGCCTACCTCTACCAAACAGGTCAAGCCCGACGCGGGGGAAAAATTAATCAAAAATCCCCGCTGGCCAGATGTCGGCATCTCGCTTAATTTTCCGGCGTGAAAAAGAGCGGTCGCCCTGTCATCCCCCGCAAAACGATTTATCGGCTTTCGATTTATCTGCGCTGCCTCGCACGGCTGCGCGAAAACAGCATCGGCACGGTTTCCAGCGAGGCGCTGGCCAAAGCCGCCGGCGTCAAGCCCACGCAGCTCCGCAAAGACCTCGCCTATTTCGGCACCTTCGGCACACGCGGGCTGGGCTACGACGTCAACGAACTGTCTGAAAAGATTTCTGATGAACTCGGCACCTCCAGTTTGCAGCCCGTCATTCTTGTGGGCGTCGGCAACCTCGGCCTCGCGTTGCTTTCGTATCGCGGGTTTGAAAAAGAAGGGTTTGAAATCATCGCCGCCTTTGACGCCGTGCCCAAACGCAAACGCGACAAAGAAATCAAGCAGCCTCTGCTCGGCATGGACAAGCTGCGTCCGTTCATCCAGGAACACGCGGTGAAAATGGCCATTCTCTCCGTGCCCGCCGCCGTCGCGCAAGTCGTCGCCAACCAGCTCATTGCCGCCGGCGTGATGGGCATTCTGAATTTTTCGCCAATTGTTCTCGCCGTGCCGGAAGACGTGATAGTCAACAACGTCAATCTGGCCATTGAACTGGAAAACTTGAGCTATTTCATCCAAGGCTAAACTCAGCCCGCCGAATCGAGCCGACATTTGGCCATTGATTTTTGCCAGCGCGGGCGAAATAGTCATCCCATGAGTTATCCCGTCCCGGAGAACGAGGCTAAGCGCATCGCGGCACTCAAGCACTATCAGATTCTCGACAGCGCACCGGAAGCAGCCTACGACGACATCGTGGCCATCGCCGCCTACATCACCGGTTCGCCGATTGCTGCCGTCTCGCTGATTGATGTGGATCGGCAGTGGTTTAAGGCGAAGGTTGGCCTCGCGAAACCTGCCACGCCGCGAGAACAGGCGTTTTGCGCGCACACCATTTTACAAACCGAGGTGATGGAAGTCGAGGACGCCGCTGCCGATACGCGCTTTTCCAATAACCCGCTCGTCACCGGCGAGCCGCACATCCGGTTTTATGCCGGTGCGCCACTGATCACGCCGGACGGCCACGCGCTGGGTTCAGTCTGCATCATTGACCAGAATCCGCGCAAATTAAGTAGCGAGCAAAAAGACGCCCTGAAAAAACTCGCGCGGCTAGTGATGAACAATCTGGAATTACGCCGCGTCTCCGCCGAACTCGCCGAAGCCATCGCCAACGTCAAAACCCTTTCCGGGCTGCTGCCGATTTGCAGTTGGTGCAAACAGGTGCGCGATGATCAGGGTTACTGGCATCAAGTCGAAGCCTATCTTAAAAATCACACGGAAGCGACCTTCACCCACGGCGTCTGCGCCAAGTGTGCCGAAAAATTTCACAGCGGCACCTGAACTGTGCCGGAGTTCTTGGCCGTGAATTATCCCGAAATTAAAATCGTGTTTGCGTATTGCGTCGTGTCGCCGGTGCGAATCAAGCCGATGGCGTGCGGAACGCGTTTCTTAAAATCCATATGCGGCTCATAAGTCGTCGGCACACCTTTCAGGGCGGCGGCAAATTTTGCGCGCGTGGTGGCGGAGTTAGTTTTCAAAAACTCCTCGGCTTGGTAAGCCTGAGTAAAATGGTGGTTCGCGCGCACGGCGGCGATCAGTTGCAGCACCGTCGGCAAATCATCCACGACCGAAACATCCACCGTTTCAATCATCGGCCAGAACGGAAAACCACGATCGGCAATCACAAGCGCATTGGTGTGCCGCACACGCGCGAGCAGCGAGAGAATTTGTGGATTCAGAATGCCGTGGTTAATCATGCCGGCAGATTATTGGCAACCCCGCCGACTGCCAAGCTGCAAAACTCACCGCCAGTCGAGCACTTTTAATTGCACCGTTGTCCGGCCGTTGAATTCATTGATGGCGGGCGCAAACGCGAGTTCAAAGTTTGCGACCGGCAACGCGCCGGCTCCAACATTCCACCAGACCACTTCATGCGTGGCCGTGCCGTCTGTCACCCACATTTTGACGTGTTGTTTATTGGCCCCCATGCGTTGCGCCGGTTTTTTATGCGAAAGATTTCGGGCGCAAAACTGAAATGCCGGATTCCCCTGCCCCATCGGTTTTAACTGCTCCAGTTCCGCGAGCGAAGCCAAAGTTAAATCTGCCAACCGCACTTCGGCATCGAGGCGCAACGGCGGCTGTAAATCTTCCGGACGCAAACTACGCCGGGCAATTTCATTCAGGCGCTGCCGCAGTAAGTCCACCTTGTCCGGCACAACCGTCAGCCCCGCCGCCATCGCGTGTCCGCCATGGCGCACGAGCAGCTCGCCGCACTCGCGCAGCGCCGCCGCCAAATCAAAGCCGGCGATGCTGCGTCCCGAACCGCGCCAGTTCTCCGCATCGCCGCCGAGGATGATGGTGGGCCGGTAAAATTCCTGCAGCACGCGCGACGCGACGATGCCGACGACACCGATGTGCCAGAGCAAACGCCCTTCCACGATTACCAAATCTTTTTCCGCCGCGAACTTTGAGCGCACGACGCCCACCGCCTCCTCGACCATACCCTTCTCAATTTTCTGCCGCTCACGATTCCGGGCGTCCAAATTTTGCGCCAGCGGCAATGCTTCGTTCAAAGTTTCCGCGAGCAACAGTCGCAATGATTCTTCCGCCGTTTCAAGCCGGCCCGAGGCGTTCAAACGCGGCGCGAGTTGGAAGCCGACATCGTGCGTGCCGAGTTTTTCCGGCGATTGCGCGACTTCTTTCAGCACCATGATTCCGGGTCGCTGCGTGCTGTTCAACCGCTCCAGACCGGCGGTGACAAGAATCCGGTTCTCGCCAACCAACGGCACCAAATCGGCAATCGTGCCAAGCGCGACCAGATCCAGCAGCGGCTTCAAATCAAATTCCGCCGCGCCGGGCAATCCGGTTTCGCGTCCGCGCTTCACTAGCGCATGCGCCAGCTTGAACGCCAGACCGGCGGAGCAAAGCTCAACAAAGTTTTGAGTTTTTAATTTTGAATTTTGAGTTAGCTGCGGATTTACCAAGGCCACCGCTTCGGGCGCGGGCGAAGAAACTTGGTGGTGATCCAAAACAATCACTTCCACGCCCTGCCCTTTCAGCCAAGCGATTGTTTCCACCGCCGTCGAGCCGCAGTCCACGGCGAGCAATAGCTTCACCGGAAATTTTTTCAGGCAGTTCTCCGCGCCATCGCGACTTAAGCCATAGCCTTCATCCATCCGGCTGGGCAAATAGGCGTCCACCCGCCAGCCCAGTTTTCGCAAAACTTCCAGCAGCAGCGTCGTTGAAGTTACGCCGTCCACGTCATAGTCGCCAAAGATGACGAGCGTTTCGTTGTTTGCGTGGGCGAGCAACAGGCGTTCAACGGCAGCAGCCATGTTCGGCAACAGGAACGGGTCGGCCAGGTTTTTGAGGCGCGGTGAAAGAAAGTTTTCAATGGTCGAAACTTCGCTGTGGCCGCGATTGATCAGGCATTGCGCCAGCAGCGGAGAAATTTTTAATTGCGCAGACAGCGTGTCCGCGAGGAGCGGTTGCGGCGTGGCCAGCGTCCAACGATATTTCATTTTTTATTTAGCCACAGATGAAACACAGATTAACCCAGATTGTAATCTTTTATCTGTGATCATCTGCGGCTGATTATTTCCCGCCGCGCCGCCGTGATGGACAGCGCGATGGCGACGGCCAGAATCGCCACCACGACGAGCAGCGAAGTCGCGGTGGGGATTTTGACCTGAAACCATTTCGCCGCGTGATCGTGCGGGTCGAGCAGCATTTTTGCGCCGACAAAAACCAGCACGACGGACAAACCGGATTTGAGATAACGGAACAATCCAATCGCGCCGGCCAGCAGAAAATACAGCGACCGCAGGCCGAGAATGGCAAAAATGTTCGAAGTGAAAACGATGAAGGCCTTTTGCGTGACGGCAAAAACCGCCGGGACGGAGTCCACGGCAAAAATCAAATCGGTGGTTTCTACCAGCAACAATACCAGCGCCAGCGGCGTGAGCGCCAGGCGTCCGTTCAGCTGGGTGAAAAATTTCTGGTCGTCCAGTTTTGGCGAAACCGGAAACAGTTTTCGGACAAAACGGATGACGGGGTTGGATTCCGGCTCCACCGCCTCCGGCTTGGCAAAGAGCATTTTCGCACCGGTGATGACCAGAAAGATGCCAAAAACATAAAGCACCCAGTTGTAATGCTGCACCAGCACCGCGCCGATGCCGATCATTACCCCGCGCATGAGCAGTGCGCCTAAAATGCCCCAGACCAGCACGCGGCGTTGCAGTTCGGGCGCAATCCGAAAGGCGGCGAAGATGAGCGCGATAACCAAGATGTTGTCGAGCGACAGGGAAAGTTCGATCAGGTAGCCGGTGACAAATTCCGTGGCTTCCTCGCTTCCGCGCCAAGGCACCAGCAGACCTGCAAATAGCATGGCCAGTGCAAACCAGATTCCGCTCCAGACGAGCGCTTCCCGAAAGGTGACGGCGCGGGGCTGGCGGCGAAATGCACCCATGTCCACCGCGATGCACGCGATGACGAACACGATGAAACCCGCCCAATGCCAGGGAGTGATTGCGGTCATTTACGATTTACAATTTACGATTTGCGCGCCGACTGCAAATTCAATCGTTACCCTTTAAAAAGTTGAATCGTTGCATCGGTGACAATGCAACGATTCACGATTCACGACTAAACAATTTTCTAGACCTTTGCCGTTGGTGCGTTCTGCATTGTCACCCCAGAGCCGCCGATGGTCGGGCGTTCGCCCTTGTGCCACCAAAGCACGATGACGCTGGCGATGTAGATAGACGAATAGGTGCCCACCACGATGCCGACGAGAAACGTGAACGCGAAGTCGTTGATGTTGCCGGCACCGCCAAAGATGAACAAGGACAGCGTGGCCAGCAGCACGGTGCCGCTGGTGATGATCGTGCGACTCAAGGTCTGGTTAAGCGACATGTTGATGATGTCCTTGAACGAGCCGCGCACGCCGAGCTTTAACTGCTCGCGGATACGGTCGAAGATGACGATTTTGTCGTTGATGGAGAAACCGATGATGGTCAGCACCGCGGCAACAACGGTGGCATTGAACTGGCGACCCGACACGGCGTTCGCCACGCAATACGCGCCGATGGCAAACAAAACGTCGTGCAGCACGGCGACGACGGCGGCTACGGCAAAGGAAAATTCATAGCGGAACGCGACATAAACCAAGATGCCAAACAGCGACAGCAGCGAGGCGACAATGGCTGATTGCTGAATTTCTTTGCCGAGCGTGGCGCCGACGCTGAAGCTGCCGGTGGCCGTGAGTTTTGCCGACGGCAGTTTTTCGGCCAGAACTTTTTCCACCTTGTCCGCCGATCCCGCCGAAGTGGTGAGGCTCAAGGTTTCCGTCCCTTTTGCCACGTCTTTTTGATATTGAATCTGCGCATCCTTTTCGCCGATGGTCGTCAGCGCGGCGCGGATGTCCTTTTCATCCGCCTTTTGCACGAAGCTGAAGGTGGTGTTGTCGCCGCCAAGAAAATCTACGCCAAATAATTTTTCTCCGCGCGAAATACCGAAGCCGAGCGAGCCGATGACAAACAGCCAGGTGATCAGAAACAGCACCTTGGCCGCCCCCATGAAATTTATGTTGGCGCTGCGAATGAGGTGGAGCATCGGCATGGATTTCATGATGTTCCGGTCCACCATGAAATTAAAGATGAGCCGCGTCACGACGAGCGCGGTGAACAAGCTGGCCGCCACGCCGATGGTGAGCGTGACACCGAAGCCCTTGATTTCGCCGGTGCCCATGAAAATCAAAATGATGGACGAAATAAGCGTGGTGACGTGGGAATCGAAAATCGTGCCGAACGCGCGGGCATAGCCGGCGTCAATCGCGCCGCGCAGGGATTTACCTTTCGCGAGTTCCTCGCGGATGCGTTCGTAAATCAGCACGTTGGCGTCCACCGCCATACCGACCGTGAGCACGCCGCCCGCGATGCCGGGCAAGGTGAACGTGGTGCCGATGGAGCACATGACGCCGAGCAAAATCATGATGTTCGTGACCAGTGCGACATTGGCCGCGAGACCGGCGAACATATAATATACCAGCATGAAGCCGGCGACGAATACCACACCGTAAATCGCCGCGTGGATACCGCTGCGGATGGAGTCCGCCCCGAGTGTCGCCGCCACGTCTTTCGACGAGACAATTTTCAACGGCGCCTTGAGCGGGTTTTGCAGGACGTTGGCCAGTTCCCTCGCCGTTTCAATCGTGTAACTACCCCGGATCACGCCAGAGCCAGTTTCAATCGGCTCATCAATGTTCGGGGCGGAATACAGTTCGCCGTCCAAAATGATTGCCATGCGATGCCCACGATTTTCCCGCGTGGTTTTACCAAACCGTTTGGCACCGTCGTCATTCAACGTGAAATCAATCTGCGGTTCACCCAGGTTGCCACGCACCACTCCGGCAGTTTTGATAATATCACCAGCCAAACCATTTTCTGCCTTCTTTTTGACAATGTAGCTTTCAATCTGCGTTTTGCCGCTGGCCTGTTGATCCATGTGCTTGAGCAGTTCGTAACCGGGCGGCACCGGCTCGCCGTTCTTGATGATCTCGTCGCTGTCATCTTTCACCATGCGAAATTCCAAAAACGCCGTCTTCTTAATCTGTATTGTTGCGCTTTCCTTGTCGGCCTGCGAGAGGCCGGGCAACTGGATGAGAATGCGATTGCCGCCCGCCGCCTGGATGACCGGCTCGGCCACACCAAAGCGGTCAATGCGCTTGCGCAAAACTTCAACGGCCTGCGACAGTGCGGAGCCGGTTTCGTTCGTGTTGGCGAGCTTGCTCGTGTCCATCTCGACGAGGAACGACGTGCCGCCCTGCAAATCCAGACCGAGCTTGATCTTGCCCGCCGCCTCGCGTTGGAGCCGGTTCAAAATGTAAGTGGTCGGATGAATCTGGTTGGCCGCCGCCGGGTAAATCCCGTTGAAATATTTTTGGAGATCATTCGTGCCGATGGCGGTTTGAAGCACCGCAAATTCGTTGTTCGTCCCGGCTTTTTGCAAGGCGGCAGCCTGCGTTAGAATGTTGGTGTAGATCGCGTCCCGATTCTGCGCCCGGCTGGCAAATTCCTGCACCAAATCCCGCGCTGTCGGTGGATACACTTCGTAGAGCGACCAGACGATGATGGCTAGAACGAGCAGGAACCGCCCAAGATTATTATTTTTGTTCATGACAAATCAGGCTTTGGCCGGCGTGCTGGCGTCAATGATGGCGGTGACGGATTCCTTGGTGACTTCCAGTTTGGCATCGCTGGAACGGAGCATGACGGTCTTTTCCTTGACGGTAATCACCGTGGCCACAATGCCCGCCGCCGTGATCACCTCGTCGCCGGACTTGAGTGTTTCCAACATCTTGCGCTGTTCCTTGGCGCGCTTTTGTTGCGGGCGAATGAGGATGAAATAAAAAATAACACCAAACAGAACCATCATCGGAATTGGACTATTCATAATGCTTTGCGAGCTGGTCGGTGACGGGGCAGCATCCGCGAGAATTCCTACGGTATAGTTATTGTGCATAAAAAATGGTCGGTCAGCTTAAACAAGCCGACTTCCATGAGCAAGAATTATTGGCCTCCAATTCGGTCGGCGGGTAAACTGCCAATCTACGCCGTTGGTTCCAGCTCGACCCACTTGTTGTGTTCCTTGATGAGATCCACGAGGCGTTCGACGGCTTCGGCTTCGGGAATGTTGAACTTGATGGGCGTCTTGCCGACATAGAGGTTGATCTTGTTGGGCGCGCCGCCAACGTAGCCAAAATCCGCGTCGGCCATTTCGCCGGGGCCGTTCACGATACAGCCCATGATGGCGATCTTCACGCCTTTGAGATGCTCCGTCCGCGCTTTAATTTTAGCCGTGACGGTCTGCAAATTGAACAGCGTCCGGCCGCAGCTTGGACACGCGACGTAATCCGTCTTAAAGCTGCGGCAACCGGCTGCCTGTAAAATGTTATAAGCCAGCCGCAACGACAGCCCTGCCCCGCTCTCGCCGCGCACGAGAATTGCGTCGCCAATGCCATCCGCCAGCAGTGCGCCGATGACCACGCCTGCTTGAATCAAAGCGATGTTTGGCAACAACGGCACCGGCTCAAAGTTGATGCAATCCTTCAACAGAATCGGGTTGTTGCGGCCGAGTCTTTTGAGCTTGGCCGCGAGCAAGCGGAAGGCGGTGATGGCCGGCAGCTTCACACCGTCCTTCACCGTCACCAACTGCGTCTCACAGTTGATTTCAAAATCCTGCGTCGGATCAATTTCAAAAACGTTCAGATCTTCATAAACGGCTTCCGGTCGCACGTCGTCTTTCGGGCGGATCTTCGGCGCAACTTTGTCCCATGTGCCGCGCGTGACGACCACGCGGATGAGCTGCTCGCCGCCGCACTTGACAGTTTCGTTCAACGCGATTTCCGGCGTCGTGCGCTTCTCAAAATGAAACGGATCGAATGGAAAATTCGCATCATGAAAGCGCGGGTCATGATTGGTCAATTTCGGGATGAGCGAAAGCAAATCGCGGCAGACGGGAATTTCGTGCGGCGAATCTTCGGTGAGCGAAACGCGAATGGTGTCACCCAAGCCGTCGCACAGCAGCGAGCCGATGCCGATGGCGCTTTTGATGCGACCATCCTCGCCTTCGCCCGCTTCGGTGACGCCGAGGTGGATCGGGTAATTCCAATCCAGCCCGAGGTCATTCAATCGCGCCACCAAAAGCCGGTAGCATTCGATCATGACTTTCGGATTGCTCGACTTCATCGAGAATTTGAAATTGTGGAAATCGTGTTTGCGACAGATATGCGCGAATTCCAGCGCGCTCTCCACCATGCCGAGCGGCGAATCGCCGAAGCGATTCATGATGCGGTCGCTCAACGAACCGTGGTTGGTGCCGATACGCATGGCGCGCTTGAGCCGCTTGCATTCCAGCACGAGCGGCGTGAATTTCTCCTCGATGCGCTTCAACTCCTCGGCGTATTGCGCGTCGGAATATTCCTTGATGGCAAATTTTTTGGTATCGGCGTAATTGCCGGGGTTCACGCGGATAACTTCGACCCACTTCACCGCTTCCAGCGCGGCTTCCGGCTTGAAATGAATGTCGGCGACGATCGGCACGAGACATTTTTTTGCGCGCAATTCGGCAACGATATTCTGCAAATTGGCCGCATCCTTCACCGTCGGCGCGGTGATGCGGACGATTTGGCAACCGACCGCCACGAGGTCGAGCGTCTGCTGCACGCTGGCCGCCGTGTCCATCGTATCGCAGGTGATCATGGACTGCTTCACGACGGGATGATCGCCGCCAATGATGACGCCGCCGTGCGCGGGATCGCCGATGTAAATCTCGCGGGTTTTACGGCGTTGAAAGAAATACGGGGACTCGCAGTAACGCATAAAAAATTATTTTGGGGCGGCAAAGACCACCGGCACGTTGCGATCCGCGCGGGCGCTGCGCACCCAATCGCCGGTGTCAAAGAACGCAATGTAAATCATGAAGGTAATGAGCAACGCCGCAAAGGCGGTCTGAATCCACTCCAAAATTTTGGCATGAACCGGTCGGCGGCGAATCCACTCGATGAGCGACAGCGTGATGTGCCCGCCATCCAGCACCGGCAGCGGCAGCATATTCAACAAGGCGAGGTTGACGTTGAGAATTACGCTGAACCACAGCACGCGCCGCCAGCCGTCCTCGTCCTGAAACAGGTTGTAATAGACGCGGCCAATCATCACCGCGCCGCCAAGCTGCTGCACGCCGATTTCGCTCTTGGAAAACAGCGCGCCAAAGGTGCTGAAAATCTGTTCCGCGCTGGTCTTAACCTGTTCCAGCGGGCCGGGATAAACCAGCGCGGTGTTGGTGTCACCCTGCCAAGCCATGATCCCCAGCCGCGGGCGGGTCACCGGGAGCGGCGCAGGTTTCAAAGGGATGTGCAGCACGCGGCAAAGCTTCTCAAACTTTGTGGGTGGATTGGTTCCCATGAGCGGCTTGACGGCCAGTAGCGTGCAGTCAAATGATTTGCCCCCGCGCCGCACCGTGAGCATGAGCGGCTTCACCACGCCGTTCGTCATCATTTGTTCGGCATAATCCACCGCCGCCGGATGGTAAATCTTCTCGCTATTCAATGACACAACTTCGTCACCGGGCTTGAGACCGGCAAGGGCAGCGGGACTGTTCGTGGCAATTTCCGCGATGGAAAATTCTTCTGAAGGTAAAACGAGAATCTGTCGTAGCGCCTTCCGTTCATACCATTTGGTCGCCCGATGAAACGGTATCATTTGAACCGTCGCCTCTTTGCCCTCGCGCCGGTATTTTACAACGATGTTCGTATTTTCACTCGTGACGATACGCCAGATCACACTGTCGGCCATGTTGCCGACGGGTGAAAAATGTTTCACCGGATGAGCATCCACTTCAAGAATCCTGTCGCCCGGCAGTAAGCCAGCCTTGGCTGCCGGCCCCGTCGGATCCACCCAGCCGATGGTAGTGGAATTTTCAGTCTCCATACCCGGCTTGCCAACCTGCCAGACCACGATGGCAAAAACGATCGCCAATAAAAAACTGAACAGCGGTCCGGCGACCGCCACGATGATTTTGTCGAGCGGCGTGACGTTGGGCAATTTTTCGGTGTCGGCCTCGGCTTTGCCTTCGATGGCTTCCATCGTCGCCATCTGCGGCAGCGAGACGTAGCCGCCGGCGGGAATCCAGCCGAGCGCGTATTCCACGCCGCCGATTTTTTTCTTCCAGATGGGCTTACCAAACCAGATGGCGAAGCGCTCGACCTTCAAGCCACGCCAGCGGGCCGCAAGAAAATGGCCCAACTCGTGGACGCCGATGAGCAGGTTGAACAGCAGCACCACTTCCAGAGCCACGAGGATGTATCGCAAAATAGTCATATTAAAACCGAGAAATGATACCGGCGGGAATTTTTACCGCAATCACAGAGCGCAAGAAATGCGTGACTCCAAGGCTGATTTGCCAATTCACCAAAACTAGACGTCAATCCCGTAGGCCTTGATTTTGTTGTAGAGCGTCTGCCGGCCAATGCCGAGTTTTTTGGCTGTTTCCAGCTTGTTGCCGCCAGTTTCGCGCAGCATCTGGATGATGGCGTTGCGTTCGACACCTTTGAGCAAAGTGAAAGAGGTGTCATGGCCCTCGGATGGCACGATGCGGATTTCGGTAACGGATAAATCGCCGGCGTCCACATCCGGCCCTTCGCAGAGCAACACCGCCCGCTGAATTTCATTCTGCAACTGGCGGATGTTGCCGGGCCAATCCCGACTGGCCAGCCGTTCCGCCGCCGCCGGGGTGAAGTGGCGGAGCGTGCGGTTGGCCTGCGCAGAAAAGCGTTTCAGAAAAGCGTTGGCAAGCGGCATGATATCCTCGCGCCGTTCGCGCAACGGCGGCAGGTGGACGGAAATGGCACTGATGCGGTAGAACAAATCTTCGCGCAACTTGCCGTCCTTGATGGCGTCCTCCGGGTTGCGATTGGTCGCGGCGATGATGCGGCAATTGGTCTGATAATCGGCTTTGCCACCAACCGGCCGGACTTTTTGATCCTGCAACACGCGTAATAATTTGCTCTGCGTATCAATCGGCATCTCGGAAATTTCATCCAGAAACAGCGTGCCGCCCTCGGCCTGACGGATAAGACCGTGGCGGTCAGCATTCGCACCGGTGAACGCGCCTTTCACCGAGCCGAACAGTTCGCTCTCGATGAGTTCGCGCGGCAGCGCGGCGCAGTTGACTTTGATGATTTTATTTTTACTGCGCGGACTTAACGCGTGAATAAGGTCGGCAATGACTTCCTTGCCGGTGCCGCTTTCGCCGGTGATAAGCACGGTGACATCGCTGGGGGCAATGCGCTCGACCGTGCGGACAACGGTCTGCATTTGCGGGCTTTTAAATACCGGCGTGGAACTGCCGCTCATCGTAGAAATCGCGCGGCGCAACGAATTATTTTCTTCCTTCTGCTGCTTGCTCTCAATGGCGCGGTCAATGGTCACCCGCAATACCTGTGCGTCGAATGGCTTGTTGATGAAATGATATGCGCCGCGCTTGGTGGCTTCGACGGCGGCCTCAATGGTGGCCGATTCACCGGTGAGCACGACCACTTCCGTGTCCGGCCAGTTCTTTTTAATCAGCGGCAGGAGGTCGAGACCGTTTGCGTCCGGCAATTTCAAATCCAGCAGCACCACGTCCGGCGCTTCTTGCGCAAAACATTGTTGCAGCGCCGCGCCGCTGTCGGCTTCCGCCACGGTGTAATCGTCTTCGAGCACGGCCTTGAGCAATACGCGCAAGTCCGCCATGTCGTCCACGATGAGAATTTTACCTTTCATTTTATTTTAAATTGCCGAACACAAGCTGTCACAAATGCATCAAAAATTGCCCGATGCGCGGCGTAACGGGGCGTTAATCGTTCGGGATGAAATTGCACGCTCAACAAAAACGGCATTCCGCGTGCCAGCTCCGGTTTCAGCTCCATCGCCTCCACTATTCCATCTGCGCTGATCGCTGTGGTCACGAACGGTTCCGCTGTCACTTGCACCGCCTGGTGATGCGAACTGTTCATGCGCAATTTAACTCGTCCCGTAATCTTGGCGAGCAAAGAGCCGGGTGTCAACGCCGCTTCATGCACCAACTCGCACGCCTGGTCGAGCCGCTGATGATTTAATGCTCCCGGCACCTGCTGCCGGATATCGGCCACAAGCTGTCCGCCAAAAGCGATGTTGAGCAATTGATGACCACGACAAATCGCCAGTAATGGCTTGCGCTGGCGGAAGGTTTCCTCGATTAAAATCAATTCCCGCAAATCGCGCGCACCGCCATCGGGCGTCTGCTCTATGGTCTTTTTAATTTTTCCTGGAAGCTTGTGGTCGTAGAGATCGGAATTGATATCGTCGCCGCCGGTCAGCAGCACGCCTTCCACGCGGCGGACACATTCGGCGAGCACAGCGCGATCCGTCGTCGCCGGCACGGTGACGGGGATGCCGCCGGCGTGCAGCACGGCAAAATCGTATTTCACCGAGAGACTGGCGGACAAATCGTGAAATTCCACGCCGCGCTTCTCAATGCTTGGGGAAACTAAAATGAACGGCTTCCGTTCCATGCGGGAAGTATAATACCAATGGTAAAATATTCAGCGAAAATCCAAGCCTAGACTCCCGACTCGGGAAATCGCTCGCGGATTTGCCGACGCAACCGCTCCTCGTCGTCAGGCTGATAGCGGCGGCGATTGACCAGCCGCACCACGGCGTCGAGCAATTCCATCCAATCTTCCAGCGGTGGTTCCGGCACGCGTTGCCAGACATCAAACCGCTTGGCGCGGTGGAAAAAATGATAATCGCGCCCGACGTGCCGGGCATAGACCTGCAGTTTTTCACCGTCCTCGGTGACGCGTTTCCAGGCAATTTCGGCTTTGGGCATGATAAATTATTCCGGCAAATTCACACTGGCAACGGCCATCGCCGCGATGCCTTCCTCACGGCCGATGAAACCCATCAGCTCATTCGTCGTCGCCTTCACACCGACTTTCTGCACGGGAATCCCCAGTGCGGCGGCAATGTTTTTTTTCATCGCAGCAATGTGCGGATAAATCTTTGGGGCTTGCGCGATGACCGTGGCATCAATGTTCACGATCCGCGCGTTTTGTTTCGCTGCCTGTTTGGCCGCTTCCTCCAAAAAGATTTTGCTCGGCACACCTTTCCAGCGCGGGTCGGTGTTCGGGAAAAAATGACCAATGTCTTCCTGCCCCAGCGCACCCAGCACCGCGTCGCAGATGGCGTGCATCAGCGCGTCGGCATCCGAATGACCGTCGAGGCCTTTCGGGTGCGGGATTTCCACGCCGCCGAGAACGCACTTGCGCCCGGCGACCAATTGATGAACGTCATAACCGATGCCAACGTGAACCATTTCCCGAGGATAGTTTTTTTATGACCGCTGAAAAAGCAATTAATTCAAAACCGCCGGCAGCGTGAAGAAAAATGTCGCGCCTTGGCCGAGTTCACTTTTGCAGCGCACCTCGCCGCCGTGCGCGTGGACAATGTGTTTCACGATGGAAAGACCGAGGCCGGTTCCGCCCTGGTCGCGCGAACGCGCCTTGTCCACGCGATAAAACCGCTCGAACACGCGATCCAGCGCTTCCGGCGGAATGCCCGGCCCGTCGTCGCGCACGAAGATTTCCAGCCGACCGTCGTCCAGCTTTTTACCGCCGACGATAACCGCACCTTCGGCACGACCATACTTGATGGCGTTGTCCACGAGGTTGGTTATCACTTGATCCAGACGGTTCGCGTCGGCGTTCGTGGTGAGTTCCGGCAGTTCGTTGACGAGCGTAACGCTTTTGTTTTCCGCCTTGGTGTGCAGGAACGTCAGGACTTTTTCAGTGAGCAACTTGAGGTCCACCGGTTGCAATTCCAGTTTCATCCGGCCGGATTCCAACGCGGAAATTGTCAGTAAATCCTGGATGAGCAGATCCAACCGGTTCGCATTGCGCTCGATGATCTTCAGGAAACGTTCGGCCACTTCGGGGTTGTCCCGCGCCCCATCCAGCAGCGTTTCGACGTAACCTTTGATGAGCGATAGCGGTGTGCGCAGCTCATGGCTGACGTTGGCAACAAATTCTTCACGCGTTCGTTCCAATTGCTTGAGCCGCGTCAAATCGTGAAAGACCAGAATCGTCCCTTCACGCTCGCCGGCGGCGTTGGTGATGGCGGCGGCGTTGACCTGCAACCAGCGTTCGCTCAAGTCCGGCAGCTTGATTTCATAATCCAAAACCTGCTTTTCGGTTTCCGCGCGCTGCAACAGTTCGTCCAACTCATGCAGCCGCAGCGCCTCGACGACGGTCTTACCGCGCAATTCCGTTTTGACGCCGAACAGATTTTTGAAGGCGCGGTTGGCGAGATAAATTTTCCGGCTGCGATCCAAGAGCAGCAACCCCTCAAGCATGGAATCGAATAAAACCTTTTGTTGCATCTGTGCGTCGAGAGCGGTTTGCTGCTGGCGGCGTTGAGCCGCTTCCGCTTCCGCCAGATGGCGGGTGTGCAGCGCGGCGAGTTCTTTCCGGTATCGGAAATGTAATCCGGTCAGCACCGCGAGCGAGAGGATGAAGAGGAAAAACCACACGGGGATTAGTTAGCCACAGATGAAACACAGATGAAACACAGATTTTGCAGGAATTGGCGGAGATACTTTTCCCCATTTCTGTCCATCTGTGAAAATCTATGGCCGAATAAATTATTCGATGAAGCGATAACCGACGCCGCGGACGGTGTCCAGATGCTTGGCGGCAGGGCCGATTTTCTCGCGCAGACGGCGCATGTGCGTATCCACCGTGCGCGTGTCAATCAGGCTGTCGTATTCCCACACGTCGCGCAAAAGCTGGTCGCGCGATTGCACCCGGCCTGCGCGCTGGGCGAGGATGGTGAGCAACTTAAATTCCGTCGCCGTTAACTCGATGGGCTTGTTTTTCCAACTCGCGATGTGGCGCGGCAAATCAATGAGCAAATCGCCATAACGCAATTGTTCCTTCGGCTTTTCCTCCGCTTGGTGCCGGGCGAGAATTTTTTTGACGCGGAGCAGCAGTTCGCGCGGACTGAACGGCTTGGTCAAATAATCATCCGCGCCCAGCTCCAGGCCGAGCACGCGGTCAATTTCCGCCGCCTTGGCCGTGAGCATGACAATGGGAATCTTGGCGGTGGCCGCGTCGAGCCGCAGCGCCTTGCAGATTTCAAAACCATCCATTTCCGGCAACATCACATCCAGCACGATGAGGTCGGGAGTTTGCGAGCGGGCTTTTTTGAGCGCCTCCGCGCCGTCCGCCGCCGTAGTCACGGCGTAACCGGCCTGTTTGAGGTTGAACTCGACGAGTTCAATGATCTCCGGCTCGTCATCCACGACCAAAATTCGCAATTTCACGCTGGCAGTGTCGCACGCCGCATTTCGTCATACAATTCCATTCCGGTGACAACCATGTGACGATTGGGTTACGAAACAAATCGCCAGCGACATTCCGCTTTCGCCATCCTGAAAAATTTGCCACGCTCGCCTCATGCCGATACCTGTCATAAGCATCGCGCAGATGCGCGCATGGGAAGCCGCTACTTGGGCCGCCGGCCAGACCGAGGCCGAGGTCATCCGTCGCGTCGGCAAACGCGTCGCCCGGCGTGCCCGCAAGCTCACGCGTGCCGGCGACACAATTCTCTTTCTCATCGGCAAAGGCCACAACGGAGACGACGCCCGCGCCGCCGCCAAGCAACTGGAAGGTCGCCGCGCCGAAATCCTGGAAATGTTTTTGCCGGACTCCGACCTCTTACCACTGGAACAAGCCTTGAAAGAAAAACCCGCGCTCATCGTGGACGGACTTTTCGGCATCGGGCTAAACCGTCCGCTCTCGGAAGCCTGGCAGAAAATTATTTCCACCATCAACTCCAGCAAAATTCCCGTGCTGGCGATTGATGTGCCATCCGGCTTGAACGCAGACACCGGCGGCACCTTTGGTGCGGTCATTGAAGCCACACTCACACTTACTGTCGGCGCGCCCAAAAACGGTTTGCTCACGCCCGCCGCGTGGTCATTTGTCGGCAAGCTGGAGGTGACGGAAGATGTGGGACTCATCCCCTGCCCGCTCGAAGCCGAGTTGAACTGGACGCAGCCGGAAGATTTCAAACATTTCCCGCCCGCGCGCAAAGTTGCTGGAAACAAAGGTGATTTCGGCCATGTTGCGATTGTCGCCGGCAGCTTCGGATTTCACGGCGCGGCCGTGCTGGCCACACGCGGCGCACAACGGGCGCAGCCGGGATTGGCTACCGTCTGCACGCAGGAAGACGTTTTTCATCCCGTCGCCGCGCAGTTGCAATCCGCGATGGTCAATGTCTGGAAACCGGAAACCAAATTGCCGGAAAAAGTTTCCGCGTTGCTCATCGGCCCCGGCCTGGCGGCGACCAAGCAAGCCGATGAATTGCGGGAATACACGCGCCGGC
>CAIOUK010000090.1 GCA_903861445.1 uncultured Verrucomicrobia subdivision 3 bacterium
GCTCACCCAACGTCTCAACTGGCACACGCTCGTGCTGGATACTCAAGTGGAGAAGCTCAAGCTGCTGCCGCGCGGCACGCCGGAAAAAAATGCCACCGAATATTTCTTCTCCTCGGACATGGAGACCTTTGTGAATCAAGCTTCGGCGGAATTTGATTTTGTCATCGTGGACACGCCGCCCGTGATGGCTGCCGACGATGCCGCGAGCCTCGCGCCGCGCATGGATGGCGTCTTGTTTGTCGTCCGTGCCGAAGCCACCTCCGCCCGCATTGCGCGTGCCGCCATCAACCTGCTGGTGCAGCGCAAGGCGCGCGTGCTTGGCCTCGTGCTCAATTCCGTCCGTCCCGGCGCCAACGACTATCACGATTACGTCCGCTACAAAGATTACTACGCGGAATAATCCGTCTGCCATGTCGTCCGTCACTCCGGAAACCGCGCCTGTTCGGGAATGGTTTTGCCTGCGTTCGCAACCCAAGCACGAACACATCGCCGCCGCGCATTTGCGGCAACTGGCCGGCGTCGAAGTTTTTCTCCCGCGCATCCGCTTCAAGCGCGCGACCCGGCGCGGCGCGGTCTGGACCACCGAAGCCCTGTTTCCCGGCTATCTGTTCGCCTGTTTTGGCTGGCCGGAGGAATTGCGCGCAGTGCAGGCGGCGCGCGGGGTCGGCGGTGTGGTTCATTTTGGCGATCGCTGGCCCATCATCGCCGCCGAGACCATCGGCGAATTACGTGCTGCGTTGGGCGAAGCGGAATTGCACACGGTGGACGATGCGCTGGTGGCGGGCGAAATCGTGCGCGTGGCCGAAGGCAGTCTGCGCGGGGCGCTGGCGGTCGTCGCTCAAGTGCGCTCGGGGCGGCAGCGCGTTGCGGTGCTGATGGATTTTCTGGGCCGCCAGACGACGGTGGAATTTCCCGCGTCCGCGCTCGTGCGGGAAAAAAACGGGCGCTCGACCATTTTATAAAAATCCAGCGTCGCAAAATTCTTTCAAAAATTTCGCGGACAAGTTGAATTCAAGTTTCCGCCCGGCGAGATTTTTCCTGCGGTTTTTTCAACTGGGGACGTTTCACCGCGCCTGCCGCCATCAGCCACGCGGCGATGAGCAAAAACAGAAAAATGATGGAGTGGATTTGGAACGGGAAATCGTAGCGGGCGTGGACGAGGCAGCCGGTGAGCGCCAGCCCCGCCGTGATGAGCAAACGGCGTGGCGCGTGCCAGCCGGCCACCACGATGCAGACCAGCGCGGCGAGGATGAGCGTGAAGCCCACCCAGCCGAAAGTGATGAGCGTTTCGAGCCAGTCGTTGTGCAATTGATCCGGCCAGTAAGTCAGGTTGGAGATGCGATAAAGTTGGAACACGGTGCCGAAACTGCCCGGCCCCACGCCGAAGACCGGATAATCCGCCGCCATCGGCCGCGCATCGGCATACATTTGTTCGCGCCCGGAAAAACCTTCATTCAGTTGGTTCATGCGCGGTGACAATTCTTTCCAGCCGAAATAACCACCGAGCGCGGCCACGACCCCAAGAAAGATCAAGACCAGCCAGAAATATTTTTTCAGGCGTCGCAAACTGTCCGGATGCTTGGCGGCAGCGGAAGATTCTATCGCCAGAAAAATTACAACCAGCAACCCGAGCAATCCCGCCGTCACCAGCGCGCCGCCGCGGCTCGTGGAAATGATCGGACACGCCGCCAGAATGGCGGCGAATGCGGGCAGCAGATGGATTCTGCCGCCGTGTCGCCGGAGCAGCCACCAGCCGCCGAGCAGCATCGGCCAGAGCAGGTTGAAATACTGTGCGGCATTGGCGCGGTAAGCGTAGGGACCGAATTGAGTTTCGCCTTCGGGATTGACGACGGGTTGAAGGATGAACAGCAGTTTGCTCGAACCGCTGGCGCGTTGCACGATGGCTTCGAGGCCGAGCGCCGTGCCGCTGATGGCCAGCACCCAAAGCAGTTGCCGCATCCGGCCATTGAGTCGTGGGTTGGCAGCTTCCTTGCCGTTCGGATGGAAGGTTTTTTCTTCCGTCTCGGTTTTGCCCAACAGCCAGTCGCGGATGCTCCAGAACGCGGCGGCGAGGCCGAGGTAACTCCAAAACCAAAACCAGGTGCGGTGGGCATCAAAGCTGTGCGGCAGCCAGTTCAGATGCGGTTGATAAAGAAAAATCCGGCGGACCGGATCGTAAGTGGCGGCGCAGTTCCACGCGCTGACGAGGCAAAACAGCAGCAGCGCCAGCGTGAGCCAGCCGAGCAGGGCGGTGGCGCGTTGTGCGGACGTGCGGCGTGAAGATTTATTTTCTGTGGCCGCGACATCCCAGCGGGGCAAGGGACATTGTTTGATTTTGCGGATGAAAAGTTTGACCAGCAACAGCGTGCCGAGAACGTAGGCGGCGTAGTTCATCAGCCAGATCGTGGATGGCGGCGTGGTGCCAAACGCCCACGGGCCGAAGACGACCATCAGCAAAATCAGCGTGCCGCTGGCGTCGTCGCACAACCGGTAAACCGGCACATCGCTCGCGCGCACTCGCAGGAAAAGATTGGGCACATCCGCAAAATGTGCGGAATTGCCGCGGCTTTTCAAGCCTGAACCACGCGTGCCGACAGATTTCAGCTTGCGTTTCGCTGCGTGGGCGGAAAAACTGTCGGTTCATTTATGCAAACGCAAGACGCCCCCGCTGAAATCATTTTTAAACTCTGGCCTTGGTTGGAAGCCAACCAAAAACGCCTCGCTGGCATCGCCGTGGTCATTGCCATCGCGGTCGGCATTTATTTTTTCATCGCCGAGCGCCAGACGCAGCGTGAAGTGGCAGCGGGGCAGGCGTTGACGCAATTGCTCGTCGCGCCGCCGGCCAACGCCGGTTCGGTGGCGCTGGCGAATGCGTTTGTGCAGCTGGCCGAAAAATACTCCGGCACGGCGGCGGCGGAACGCGCGGGTTTGCAGGCGGCGACGACGTTGTATGCCGCCGGCAACTACGATCAGGCGCAGGTGCAGTTTGAAAAATTAGCCTCCGCCCACGCCGCCGGGGCACTCGCAGCGACCGCTAATCTGGGGTTGGCGGCGAGTTTCGAAGCGGAGGGCAAGCTTGATCTGGCCGCTCAAAATTACCGCAAAGTGATCGCGGGTTTTGCTGATTCCGGCGAGGCGGTCACGGCAAAATTTTCCCTCGCGCGGGTTTTGGCGGCGCAGGGCAAACTCAAAGACGCGCTGAATTATTATTCGGAAGTTGAGCATGCGCCGTTGGCGGGATCGCTTGGTTCCGAGGCGGGGATGCATGCGAGGGAAATCGAGTCCCAACTGGCGGCGACAACGCAACCGAAATTAAAATAATTTTCCAATGAAACTCTCGATCATCGGCACCGGCTACGTTGGTCTCGTCACGGGAACGTGTTTTGCGGAAGTTGGCCATCACGTCATCTGCGTGGACAACGACGCCGCGAAGGTGAAAATGCTTCAGGCGGGCGGCATTCCGATTTACGAACCCGGCCTCGAAGAACTCGTAAAAAAGAATGTGGCCGCCGGACGCCTCAAGTTCACCGCCAGCACCGCCGAGGGCGTGCAGAATTCCGATGTGATTTTCATTGCCGTGCCCACGCCGCCACAGCCGGATGGTTCGGTGGATTTGAGCTACATCGAGCGCGTTGCGCGTGATATCGCGGCGGCGATGACGAGCTACAAAATCGTCGTGGACAAAAGCACCGTGCCCGTCAAGACCGGCGAAAAAGTCACCGAGACCATCAAACGCTATTGCACGGCCAAGACGGAATTTGATGTCGTCAGCAACCCCGAATTTCTCCGCGAAGGTTTTGCCGTCGGCGATTTGATGAAGCCCGACCGCGTCGTCATCGGCGTCGGTTCGCAGCGGCCCGTCGCTGCGATGACGGAAATTTATACGCCGTTCAACGCGCCGATCATCGTCACCGACATCAACTCCGCCGAACTTATCAAGCACGCGGCGAATTCTTTTCTCGCCCTGAAAATTTCCTACATCAACGCCATCGCCACCGTCTGCGAGGCGGCGGGCGCGAACGTGCAGGAAGTGGCGCAGGGCATCGGCCTCGACGAACGCATCGGACGCCGCTTCCTCAACGCCGGCATCGGTTTCGGTGGCAGTTGTTTCCCGAAGGACTTGAGTGCGTTCATTAAAATTTCTGAGCAGGTCGGCTACGAATTCAAATTGCTCAAGGAAGTCCAGCGCATCAATGCCGACCAGATGGAACGCTTTGTCAAAAAAATCACCGACACACTCTGGGTGCTGAAGGACAAGAAAATCGGCGTGCTCGGTCTCGCGTTCAAGCAGAATACCGACGACGTGCGCAGCTCGCCGGCGATTGATTTGTGCCAGCGGTTGCTCAAGGACGGCGCGACGTTGCGTGTGCACGATCCGAAGGCGATGGATAAGGCGAAATCGTTCCTGCCCAACGTCACCTATGTGGACGACATGAATGCCGTGGCCGAAGGCTGTGACGCGCTTGTGGTCGCGACCGAGTGGGACGAGTTCAAACAGCTTGATCTCGCCCGCGCGAAGGCTGGGCTGACGCATCCCATCATGTTCGACGGGCGGAATTTGTTTGACCCGGCGGCGATGGAAAAACTCGGCTGGATTTACAAAAGTGTCGGGCGCTAAAAAAGCCGTCGAAGTTTCCGCCGCGCTCATCTTCCGCGACGGTCAGTTGCTCATTACGCAGCGTCACGCGAACTCACACCTTGGCGGACTTTGGGAATTTCCCGGTGGCAAACGCGAGGCCGGCGAAACCTTTGAGCAATGCCTCGTCCGCGAAATCCGCGAGGAGTTGGGCGTGGAAATCTCCGTTGGCAAATTGTTTGAGGAAATCACGCACGACTATCCGGAGAAATCTGTCCACCTGAAATTTTTCATCTGCAAAATTCTTTCCGGCGAACCGCAGCCGCTGGATTGCGCGGCGGTGAAGTGGGTTGGGCAAAACGAACTCATGCAATTTGCCTTTCCCGCCGCCGACGCGCAGTTGCTCGAGAGGTTAAAAAGTCCAGATTTTTCGTGGCTCTGAAAGAGGTTTTGGCGGGTTGGTTTAATCGTTGTAAAGCCGCTTGCCATTTGACTTCCAATCAGTAGAATTTTCCCGCCTGTAAGATAGTTGACCTTTCGCACATGGTGAATCTTCAAGTGAACTTGGTTCAATGATGATTTGAAACCCGGTGGTCGGGAACAGACGAAATTGGTTGGTATTGAGCGGCAAATCATCGCATGAGCACCAAACTGTTTGTGGGAAATCTTTCCTTCAACACCACTGAAAATATGTTGCAAGAGGCGTTCGCCGCCCACGGCAACGTCGTCGAAGCGAACCTGATGATGGACCGGATGACCGGTCGTTCACGCGGTTTTGCCTTCGTCACCTACTCCACGCCCGAAGAGGCGCAGCGGGCCATCGAGGCCATGAACGGCGCGCAGATTGACGGTCGCGCGTTGACGGTCAACATCGCTCGTCCGAAGGAAGAACGTCCGCCCGGCGGTGGCGGCCGTGATCGCGGTCCGCGGCGCGAAGGCGGCGGTGGCGGCGGTTATGGTGGTGGTGGCTACGGTGGTGGCGGCAGCCGTGGCGGTGGCGGCGGTGGTCGTGACCGTTATTAATTTTCAAAATAATCACTAGCTTGGGCAGCATCCTCAAAAAATGTTGCCCAAGCTTTTTTGCTGAAAAAGTTCAATGGAAGAGCACATTGAGGTTGAGGGAAAGATTATGACCGTTCTCGCCGGGACGATGTTCCGCGTTGAACTCGACAACAAGCATCAGGTGCTGGCGACCATTTCCGGCAAGATGCGTAAACGCTTCGTGCGCCTCACCGCCGGCGACCGCGTGAAGATGGAAATGTCGCCCTACGACCTGAACAAGGCGCGCATCGTCTGGCGCATCGGCTGATTTTTTAGGCTTTGGGCTTTTGGTTTTGGGCTTTAGACTTCGCCCGCATGATTTCCGCCATCCTCGTCGCCGCCGGCAAAGGCACGCGCATGGGCGCGAACGTGGACAAGCTCTGGCTCGAAGTCGCCGGCCGACCCGTCATCGCTCACACTTGGCGGCAGTTCAATGACGCGGCGTGCGTTGACGAAATTATTCTTGTCGTGCGCGACGGCATGCAGTCGCACTTCGCGGAACTTGCGGAAAAATTTCAATTTAAAAAGCCGTTCCGTTTCGTCGTCGGCGGCGCGGAGCGGCAGGATTCCGTCTGGAACGGCCTCGAATCGCTTTCGCCGAAAACGGAAATCGTCGCCATTCAAGATGCCGCGCGGCCTTGCACTTCGGCGCAGTTGATTGCCGACACGATTCAAGCCGCGCGTGAAACCGGAGCGGCCGTCGCCGCCCAGCAAGTCACGGATACCATCAAGGAAACGGCGGACGGCAAACTCATTTCTCGCACGGTGGACCGCTCGAAACTCTGGTCGGTGCAGACGCCGCAGACCTTTCGCGTGGAAGTCATCCGCCGCGCCATCGCCGCCGCGCGCGCCAAAAATCTTATTCTTACCGACGACACCGCTGCGTGCGAACTCATCGGCCAGCCGGTGCAACTCGTGAAATCTGCCACGCCGAATCCCAAGGTCACCGTCCCAGCGGATTTGCCATTCGTCGAATCGCTGTTGCGGGAGAGGCGTTGATTGCTTCAGAATAGCGCAATGAAACGCCGCCTGATTTTTTCTCTGGTGCTGCTCGTGTTGCTGCTCAATCTGGCGGTGGGCGCGAAAATTTATTTAAGCGCCACGCAGATGGTGCCGGCGGCGGATAATTCGCAGGCGAATCTGGAGCTGTTCAAGGATGCGCTCCAGAAAATCCGCACGGAATATGTGGACGGCACCAATCTCACTTACCAGCAGCTCGTCTATTCCGCGCTCAAAGGCGCGGTCAGCCGGCTCGACCCGCACAGCGAATTTCTTGATGCCGATTCCTTCCAGCAGTTGGAGGACGACACCGTGGGACAGTTTGGCGGTCTTGGTCTCGTCGTCGCGCTCAAGGCCGGTCACATCACGGTGGTCACGCCGATGCAAGACACACCGGGTTTTCGCGCTGGAATTTTGGCGGGCGACCGTATCATCAAGGTGGAGGGCAAGGATGTCGAACACGAGCAACTTTCCGACGTGGTGAAAATGCTGCGCGGTGAACCCGGCTCCTCGGTGACCATCACCATTGAACGGCCGTCCGCCGGCATGACGAAAGATTTCACCCTCGCCCGCGCCATCATCCAGATGGCGATGGTCAAGGACATCAACGGCAAAAAAGAGTTTCCGCTCGGCGCGGAAAAAATCGGCTATATCCACATCATCCAGTTCGGTGAAAAGACCGCCGACGAACTGGAGTCGGCGCTGAACAAGCTCAAGGTGCAGGGCATGAAAGCACTGGTGCTCGACTTGCGCTGGAACCCCGGCGGCCTGCTGGATCAGGCGGTGAAGGTGTGCGAGAAATTTCTGCCACGCGGGCAGCTGATTGTCTCCACCGAGGGCCGGCGCAAACCGGAAAAGATTTATTCCCGCGCCGATGGTGATGAGTTGAAGGATATTCCCATTGTCGTGCTGGCGAATCTTGGCAGCGCCAGCGCGGCGGAGATTGTCACCGGCTGTCTGCAGGATTTGCACCGTGCCGTCGTGTTGGGCGAAAAGACTTTTGGGAAAGGTTCCGTGCAGACGATTTTTCCGCTTGATGACGGTTCCGCGCTCAAGCTCACCATCGCGAAGTATTACACGCCGAGCCACAAGGTCATCCATCAACAGGGCATCACGCCGGACATTCTCGTGCCGGTTTCAGACAACGAAGAAGCGGCGCTGCTGTTGCAACGTTCGCCGGGCGGCGCGGACGCTTTGACCGACAAGCAACGCGCCGCCGTGCAGGCTGTCCATGACGAGCAGCTTGAGCGCGCCGAGGATTTGCTAAAAGGGCTTATCCTTTACCGGCAACGGGCCGGCGAAAAACCAGAACGCGTCGCCGCGAAATGATTTTGCTCGCGCTCGAAACTTCCTGCGATGAAACCAGCGCTGCCGTCGTGAGCGACGGACGCGTCCTGTCCAACGTCGTTTCCTCGCAAATCGAATTGCACGCGGAATACGGCGGCGTCGTGCCGGAACTCGCCGCGCGCGAACATCTAAAAAATCTCCTGCCCGTCGCGCACGCCGCTTTGGCCGAAGCCGGAATTTCTCCCGCGCAACTCGACGCCGTCGCCGCCACGCAGGGGCCGGGACTGGGCATCGCGTTACTAATTGGTTTCAAAGCCGCGCAGGCCGTGGCGTTTGCGCTGAACAAGCCATTCATCGGCATCAATCATCACGAGGCGCACCTTTATTCGCCGTGGATTCGGAACGCCGAGCATCCGCTCGGCGCGAACTCGTCGGCAGCCGAAACTGGCCGAACTGATACTCGGCACTCCGGGTTGTTCGCCGACTTCACCCGCTTTCAACCCAACATTTCGCTCATCGTCAGCGGCGGACACACTTTGCTCGTCCTCGTTGAATCGGAATTGAAACACCGCGTGCTTGGCGGCACGATTGACGACGCCGCCGGTGAATGCTTTGACAAGACCGGCAAACTCATGGGTCTGCCATATCCGGCCGGACCGATTATTGACAAGCTGGCGGAGCAGGGGAATCCCGCCGCCTACGACTTCCCGCGTCCGCTGCTCAATGACCTGAATGACGATTTCAGCTTTAGCGGCCTAAAAACCTCCGTGCGCTATTTCATCCGCGACCATGCAGCACTGCTCGACGACCGGCAAAAAGTCTGCGACCTCTGCGCCAGTGTGCAGGCCGCCATCGTGGAAGTGCTCGTGAAGAAAACGATTCGCGCGGCCAGGCGCGCCGGCGTCCGCTGCATCACCGCGTCCGGCGGCGTGACGTGTAATTCCGGCTTGCGAAATGAATTGGCCCGCGCCTGCAAAAACAACGGCTTCACGCTTCGCCTCGCCGAGAAGAACCTTTGCACCGACAACGCGGCGATGATTGGCATTCTGGCCGAACGGAAATTGCTTGCCGGCGCACCCTTGCTGCCGCTGGATGAAGAAATCAAACCCGGTTGGCAGCTCGTCTGATTTTCATGGCTGACCGACTGCCCATTTACGAAATCGAGCGCGAGATCATCGCGCGGCTGCAAGCCGACCGGCGGTTGATTTTGTCCGCGCCCACCGGTTCCGGCAAATCCACGCAGGTGCCGCAGATGCTGTTGAAGCACGGTTTGCTCGGCGATGGTCAGGTGGTCGTGCTCCAGCCGCGCCGGCTCGCCACGCGGCTCCTCGCCAAACGTGTCGCGTCGGAACTCGGCGTGAAACTGGGCGAGGAAGTCGGTTATCAAATCCGGTTCGAGAATGTCACCTCGGCGAAGACAAAAATCCGGTTCGTGACGGAAGGCGTGCTGCTGCGGCAGATGATTGATGATCCGCAGTTGAAAGGCGTTTCCGCGCTGCTGTTCGATGAATTTCACGAGCGGCATCTTTACGGCGACATCACGCTCGCCCGCGCTTTGGATTTGCAGGAGCAGTTTCGCCCTGACTTGATGCTGGCGGTGATGTCCGCGACGCTGAATGCCGGCGAACTAGAGCGGTATCTGTCGGAACGCCGAGCACCAGCTCGGCCTGATGATAATAGATTGCTCGCGCAACTTGCCGAGCCGATGCTCGGCGCTCCGTGTTCCGTCCTCGCCTCCGAAGGCCGCACATTTCCCGTCGAAATCGAATACCTGCCGCACCGCGTTGGCCTCAACGGTCCGCCGGTTTGGGAAATCGCGGCGGAAGAATTTTCCCGCTACGTCAACGCTGGCGGCGAGGGCGACGTGCTGGTTTTTATGCCCGGCGGCTTTGAGATTTCGCAGACCATCGAGGCCATCCGCCACACGCACGAAGCGAACGGCTTCATTGTCTTGCCGCTGCACGGCGAGTTGCAACCGAAAGATCAGGACGCCGCCGTGGCGCGCTACGACCGGCGGAAAGTCGTCGTTGCGACAAACGTCGCAGAAACGAGCATCACGATTGACGGTGTGCGGCTGGTGATTGATTCCGGCCTCGCGCGCATTGCCCGCTACGATTCCAACCGCGGCATCAACACGCTGCTCATCGAAAAGATTTCGCAGGCGAATGCCGACCAGCGCACCGGTCGCGCCGGCCGCACCGCGCCGGGAACGTGTGTTCGCCTCTGGTCGCGCCCGGAGCACGACGAGCGTGCGCCGCACGAGATGCCGGAAATTCGCCGGCTGGATTTGTCGGAAGTGGTGCTGACGTTGAAGGCGGCAGGCGTGGATGATTTGCGAAAATTCCGCTGGTTGGAAAAGCCCGACGAAATTTCACTGACGCACGCTGAAGAATTGCTGGAAGACTTGGGTGCGGTTGCTCACGACAAAAAAATCAGCGCCATTGGCCGCAAGATGCTGGCGTTTCCGCTCCATCCGCGTTACGCGCGAATGCTGCTCGCCGCGCAGGAATATGGCTGCGTGTATCAGGCGTGTCTCGTCGCGGCGTTGACGCAGGGGCGTGATTTGCTGATCCGTAACGCGGGCAAAGACGTTGAAACGCTGCGCGAGGATTTGCTGGGCGAGAAATCCACTTCCGATTTTTGGATTCTCATGCGCGCGTGGAGCTATGCGTTTAACAACCAGTTTCGCATGGACGCCTGCCGCAAGCTGGGCATCCATGCCGTCACGGCGAAACAGGTTGGGCCGCTATTCGATCAATTTCTCCGGATCGCCAAGGCCGAAGGTTTGGATACGCGCCCGAACGAAGTGAAAGATGAGGCGTTGCAGAAATGCATTCTCATCGGCTTCAGCGACCGCGTGACGCGGCGACTGGATGAAGGCACGCTGCGCTGCGAACTTGTCCATGGACGACGCGGTGTGCTCGCCCGTGAAAGCAATGTGCAGCAAAGTCCGTTGCTCGTTGTCGCCGAAATCCGCGAGGTGGAAGGCCGCGGCGGCGAGGTGAATACCATCCTCTCGCTCGCCACGGCCATTGAAGTCGAGTGGCTGAAGGAATTGTTTCCCGACAACATCAAGAGCGATGTCCATGTGCAATTCGATGTGCGGGAAAAACGGGTTTTGGCCGCAGAGCTATTACGTTTTCGCGACCTAGCGCTCGCGGCGAAAAGAATTGATCCGCCGCCTGCCGAAGCATCGGCGCGGTTGTTGGCGGATGAAATCATTGCCGGACGTTTGCTGTTGCCGAACTGGGATCATCACGTCGAGCAATGGCTGGCGCGGCTGAATTTGTTGTGCAAGGAATGCGCGGATTTGCAATTGCCCGCCATCACGGAAGAAGACAAAAAATCCATCATCGAACAACTTTGTCATGGCGCGGTGAGCTACAAAGACATCAAGGAACGCGAGGTGAAACCGATTGTGATGTCGTGGCTCTCGGCGGCGCAGCGCGAGTTGCTGGATAAGCACGCGCCGGAACGTCTCACATTGTCGAATGGTCGGACGCCGAAGGTGAATTACGAGCCGGGCAAGTCGCCGTTTATCTCGCTGCGCATTCAGGAACTTTACGACGTGAATCAGACGCCGAAAATCGCGTTGGGCCGCGTGCCGGTGACGGTGCATATCCTGACGCCGGGCATGAAGCCGATTCAGGTGACGCAGGATCTGGCGAGTTTCTGGCGCGAGCATTATCCGAAAATCAAATCCGAACTGGCGCGGAAGTATCCGAAACATTTGTGGCGATGAACCCGTTTTTTTCAACCACAAAGACACCAAGAACACCAAGAGCTTGTAGAAAATTCTTTTTTCTTGGTCGGCTTTGTGTCTTGGTGGTTTAACTGATTTTTAACTGTGAACGGCATCGACCAACTTTGTCCGAACTGCGGCCTGTGCTGCGACAGCACGCTGTTTGCGGACGTGGAGTTGCGGGCGGGCGACGATGCGAAGCGGCTGAAGACACTTGGTTTGACGCTATTTTCAAAAACGAAAACCAAACTGGCTTTCACGCAGCCCTGCGCGTGCTTTGACGGGAAACTTTGCCGGATTTATGCTGATCGTCCCAAACGCTGCGGTTTGTTCGAGTGCGGGTTGCTCAAGCGCGTGGAAACAGGCGAGCTGACGACGATGGCGGCGCTGAAGAAAATTTCCGAGGCCAAGCAGCGCGCGGGGAATGTGCGCGAGTTGCTGCGCACGCTCGGCCAGCGCGAGGAGCGAATGGCGCTGACGCATCGTTACTCCGAGGTGATGTGCGCGCCGATTGAAATGGCGGATGAGGTGGGCGCGGAACGGCGCGGGGAATTGATGCTCGCCGTGAGCGATTTGATGCAAAGGTTGGAACGCGATTTTCTCCGGTAATGCCGGCGATCAAACAACAGGCTTTGCCGCGCTGCCGCGATGGCCTAAAGTTTGTTCATGGCGAAACCTAATTTCATTGAACTGCCAGGCTGCGACCCGATTCCCATCATCTTTGAGGATCGCTCGGTGCTGGCGATTGACAAGCCGCGTGGCTGGATGCTCGTGCCGGATTCGTGGCGCCAGACGAATTGGAATTTGCAGACGGCGATTGATTCGTCCATCCGCGCGGACGATTTCTGGGCACGCTCGCGCAATCTGCGTTATCTCCGCCACGTTCACCGCCTTGACGCGGACACGAGCGGCGTGATGCTCTTCGCCAAAAGCGAAGGAGCGATGCGCGCCATGGGCGATATGTTTGAATCGCGCCAGATGGAGAAAACTTACCTAGCGGTCGTCGAAGGCGTGCCGAAGGAAAAAGAGTGGACGTGCGAACTGCCCATCGGCCCGGATCCAAAAAACTTCGGCAAGATGCGTGTGGATCATTCGGAGGAAGGCAAGGAATCTGAGACGCATTTCCGGGTATTGATGAGCAATGAACGATTCACGCTCATCGAGGCGAGTCCATTGACGGGGCGCACGCATCAGATCCGTCTGCACCTGGCGGAGTCCGGCAGCCCGATCATGTGCGACGAAATTTATGGCCGCGTGGAAAAAGGTTTCCGCCTCGGTTTGCGCGCGGTGCGACTGGCTTACAAAGATACGTTCACGCGGCGGCCGGTGAACATCATCGCGCCGGCGGAAAATTTTCTGAAGGAATTTGGCTTCAAGCTCACGCCGGAATTGCAGGCGGCCAAGTGGGTGCGACGGCCATTCGTGCCCAAAGAAAAAGTGGTCGGCGAAACCGTGCGGCCGTCGCAAAAATAATCTTATTTTGCGGCGCGCTCCAGCGCGTCCAGCACTATGCTAGGCGTGAGAACCGCCGGCAGAGCTTGCGGCGGTTTAGTCGCGTCCTTGGAATAGACAAGCACCAGCGGCACCCCGGGAACTCCGAATCTAGCCAGTTCATCCCGGATGGCTGGATTTTTTTTGGTGTAATCGCCGATCATCATGATGGCGTTGATCTCCGTGAGTTTTTTCATCACGGAATCAATTTCAATGCTTGAGGCCTTGTTGACCTGGCAGGTGAGGCACCAGTGGGCGGTAAAATCCACGAAGATGGGGCGGCCGGTCTTGCGGGCCGCCGCCACGGCCTCGGTGCCCCAAGGATACCAGACAATCTTGCCGTCCTTCACTGGGGAATCAAATTGAAGCTGGGCGTTTGTCGGGCTGGTAGAGGTTTCAGCCGGATGCCGCCAGTTGAGTTTGTGTTCCAGGGAAAAACCGTAACCGTAGCCGACACAAGCCAGCGCACAAACGGCTGCCAGCATTTTGCGTTTGGAGCCGCGTTGAATGAATTCGCCGTAAATCCAGCACGCTCCGGCTAGCAGCACCAAAAACAATCCCATCCACAAAATGCCGTCGCTGCCAAAATGGTCGCCGACGAGTGAAAGGGTCCACGTCGCCATGCCAAGCATCGGGAAGCCGAGGGCGATTTTGAATTTTTCCATCCATGCGCCGGGCTTGGGCATGCAGGCGCGCAAGGCCGGAATATAAGCCAGCAACACATACGGCAGTGCCAGACCGAGCCCCAGCATGGTGAAGATGATCACGATGACTCCGGGAGACTTGGTGATGGCCCAGCCGACGGCTCCGGCCATCACGGGCGCCACGCAGGATGCGCCCAGCACCACCGCGAGCACGCCGTTGAAAAACGAGCCGCTGGCACCTTCGCGGGACGCTAGGCCGTGCGCGACGTTGGTGGCACCGCCGGGCAACACAAATTCAAACACGCCGAAAAGATTCAACGCGATGAGCGTCATTAGGGTGGTGATGACGATGATGAAACGCGCGTCTTGGAACTGCTCGCCCCAGGAGGCCAGTCTGCCCGCGATGACGAGACCAGCCACGAGCCAGAAGGAAACCAGCACGCCCAATGTGTAAATCAGGCTATGGTTTTTTGCGATGGCGGCGTCCTTGCCACTCATTTTGACGAGCGAAAGCGCCTTGAGCGAAAGGATGGGCAGCACGCACGGCATGAGGTTCAGAATGATGCCGCCAAGGAGCGCAAGTAGCATATTTCCGATCAACGTGCCGGACAGCTTGGTAAGAAAACTTTTTTCCGGCGGTGCTACCTTTGTTGAATCGGCAGTGCCGATGGCGGTTGTGGCCGCCGGCGTGGCCCTATCAGCCACGGCCAGTTTTATTGCGAAACCTTTCCGCGCGTCGCGGGTGCCGATGACAAGGACGCCGGAAATTTCTTTTGGCCAATCGCCTTGATATTTTTTCACCAGTTTGTGCAATACAGATTCTGATTTGATAGAACTAGAGGCTTCCAGAGCCTTTTCTTTTTCCGGCTCAATCTCGTAGGCATCATTTGTGGTGGGGAAAAAATCAATTAAGCCCGGTGCTTTTACCTCAATCATTAAGAGGCGAGTATTGGTTTCTGTTGACTTTTCCCACCAGGAAGTAACTGGAGTCGAATAAAAAATTGTGGAAATATCTTGAGGCACCTTGCTTTTCCATGACTGAATCAAGGCGTCATTAGTGGATTTTCTTTCTTCAACACCGACGTTCAGCGTGGCCTGAATGGGGGCGCTCGCGGGAATGCACGATTCCTTACATTCCAGCCACGAAACTTTGGCTTTCAAATCCAGCGGGCCGGCGGGCAGATTGGAGGCCAGCGTAAGCGGCACGAGCAGGACGACTTCGTTTTCGTAGCCGTAAGTGGTGATTTCGGCCGGCGGAATCTTTTCGGGCAGCGGCCACTGGATTTGGCCAGCGGTGACGCCGGGCAGCAACTGCCATTTGATTTGCGTGGCCTCACCCGCTTCGCCGGGATTTTTCCAGTAGGTGTGCCAGCCGGGTTCCATTTTCAAATCCACGCCGGCCCAAATCGTGTCACCGGGCTTGGCAGTGGTGGCGGACAAAATTAATTTTACCTGCGTGTGGTGCGCGGTGGCAGCATCGTCACGCAGGGACAGTGACGGTTGCGCGGAGGCGCGCGTCAAGCACGCGGCGCAAATGACGTTTAAAAGAAGGGCGATGGTTGGGCGCACAATCATTAGATGCCACAAGGTCGGGGTTATTAGAAATTAATTTTTTCCGCCCGGCTGAAAAATTGGCCCAGCCGAACCATTCAAAAATAATTTAAAAAAGATATTGCATTCGATTTTCACTTTGATAATCTACGCGCTCCTCGTCGTCCGCAAGATGGCAGGACAGCATTGTTTGTGAACCGATAACTGATTCCCAGCAGGGACAGGATTGATGGCTCGCTGACTTCAAAAAGTTGCTGAAAAAAACTTTAGTTATTATGCCCGTAAAAACATTTAGACCGCTAACGCCGTCCACGCGATACATCACGATCGCGGACTTTAGCGACATTACGAAGACGAAGCCGGAGAAGTCGCTTGTGGAAATCCGCAAGAAGACTGGCGGCCGCAA
>CAIOUK010000091.1 GCA_903861445.1 uncultured Verrucomicrobia subdivision 3 bacterium
CCGATGACGCTGGAGCCGAAGCCGCTTTCAGAAACGCCGTTGGATTTGCCGGCGGCGTTTTGACAAATCTCAACGCTCTTTATTTTACCTTCACGCGGAACAGGCTGGCGTCGGTGATTTTTTCAAGGCTGCCCCTGTAAAATTCGTCGCGATAATTTTCCGTTTCGAGCAGATGCTGGCGCAAATCTTTTTTGTCGCGGCGTAAAATGTATTTCAGCTCCTTCAAGTCGGACGACCAGCGAAAGCCGTTGAAAAATTCCGCGCCCGCGAACTGCGTCTTGTAAAGCGCGCTCTCCAGATAACAGGTGCCGAGATAAAGGTGTTTCTTGCCGTGCTCGGCGAATAGCGCCACCGCCGAGGTCATCATAAACATGCCGAGGTTGCGGGCATAATAATTCAGGTCGTAAAACGCGTAGTAATAAAACGCCAGCGCCTTGCCTTCGAGATACAACGTAGCCACGCCGATTTCCTTGTCCGTCGCCGCGTCGGTGAACACCAGCAGATGCGAGATGATCGGTGCGCCGAACAACGCGTCCAACCGCTCGAAGCTCATCACGTCCTTGCCGAATTTGATGTCGGCGTAGGTCTTGAAGAACTGGCGGCGTTCCGGCGTGTAATCAAATTTTTCGCGCGGCACCAATTCCATTTTAATGCCCGCGCCTTTGCGGAGGATGCGACGATTTTCCGTGGACGACGAGAACTTCGCCAGATTCACGCGCACCTGACGGCAGAGATAAAACCGGTCGAGGTCGCGCGACGATGGCAGAAAACCGGCGTTAAAAATATCGGCTGGGGATTCGTCCGCTTCGGGAATCGCCCAGATGGCATACGGAAACTGGTAGTTTTCGTAGTCGGAGTTTTGTTCGGAGAAAAGGAGTTTCATGGGAATGACACGAATTTCACGAATTCGCACGAATTGGTTCAGTCTCGGCTGAATTCGTGCCAATTCGTGAAATTCGTGTCTCGGTTTTGTTTCCGTTCACCGATTTGCGCCGTAGCCGCAGCCGCCAGTTCGTCAGGACGTCGTAGGTCACGGAATTTTTCAGCTTGGCAATGTCGCGCACGGTGATTTCGTCGCCGCCCTGTTTGCCCATCAGCACGGCCTCGTCCCACATCTGCGCCTGCGGAATGTCCGTGATGTCCACCATCAACGCGTCCATCGCAATGCCGCCGACGAGCGGCGCACGCTGGCCGTGGATGAGCGCGGAGCCTTCGTTGCGCACGCGCGGGAAACCGTCGCCGTAACCAATCGGCAAAATCGCAATGCGCCGTTCACTCTTGGCCGTATAACGCATCCCGTAGCCGACGACCTCGCCGGGCTTCAGTTTTTGAATCGCCGCAATCTTCGCCTTAACGGACATCACCGGTTCGATGCCGGGAATCTGCCGGCAGACCTGCGACGGAAAAACGCCGTAAAGCAAAATGCCCGTGCGCACCATGTCCAGATGCGCTTGCGGCAAATCCAGAAACCCGCCGCTGTTGCAAGCGTGACGCAACTTCACGGGGACTTTTCTTTGTTCCAACGCGGTAAGAATTTCCTGAAAGCGCGAAAACTGTAGATTGGCAAAGGTTTTGTCTGTTTCATCCGATTGCGAGAAATGCGTCATCACGCCTTCGAGCGACAAAGATTTTTCCGCGAGAATCTTTTCAATGAGCGGCAGCGCCTCATCCCAACGCACGCCGTAACGGCTCATACCGGTGTGAATTTTAAGGTGCACCGGAACTTTTTTGCCGAAGTTGGTTGCGAGCTTCGCCAGCTTGTGAACCGCGTGCGGTTCGTTGACGCAAACGGTCAAGTCATGTGCGACGCACCATTCGAGTTCGGCTTCCTGCCGTTCACCGAGCAACAACAGCGGTGCGGTGATGCCGCCTTCGCGCAGGTGCATCGCTTCTTCGAGCGTGCTCAAGCCGAAACCCCACGCGCCTTCCTCGACCGCCACGCGCGCCACGTCGAGCGCGCCGTGACCGTAGGCTTCGTCTTTCACGACGGCCATGAGCCGGACGTGTTTCGGCAAATCGGCGCGGACGAGTTGCAGGTTGCGGCGCAGCTTGCCGAGGTCAATCTCGGTCCACGCCGGTCGCTGCGGAAAATTTTCTGAATGCAAATTCATCGGACGAACAAATTTTTACCGCGAACCACGCGGAACACACGAAAAATCAGACACGGATTTCACAGATTAACACGGATTAAGAAACCACTTCGGCAATCTGTGGAAATCCGTGTCAAATCCTTCCCGGCGGCCACAGGCTTTGGCCGACATCCGTGCGGAAATAGCTGCCCACCACGCGGATTTTACGGATGTTCGCGTAGGCTTTGGCAATGGCGGCTTTCAGCGTCGGCGCTAGCGCAATCACGTCGGCGATGCGATGGCCAGTGGACATAAAATTGCCATCCGCGCCGCGTGCCACTTCGTTCCACCACACATCGCAGTCGAATTTACCATCCACTACCAGTGGCAACTGCGGCCCGCGCACCTGCGTGAACGGATAGCCGTAGCCGGCCAGCGTGAGCGAGCAGCCGAAGTTGAATTTGTTGTTGAAAGCCAGCTTCAGTTTTTCGTTTCGCGCCGTGGCCAAAACCACTTCCGCCGGATTTTTCAGCATCCGCAAAATCATCGGGCCGGAAGTAACGCCGATGCGGATGTTGTATTCGATGACGTGCCATTTACCGCCGCGCTTGATGGCGGTGGCCTGCAATGGCCCATGATAATTGACTTTTTTCAACCACGGCTTCAGCGGATGAATCAGTTCGCGGGCGAGTCCATATTTATCTTGTTCGTCGCGTTCCACCAAGCCGCCGAGCGGTGCGCCAGCGACGATGCCGAGATTGCCGTTGTGCGCGTATTTGTATTCCTGATTCGTGACGAGCGAATAAATTTCGCCGCCGCTGACCAGCGCGATGTGCCCGGCCTCGGCGCGGCCCAAATACTCCTGCAAAAAAACGCCCTCGGCGTAATTTACGTTGCGCAGCCAGGCGCGCGTGTCGGCCACGGTTTCGCACATGACGGTATGAATCGGGCTGGTCGGCGAGCAAAGCGGATTTTTGAGGACGAACGGCTGCGGATTTTCTGCAAGAATTTTTTCCGCCTCGATCCGGTTGGAGGCGACAAAGGATTTTGGAAATGGAATTTTAAATTTCGCACAGAGTTCCCGAGCAAAATCACGTTCGCGTTCGATGCGCATCGCTTCACCGATCGGCGAGAAAATACCAACGCCGGATTTCACCAAATCTTCCGCCCACGGCTGCAGCGCCCAGTCAATGGATTGCGGGATGACCACGCCAGTTTTGTTTTCGCGCAGTAGCGGCACCGGACTCGGAAAGGCGTCGCGCGAAAAAGTTTTGCCGACGAGCGACGGCGAAAAGTGGCCGTAGTTACGCGTGAGGTAGGTCGAGACGTTTGCGCCCGCGCCCGCCAGCGCGCCGCCGAGGCTGTGCGCGAACGAGCCGACGCCGAGAATCATCACGTTGGCAGCGGACTTTGGCTCTGGAATTTTGCGCGGCATTTTGCACGGGAATTGTTCCGCAAATTCGCTCGCGACGCAACGCCAAGTCATTCACCGAAGTTGGCCTGATTGAATTTATCGGACAAGGGCGTCGCGCGAAGGCGACGAAGCGGTGAAGGGGAAAACTTCTCGTTCTTCGCAACCTTCGCGTTCTTCGCGCGACATTCCAAAATATCACCGCCTCGACTTCCGGTGATGACACGGGCAAATTGTTTTCATGGCAGACGAAAATTCCCGGCGCTCAGACAAGCTTGAGGCAAATCTCGCACACCTCGAACATCAGGTTGAGCAGTTGAACGCCGTCGTCATCGGGCAGGGCAAATTGCTGGAGCGGTTAAAAAAAGACGTTCAGCGGCAGACGCGCGCGATGGAATCGCTGGAAATCGAACGTATCCAAGCCAACAACACCAAGCCGCCGCATTATCAGTGATTGCCGCAGGTTTCTGCCGCCGAAAAACTTAACCCGCCGTGAGCGCGGCGCGGGCGTTTTCGGCCATGCCGGTTTTTTCTAGAAAATATTCGTAGCCGCCGACGTAGGGCGTCACCGTGCCGGCGTTCACATGCAGCACTTTGGTCGCGAGATGGCGGATGAAATGCACGTCGTGCGAAATGAAAACCAAGGTGCCTTCGTAGCGTTCCAGCGCGAGCGTGAGCGATTCGACTGTATGGATGTCGAGGTGCGTGGTCGGTTCGTCCATCAACAGAAGATTCGGCGGATCCACGAGAAATTTCACGAGGTTCAACCGGCTTTTTTCACCGCCACTCAACACTTTCGTCAACTTGTAAATGTCGTCCTTGCGGAACATGAAGGAGCCAAGAATGGCGCGCGCCTCGTCCTCGCGCATTTCCGGCGCAACGGCGAGCACTTCATCAAGCACGGATTTTTCCGGATCGAGCGATGCGGCACGATGCTGGCTGAAATAACCGATTTTGGCGTTGTGGCCGAGGTCGCGTTCGCCTTTTTGGAATTCCACCGCCCCGGCGAGAATTTTCAACAGCGTGGATTTGCCAGCGCCGTTTGGCCCGACGAGCACAGTGCGTTCGCCGCGTTCGATGGTGAGGTCGAGGCCGGAATAAACTTTGTTCGCGCCGTAGGCCATGTGAATACCGACGAGCGACGCCGCGCGTTGTCCGCCACGCGGCGGCGGTGGAATCTGAAAACGGAACGGCTTGCGCGGCGCGAGCGGTTTTTCAATCAGCTCCATGCGCTCGATTTGCTTGAGCTTGCTTTGCGCCTGCGACGCTTTCGACGGAATGGAACGGAAGCGGTCGGCAAACGCCTGCAAGTCGGCGATTTCCTTCTGCTGATTTTTGTAGCTGGCGAGCTGCTGTTCGTAGCGTTCTTCACGCTGGCGGAGGTAATCCGTGTAATTACCGGTGTAGGGAATTAGTTTCCGCTCGGAGATTTCGTGAACCTGCGTGACGACTTCGTCCATGAACTGGCGGTCGTGGGAAATCAGCAGCACCGCGCCGGAATAATTCTTGAGATAATTTTGCAGCCACAGCAGCGCGAGCAAATCCAGATGGTTTGTCGGCTCGTCGAGCAGCAACAAGTCCGGTTCCATGACGAGCAAGCGGGCGAGGCGCGCGCGCATGATCCAGCCACCGGACATCTCATTGGCCTTGCGGGTAAAATCAGCGTCCTTGAAGCCTAGGCCGCGCAACATTTTCTTGGCCTTCGTTTCCACCTGCGCGTCGTTGAGCGCGTCATGCTTGGCGTGGGCTTCGAGATATTCGGGCGAGGAAACGTCACCGGCTTTCTCTAACTCATGGAGGCGTTTTTCGAGTTTTGGCAATTCATCCACACGGCCGGTGGCGACGTCGAGAATCGTCTCGTCACCTTGCGCCTCGGCTTCCTGCGGGAGATGGCCGACCATCGTCCATTCGTCACGTTCCACCGCGCCAGCGTCGGGTTCGAGCTGCTTGAGGATGATGGAAAACAATGTGGTTTTGCCCGCGCCGTTGGGGCCGACGAGCGCGACGCGGTCGCCGTAATTCACGCCAAAGGACGCGTCTTCAAACAGCACGCGTCCGCCAAAAGTCATCTTTAGTTCGCGAATGGTCAGCATGGAAAAATGTGCCGCCGGATGGCCGGCAACAAGCCGGAAAGAATACTTCAGGAATGGTCACCGTCAATGACCCAATTGTCGCCGGATAATTTTCACCAAACGCGGCGAAGGGTTTTAACCACGGATGGACACGGATAAGAATAATCATCTGTGTGCATCCGTGTTAATCTGTGGTTTGATTCCGTTTTCTTAACTTGTTAATCTTTCGCCGTGATTTACGACGCCTCACTCGACAATTTGCTCCAAAAAGTCTGGAGCGGCCAGCGCATTGACCGCACCGAGGCCAAGCGGCTGTGGGCGTTGCCGCTCGAAGAACTGGGCGCGCTCGCCGACCGCCGCCGCCAGCTCGCCAAGAAAAATTCCTACGCCGGTCGCGGCAACGAAATCGTCACCTACAACATTGACCGCAACGTCAATTACACGAACGTCTGCAACGTCTATTGCAAGTTCTGTGCGTTTTATCGCACAGAGAAGGACGACGATTCTTACGTCATCACGCTGCCGGAGATTGATAAAAAAATCGAGGAGACCATTGCGCTCGGCGGCTCGCAGATGCTCATGCAGGGCGGGCATCATCCCAAGCTGACGAAGCAGTGGTATCTGGATTTACTCTCGCACGTCAAAAATAAATTTCCCAACTTCAACATCCACGGTTTCAGCCCGAGCGAGTTCGTGCATTTCCGCGAAGTGTTCAACGAGCCGCTGGAAAAAATCTTCGCGGATTTCAAGGCGGCGGGTCTCGGCTCGATTCCCGGCGGCGGCGGCGAAATCCTCGTGGACAGCGTCCGCCAGCGCGTCGCGCCGCTCAAGGCGATGAGTGACGACTGGCTTTCGGTGATGGACGTAGCGCACGCGCAGGGACTTTATTCCAGCGCGACGATGATGTTCGGCCACGTGGAGACGATTGACGACCGC
>CAIOUK010000092.1 GCA_903861445.1 uncultured Verrucomicrobia subdivision 3 bacterium
ATTGCATTCTATTGCTTATAATGACCCTTGGGCGACAAACAATTTTTCGCTGGCATGCCGGACGATTGGCTACGGTCAGCCCACTGGGTTCACTAACGCCACCCAAACTCCGTATCTGGAGAATGTCGGCTGCGAAAACTGTCACGGCCCGGCGGGCTGGCATGGCAGAGGCGAACGGGATTTGATTACCCCGGCCGTCAGCTTAGATCCGGCCATTTGCGGCAGTTGCCATCAGGGACCACTGCATCCGACCTATCAGGAATGGACTAACGTTCTCACCGCCACCACCGCCAATTTGCCCATGGGCGTCTTCAAAGGCGGCGTTGGGCATAGCACTGGCGATGAGCCCGCTCAAGGTTGCAGCCCCTGCCATTCCGCCAACAACCGTGCGGCCATTATCAAGGAGTATTATGACCGGCTCGCGGGCAACCCCCATCCGGTGACGCTGTTCTCTACCAACAAATATACTAATCCCAACGGGGTTGTTAGCACTGATGCAAAAGCATTCGGGGCGGCCACGTGTGCGACGTGCCACGACCCGCATGGTTCCACTAATGTTGCCCAGTTGCGTTACCCCACTTGGTCCACCAACTGGTATTGCGTCCCCACCGTCACCGATCCGACACCGGTGCTGACCACTAATGCCAATGGCACAGTAACCACCAACGCCTTGTCGGCTATGGCTTACAACACCATATTTGACTCCTTTTATAATCCGAAGATTCAAGTGTGCGGTCAGTGCCATAGCTCACGTGGTAACAACCGCTGGGATGGCACGGCGTATGGTCTGATTACAAATAATATCTACACCACGAATGTGACATATTCGGGTTATGTTCCGGTAATAACTTCTGTAACCAACCTGGAGGTCGTCACGAACAGCAGTTATGGCAGTGTTTGGACTAATGGTGGTTACATTCTCGTGACCAACCTAACGATTACCACCATTACCAATATTACCCCCTATGTCACCAACCAGGTTTGGGTGAACGGCACCACTACGATTGTGACCAATCCAGCCATCGCGATGGGGGTCTATTATCCGCTCATCCCCTACACCAATAGCGGCACGACTTATTATAGCACTAACAGCGCCGGCGATGCCCAACCGCATTATGCCGTGCAGTATAATGTGCTCATCGGCCAGTTGGATTATGATTACGCTACGAATGCGAATGTGGGCATACCCATTCAAATTCACTCCCATGGCAGTTCCAACCCGAATCAATGTATCACCTGCCATACGCCGAGCTATGCGGTCAACGGCAGCACCAACGACACCGGCCACACTTTTGTCCGAGACAACTATGGTTGCATGGCTTCCTGCCATTCGACTTACACCTCGGCAGCGCTCGATGCCAAAGTCATTAACACTAAAACTACCATCACCAATAGCATATCTCGGGTGGTATCCCTGCTAAACCAATGGGCGACTAACTTAGCGCCAGCCATCCTGCAGACGAACTACGGCCCGATGAGTTGGGAATACCCCGGCGCTCCCAGAGCCGAGGTGCTCGGAACCAGCGCTGGGCTTTTCAAGGCTGGCCCGCCGGCGGCTTGGAACGGATTGAATGGGCAGCCTTCATTCACCAACGACAACCTGCAGTTGAAATATGTTCCGCAGGACATCCGGATTGCCCGTTTCAGCCTTTACATGATCTATAAAGATCAGAGCTTAGGCGTGCATAATCCGGATTATGTCAAATCCCTGCTGGCGGATGCCGAAACCCGCGTCTTGAATCAATTCAAGACAAACAGTTATGCGGCTTCCTTCGGAGCCAATGTCGTGCAGGGCTTTGCGGGCTTAACCGTGCAGTTCACCAACTACGGCAGCGCCATCTCCTATAGTTGGAACTTCGGCGACGGTGGCACAACCACTGGAGCCAATCCGACTTATACCTACAACACGCCGGGTCTTTACTCGGTCACTTGCATAGCGGACGGCAAACCGCTGACCCGCTCGCGATATATCTGGGTTCTTGCACAGCCGATCGTTTCGTTCACCGCTGACCAAACGAACGTGGCAGCGGGGACGACGGTGAACTTCAGCAACACCAGCAGCAATACGAATGATGTTTATCTCTGGCGTTGGTATCCGGTTTATAATACGAACAGTTCTCTTTCGTATTACACATCCGGTGGTGGCTTTAGCTTCACCTACACGAACGCCGGCACTTATTCGGTCCGGCTCCGCGCCTCTTGCCCGACTGGCACAGTAACTAACACGGTCGTTAATTACATCACTGTGACTAACATCGTTGGACCGTAACTGAATACATTACTATCTGGACTTAATTTGAATCCACACGGGCTTTGGTCGAATTGACCAAAGCCCGTTTTTTTGAAATTGATTTTTCAGGCCGCCATTCGCCCAACTATCCGCCGTTCAAATCTTGGCGGCATGAAAACAATTTATGGTCAGTCAAAGCCAAGGGAGGTTTCGCTGCCAATCGCCGCCTGCGTTATTTTGGCGGTGAAAAAAGAAGCAAATGATGATTGGCAGGTTGCTGGCGGAACGGTTTAATTTGGGGCAATTATTCGCCATTCATCGCACAGATTTTTTACCATGAAGACATTCACTCGATGGCCGTGGACACCAATTTTCAGCTTGGGATTGTTGCTGGCGCTTTTCGCCGGCTGCACCACCACCAAGCCGGTGGGCAAACAAACCTACACGTTTTTTCCGCCCGCCCCCGATGAAGCGCACGTTCAATTTCTCACCGCCTTTTCTGGCGACCTCGATTTGGGCCGTTCTCGGAGTTTCGCGGAATATATCTCCGGCATCAAGCCGGCTGGGCCTTTGGTTAAACCCTATGGCCTGGCTTTGCATGACGGGAATATTTTTGTGTGCGATACCGTTCAGGGATTGGTGGAGGTATTTGATTTGAAAAAGAACCGCGCTGCTTATTTCACGCCGCGGGGTGAAGGGCGCCTGAAAATGCCATTAAATCTCAGCATTGATGACGATGGGACGCGTTATGTCGCCGACACACTCCGCAATCAGGTGCTGGTCTATAATTCGGCAGGCGAATATCTGACCGCCATCGGCAAGAAAGACGAATTCAGGCCGACGGATGTGGCGGTGACCAGCAATCGTCTCTACATCACGGATTTGGCGGCTCATGCCGTCAAGGTCTATGACAAGGCGGATCAGAAATATTTATTTTCAATTCCCGCGACCACGAATGCCGCTCAGGGGAAATTATTTTCGCCGGTAAATTTGGCCTTGGATAAAGTAAATAACCGTTTGTTGGTTTCCGACATGGGTAATTTCTCGGTTCAAATTTATGATCTCGATGGCAAATATCTCAAAACCCTTGGTCAACAGGGCGTGGGAATGGGCTGTTTTTCCAGGCCCAAAGGCGTGGCGGTGGATCACGAAGGCATCACCTATGTGGTGGATGCCTCCGTGCAAGTGGTGCAGATGTTTAACCAGCAAGGCCGGTTGCTAATGTATTTTGGCCAGCCCGGCGCTTCCACGCGCGGGCAATTGCTGCTGCCGGCTTCGGTAAAAGTAGATTATGACCACGTCAGCTATTTTCAAAAATACGTCGCGCCCGGCTACCAATGCGAATATCTCATCTTCGTCACGAGCCAGTTCGGTGACCACAAGGTCAGTGTCTATGGCTTTCTGAAGAAAAAATAGTCGGAGCCGCGCCGCTGGATGAACCCGCCCCAACAACAAAAAAAATGGTTTCGCCGCTGTTTGCGTGCCGGCGGCGCACTGGCGGGTTTGGTTGGCGGTTTGATTTTGCTGGCGGGCTGCCGGACGGAGGAGAGCAAGCAAAAGTGGCTGAATTTTTTCTTCGATGGCGTGCCGCAACCGGGTGCCACCAACGCCGTGGCCAACGCGACTTCAGCCGCGACGCGCACGAATGCGGTTTCCGGCGTGGATCCAGCTCGCATTCTGGTCAAGCCGCCACAAGTTTATGGGCATCCACCCTACGTTCAACGGAATTGCACCGCGTGCCATGAATCGCAATTTTCGCAGAAGATGAACGGCAAGCCGGGTGAAGTTTGCTTCACCTGCCACAAGGAATTGCATCAGACGTTTGTTGCCAGCAAGGTCAAGCATCCACCCGTCGAAGAAGGCGACTGCAAGAGTTGCCACAATCCGCACCAGTCGGTGAATAAAAAATTGCTCGTCATCAAGGGCAATGCGCTGTGCCTGAGTTGCCATGACAATCCGCTGGCGGTGGGCAAGTTCAAACATCAGGCGGTCGAGAGCGGCGATTGCACCGATTGCCATGCGCCGCACGGGACGAATTTCAAGGGGCTGCTGAAAAAATCCGTCAAGGATACCTGCGCCGACTGCCACGATGATTTGATTGCGCAGAAAAAATTTGTGCATCATCCCGTGGGCGACGGCGATTGTCTGGAATGTCATACGCCGCACGCCGGAAAAATTGCGAAGCTGCTCAAGAAACCGGTAAAGGACAAGTGCATCGAATGTCACGACGACCTCATCGGAAAAAAGAAAGTCGTGCATCAACCGGTCGGTGACGGCGATTGTCTGGCTTGCCATAATCCCCATGCCAGCAAAATCAAAGGCCTGCTGAAAAAAACGGTGAAGGACACGTGCGCGGATTGTCACGACGCTATTCCGGCGAAGAATGCCAAAGTCGTCCATCAGCCAGTGGGCGATGGTGATTGCACGGCATGCCACAATCCGCACGCGACGGATAAAAAGGCACTGGTAAAAAAATCCGCGCCGGCATTGTGCTGGGATTGCCACGATAATTTCCTGGAAAAAGCGAAGTTCAGGCACGACGTGGTGGAAGATTGCACCGGCTGCCACAAGCCGCATCAATCGGCGGAGAAAGGTTTGCTCGCCAAAAATATTTTGAAGCTGTGCGGCGACTGCCATGACGACGGAGATTTAAAAAAGGTCAAAGGCCACGCCAACGCCGCTGGCCAATCCTGCATCAGCTGCCACGATCCGCACGTCGGCAAAGATAAATTTTTACTCAAGGCTGGAAAGGAGACGCCACCGGCCAAATGAATTGGGGGGATTTTCAACGCTACCGCTGGCTGGCCGGTTTATCGGTCGCCGGTTTTACCGCCAGTTTTTCCCCGGTGCTGCGGGCGCAAGATACCGAGTGGTTGCGGTTCAATGGCCTGCCGCAAGTCAGCATGGGTGTGGATGCGGAAGGTTCCACGGAAAAGATGAAAGTTGCCGGCAGCAGTAGCTCCTACGATGACGTTTCCGTTTCGCCGGTGGTGGGCTTGCATACGACCGGATCGATTTATCACCCGAACCTGCTGGCGTTTGATTTGAGCGGTGAACTGGGCTGGGGCTGGAGCAGCACTTCGGGTTCCGGCCAGGCGACCCGCAATGAAAGTGCCGAACTGCTGCGGTATCTGGCGGAGTTTAATCTGCTTTCCACGAAGCCTTGCAACGCCTCGTTTTTTGCCGCGCAAGACCACACCTTTACTGACTACGGCACGTTCAACACTTACACGGTGGATTCCACCCGCTACGGCGGACGGATGAGTTGGACGGCGGGTGACTTCACGCTGAACGCGGATTTAGGCTATCGGAACCAAACCGCTTCCGGCCTGACGGACTCCTCGGAAATCACCGAGGAGTATCTGAATTTCCTTGGCACCCATAAGCGAAAATTCGGGCAGACGACCCTGACGCTGAACGCTGACACGATGGAAAATGCTTTGAACTACGGCAACAGTTTCAACACCACGAGCTGGGCCGTGGGCATTTCCGATTCCGAGACCTTTGGCCAGCGCCATCAAATTTCCGCCGGCACCGGCTTGAGTTACAGCCAGACTGAATACTCCGGACAGCAGATTGACACGTTCAACGTCAGCGAGAATCTCACCCTCAATCATCGTCACAATCTGGACAGCTATCTGTTGCTGAATTACAACCAGAGCGAATTGATCCAAATCACTTCCACGCGGATGCAAGGCACGGCGGGCCTCCGGCATCAGCTTTACGAAAGCCTCACTTCCAGCCTCGAAGCTCACGGCACGCATGAGCTGGACACGGCGGTGGGCGGCAATTCCACCTATGATTTATTTGGCCTGGCGCTCAATGAAAATTACACCAAGCGGCTGCAATCCTGGGGCCGGCTCTCGCTGGGAACCGGCGTGGTCGTGGATCATCAGGAACAGAATTCGCCCGGCGGCCTCCAGACGTGGTTCGATGAACCGCACACGATTTATCAGGTATCCAGCCCAAGTTATCAAAAAATATTTTTGTCCCATCCTCTCGTCAGCACGATCATGACCGTCAAGGTCGGTAGCTATATCCTGCCCGTCTCCGACTACCAACTGGTTCCGTCCGGGGAACTCACCGAAGTTCAAATCGTCGCCTCACCCAGTGGGCTCACGGCCGGTCTGATGAACCCCAACGGTTCTTTGGCCGTGACCATCACCTACCAGAGTCAATCTTTGGGCAGCAGTGCTTATGACACGTTTAGCTATTCCGCTCAATTGCGGGTGGATTTGTGGAATCACATTGGCATTTACGGTCGCCTGAACTGGCAGGACAACAATGCCCCGCCAACCGTGCTCACGCAGACGCTCACCGATCTGGTCGGCGGCGTGGATTACAAGCGCAAATGGTTCCGCACCGGCGCCGAATACGAATCTTACGATTCGAATTTCACCCAGTATCAGGCGTTGCGCTTTTTCCAGAATTTTGATTTTGCCTATTCCGAGGCGTCCTCGCTGGGCTTTGATTTCAACGAGACTTTTTATCATTACCCGGACAACGGCGACCAGTCGCAATACCAGTTCACGAGCCGTTACAACACCCGATTGCCAATGTCGCTCACCTGGTCGCTCGAAGGCGGCGCGCTGTTGCAGGAACTAGCCGGCACCGAACAGATTCAAGGCGTCGCGCGCACCAGCCTCAGTTGGACGCGCGGCAAATTGAGCGTGCGCGCCGGCTACGAATTCAACAGCCAGTCCACCGAATCCGGCGGCTTCACGGAAGAACTCGTTAAACATCGCTTTTACACCTACCTGCGCCGATCTTTTTGACGTGAAATCGAAATTCAAAAACTATTTGCCCGCCACACCGTCACCCGGTTTGCGCGCGGGAAATGTTTTTGCATTTCTGGCCTACTGGCTTGGCGTTGCGCTGCTGACAAATGCGACGGAAACCAAACCGGTGACCGTCTGGCCGCCGCCGCCCGCCGAACCGCGCATTGTTTTTGTGCGCGAAATTTCCGAGCCGCCGGACATCGGCGTCCGCCCGCCCGCGCTGATGCGATTCGCCAACTGGATCACCGGCGTCACCAGCAGCCGGCAGAAAATGGACCGACCGTTTGGGCTGGCGGTGGACGACGCGGAAAATCTCTTGGTCACCGACACCGCCGCCGGCACGGTTGCCTACCTCGATTTGACCCATAAAAAATGGCAGAGCTGGTCAGCTGTCGGCGATATTCGCCTGTTGTCGCCGGTGGCGGCGGTGCACGCAGGGAAAACTTTTTTCGTGGCCGATTCCGCAATAGGTAAAGTCATCGCCTTTGACAAAAATGGCAAAGTGCAGTTCGCTATCACCAACGGACTGGAACGGCCAACCGGTCTGGCACTTTTGGGCGACCGTCTGGTCATCGCCGATTCGCAGCGGCATCAGATTGTCGTCTGCGATTTGCATGGCAAAATGATTTCCAAGTTCGGCCAGCGTGGACGCGGGCCGGGCGAATTTAATTTTCCCACGCACGTCAGCGTGGATCGCCAGCGCCGCATTTACGTCACGGATTCTTTGAATTGCCGCATTCAGATCTTCGATGCCGACGGACATTTCCTGCGCACCTTCGGCAGCGCAGGCGATGGGCCGGGACGTTTCAGTCGGCCCAAAGGCGTGGCGGTGGATGGCGATGGACACATTTATGTCGTGGACGGTGTGTTCAACAACGTGCAGATTTTTGACGAGCAAAACCGGTTGCTGCTTGATTTTGGCGAGCCGGGCGCGGCGGCCGGGCAATTTTGTCTGCCGAATGCGATTGTGATCAATTCCAAGAATGAAATTTTCGTGGCCGACGCGTTCAATCACCGGCTCCAGGAATTTCGATATTTGAGCAAACCATGAAGGGTGCACAAAAAATTTATTTTCGCCGCCGGCAACTTTCCATTGCCCTCGCCGGCCTGGTGTTTTTTGGTTTTGCCGTCCGCGCCGCCGACAATCCAAATAGCATTATTTTCTCGAAGCATAATCTTTCGGTCAGCAGCCCCGGCACGGTGCATGCGGTCACGGAATCGGACGTCTGTATTTTTTGCCACACGCCGCACCACGCCTCCGCCACCGATGGACCGCTGTGGAATCACCAGATGTCTTCCGCCACTTACACCCCGTTCACCAGTGCCACGCTGCAGGCTTTGCATATTACCATAGGCCAGCCAAACGGCTCGTCCCGGCTGTGCTTGAGCTGTCACGATGGCACAATTGCTTTAGGCTCGGTCAGCAGTTGCCCCAGCGGCATCGCCATGAATACCGCCACGATTTCCGGCACGAACAATCTGGGCACGGACCTTACTTCGGATCATCCGGTTTCATTCATTTACAATTCCGCCCTGGCCAGCGCCGCCAGCGCCTACCCCGCCGCCGGTGGCTTGGTTGATCCTGCGACCCCTGGCGCACTGCCGCCGGAAGTCGCCCTGGATCAAAGCGGCCAGATGCAATGCACTACCTGTCATGATCCGCACAATAACCAATACGGATATTTTCTGGTCATGGACAACAGCAGTTCGCAACTCTGTGTGACTTGCCACACCTTGAACGGTTGGTCGGGTTCCGCGCATGCGGTTTCCAGCAAACTCCTGCCACAGACGTTGGCCAGCCAAATTGCGCCGGCAAAAAGCGGTCTCCAAAGCAAGGCCGCAGCGCCGGTGAATACGGTGGCGCACGCGGCCTGCGCCACTTGTCATGTGTCGCATGCCGCCGGCATCAAGTCCGCCTTGATGCGTTTTGCCACACCGGAAAGAAATTGCATTGACTGTCATGCGGGCGACGGCCCCGGGAAAAATGTCGCAACCGATCTGAAGAAATTCAGCGCCCATCCCATTTCACTGGATTCGACCGCACACAATCCTCGCGAAGACCTGATCAATCCACCGACCCGCCACGCGACCTGTGCCGACTGTCACAATCCACACGCCGTCAGCAGCGTGCCGGCCGGCAAAAAACAAATCTCCGGAGCACTCGCGGCGGTGTCCGGCATCAGCGCCGGCGGCGGCCAGCTCAACGCCGTCGCACACGAATACGAATTGTGTTTCCGCTGCCACGGCGACAGCGTCGCGCGCGGGCCGGCGCGGGTGCCGCGCCAGTTTGCGCAAACGAACACCCGGCTGGAGTTCAGTCCCGGCAATGTTTCCTTTCATCCGGTCGAAAGCGTCGGGAAAAATCCCAGTGCCCCCAGTCTGATTCTGCCGCTAACCAGCTCCAGTCAAATCGGCTGCGTTGATTGCCATAACAGCGATCAAAGTCCCGCCGCCGGCGGCTCCGGCGCGAACGGCCCGCACGGCTCGGTTTATTCGCCGCTGTTGGAACGCCAGTTGCGGCTGACGGACGGCACGCCTTACAATCCCGCTGATTTTGCGCTGTGCTACAAATGTCACAGTCCTTCCGTGGTGGACAGCGATCTGGCTTCGAGCTGGCAATATCATCGCACTCACATCGAGAACTACCGCGCCGCCTGCACGACGTGTCATGATTCCCACGCTGCCACCCAGCCGCATTTGATTAATTTCAACACCGCCTACGTTTTGCCCAACAACGGTGTGATCAAATATATTTCCACCGGCCCAAATCAAGGCACCTGCACACTGACCTGCCACGACGGCAACGGCCATAACACAACGCACGCAGCCAAAAAATATCCGCAACCGTAATTTGAACGATGGAATGTTGATACCAAAACGAAACCTGGAATTCCGAAGAAAAAATATATGAAAAAAATAATCCTGCTTATCTGTGTCGTTCTTCCTTTGCAATTCGCTCTGGCGGCTGACGATTCATCGGGTGCCTTTTCCGGCAAGGTCGTCGAGACTATGAGCACTGCCGGCTACACCTATGTGCTGGTGGACACCGGCGGCAAAAAAATCTGGGCCGCCGCCACGCAGTTTGCGGTCAAGGTCGGCGATCAAGTCAACGTCGGCGGCGGCACACCGATGCCCAGCTACCACAGCAAGTCGCTCAACCGCGATTTTGACGAGGTGGTTTTCACCGGCAGCATCACGGTTCAAGGCGGTTCGGCACCGGCCGGCGTGTCCCCTGCTCTGCCGCCGGGACATCCGGCTTTGCCCGGCGCGGCATCTCCCAACCTGCCGCCCGGCCATCCGGCGCTGACGCCCAAGCCCGCCGAGCCAACGATTGATTTGACGGGCATCAAACGCGCCGACGGTGGAAAAACGATCCAGGAAATTTTTGCGGCTCAAGCCAAGCTGGCGGGCAAAACTGTCAGCGTGCGCGGCAAGGTGGTGAAGTATAACGCGCAAATCATGGGTAAAAACTGGCTGCACATCCGCGACGGTTCCGGCAACGCGGAAAAGGCCGACCATGATTTGACCATCACCACCACCACCGACGCCAAGCTGGGCGACACGGTGCTGGTGACCGGAAAAGTTTCCACGAAAAAAGATTTTGGCGCGGGCTACAAATACGACGTCATTTTTGAGGACGCCAAGGTGACGGTGGAGTAATCGTGCAAAAGGATAGGCTACACATCCCGGCGTCCATTATCTGTTAGGCGGCATTACACTTTATGAAAATACGGCATCCGTTGGTTATTGTTTTCGTTACTCTTTCTTCGCTGTTTATGGCTGGTTGTGCCACTGACCGCGAGGCGCAGAAGCAGAACGTCCAAAATGATGCGACTAATATTTATTTTATCCAACCAGGAGACAGCTTTGCCAAGATTGCACGACAGTTTGGAATTTCAATCGCGGACTTGGAAGCCATGAATCCTGATTTGCAGCCAAATCGGCTTTATGTTGGAGAGAAGGTTAAGGTTCACTAAAAGGCGGTCAGAGGTCTGACCACCTTACCCCACCACCGGCACTATTCCATTGCTGCCGGGGCTCGACCGTAGCTTCCGTCCGGCGTGATGGCGGTGTAAGGTCCTTGCGGACGGCCATTACTCTTTCATCCGCGTGCCTAAATCTACGCTCACGGTGGGCATGGGCGTGGCTTCGGCTCCGAGTGCCTCCAGACTGACTACCGATTCACGCGCATACGTTTCCCACCACGCCAACCGCGCATCAACCGTCCAGTCCGCCACCGTCGGGCATGTTTGCAACCACGCCCGCAACTCGGCGGCGGATTGCGGGCGGCGAACGGCTTCCTTTTCGAGGCAGCGCAAAATGATTTGCTCCATTTCCGCACTGATGGGATTGCGGGTGCGCTGCGAAGGCGGCACCGGGGCGGCAGACAATTGTTTTTTGTGAATTTCCGCAATGGTTTCCGCATCGAAAATATATTGTCCCGTCAGCAGATAATATCCCAGCACGCCCACTGCATAGAGATCGCTACGGGGATCGGCTTGCGCCGGATTCTGAATCGCCTCGGGCGGCGTGAACCACGGCGTGCCTTCGACCACCTCGCCGGTTTCCGTCGCGGCGGGCGGAGTTTCCCCGGCGCGATAGTCGCGCACCAAACCGAAATCCAAAACCTTCACCCAGTCGGGCAGGCCGCCGCGCTGGCAGAGAAAAATATTGCCCGGCTTGATGTCGCGGTGAATCAGCCCCAGCGAGTGCGCCTCGGCCAGGGAATCGCAAATCTGCGAGAGAATATGCACCACGCGGCCTTCGGGCTGCGGCCCGTAACGCGCCACCAGCTCATGCAGGTTCAGCCCGCGCAGAAATTCCATGGCGTAATAAAAGATACCGTCGGGCGTGTGGCCGTAATCATAAACCTGAATGGTGTTCGGATGCGTGAGCTGGCAGGTGAGGCAGACTTCCTGCTCGAACCGCGCGATGGCCGCCGGATCGGCGCGGTCGGGCAGCAGCAGTTTCACCGCCGTGTCGCGCCGCATCAGCGCGTGGCGGGCGCGATAGACGACGCCCATGCCACCTTCGCCAATTTTTTCTTCCAGCGTGTATTGGCCAAGTTGTTTCAATTTCAGTTCGGCTTCATTCAACTGCCGCCGCCAAGTCAGATTCGACAGCACGAACAAACCGGTCGCGCACAGCAGCAACACCAGCACCAGTCCGACAAACAGCCATTGCAACATGTGCAACGGGCGGAAAGCCTCCGTCGCATCCAGTTGCGTGGCCACGCCAAAACCATATTGCGGGAGCCAGCGCGACGCGCCGACGACGAGCACGCCACGATAATCGCGCATCGGCTCCAACCGCACTTCATTCGCGCCATCCACAGCATCCGCCACCAGAGAAATGAGCGGGCGACTGCTGCGGTCGGCCTCCGGCGGCTTGAACCCTTGCGTCAAATCGCCACCGGGATCGTGAAGGCGAAGGTTCAGGGCGGAACTGGCATTCGTTGCATCCAGCAACCCCAGTTGCTTCAGTTGCTCGTCAAACCGGCTGTGGGAAATCATCAAGCCCGTCTGGTCGAAGGCATACGTCTCGCCGGAGGCACCCGAGCGCGCCACCGAAAGGATTCGGGAAAACTCTTGATCGGGATTGATGATCAAGGCGAGTGCGCCCAAGATTTGGCCAGCCTGATCGCGCACGGGTGTCGCAACCTGCATCAGCGTCACATCGCCGCGCCGGCGCGCGGTGGTCATGATTTGAAAATTATTCAGCCGGCGCATGGCGGGGGGGCGTGACGGGTTCAGTTCATTTTTTTTCGCGCGCCGCTGGAGGAGCAATTCCGGCTTGAACGGCGTGATGATGACCGGTTTGCCCGTCGCGAACAGTTCGGCAAATTTGTTGGTGTGCGCGTCCGAAATGAGCACATTGGCACCCACCGGCCCGCGCTGCGAATTCGCCACGATCATGAAATTCGTATTCACCAATTCCGCGGTTTCATAGCCGAGCTGCGCCAGACGCGGTTTGAAATCCTGCACAAACCCGTTCAGTTCCGGCATGGGCGGCAAATCCCGGCGAAGGTGCGGGTCAGCTTGAAAAATCCGGCCGGCGAGCGATTGGAGCTGGGCATCTTCCGCCAGCGAAACCGCCAGCCGCGACTGATCGGTAACCCAAATTCCCAAGGCGGTGATATTCGCATTCAGCGTGGTGGCCAACTGGGCCTTCAGCTCGCCCCGGATGGTCTCGCGCAACCGGCAGTTGCCCCACCAGCCCAGACCCGCCACCAAAACGGCGAGCAGCAAGGGCAAAATCCAAAATAATTGTTTTAACCGTCCAGTCATAGACCAGTGGGGAGACGCGGCCAAGCGAAGGCAGGTTTCTATAATTGTGATCTATTTGCAACGCGGTTCACAACCTTCCGGACTTTTTACCCAAAGTAAGGCAACCAAAATCCGCTCAGAAAAACCGAAGAAAATCCGGCTAAAAGTGGTGCGCATAGCAGGACTTGAACCTGCACGCCTCACGGCACTACCACCTCAAAGTAGCGTGTCTGCCAATTCCACCATATGCGCAACCGAGCTGAAAAGCTTGCCTGACGCCTTGCCGGAAGCAAGTTTTTTTCACGCCGCTTCAGCGTCCCAACAGCCAGTTCCAACCATTCCAGCGTCCGGGCTTTGGGGCGTTGAACTCGCGGCTATGCACTTTCTCCAAATCGAATTGCAGCAGCACACTGATGCTGTTCGCGCCGCGCCCGTCCGAGCGGATGGCGTTAATGCCGTAGCCGTAGGCGACGACGCATTTGAACTGATCCGACGGCGAGCGATACATGATGCCGCCGCCGACACCGCTGACCCAGTTGCCCGGCTGCCCGGTGCCGGAAAGATAATCAATGCCGGCGGTCGCGGCGTTGAACTCCAGATTCCATCGCTCATTTGGCGCGATGGGCAACAGATAGCTGGCATTGACCAACGCAAACTGACGCGCGCTGAATTCTTGAAAAAAATAACCCGGTAGTGACAACGGATATTCCGCCACCATCGGCAGAAAACCGCCGAGCCGATACGCGCTCAAGCGGTCGGCGTCCACGCTGGTGCCGGCGACGGTGCGGATGAAAAAATTCTGCTGACTCTCCGGCAACGTGTAGGACAACGCCGCCGAGGCCCAGAATAAATGCGAACTTGGTTCCACCTCGCGGTCGCCGGCGAAACCGTAGTTGCCGGATTGTCCGCGAAACTGGCCTTCATACCAGATGGCCAGTTCCATCGCGAGCGCGGGAAACAGCGTCGGCTCGATGCCGCCGTAGCGCAGGCCGGTGCGGAAATTAAAACTCGGCGTGTCCTTGGGCGTTTGGAAATTTGCCGCCGTGTTTTCGTTGGCGGCGTAAAAGGAATCATGCAGCGCGCCACGCACCACGAGATTCAGCGGAATCAAATCGCCGGGATTGAATAGATGGTAAACGCTCGCAGAAATTTCGGCGCTGTGGCCGTCGAAGGATTCGCCTTGAAGCCACTGGCCGCCGCGAATCTCGTTGTAGCTGTCGGCAAAACCGCCGCCGGCTACGCCCACACCCAGATCGGTGTTCGGGCCGAGGCCGTGGACGAAACCGACCTCGGAATCTACATACGTCGGCGCGACGGCCAGGCGCAGCGTGAGGTTCGTGCGCAGAAAATCCGGCTGGTTGTAATAATAATACAGATAACCCGCCACCGGCGCGCGGCCTTCCACCGGCTGATTGTAGCCGAATTGGATGAGTTCGCGTTTGAACGGATCGACTTGTGCTGATGCGACGAGCGGCAGCAGGAGCGCCAGCCACGCGCCGAAATTCACTTTTCCCAAAAAGGGCATGGCCGGAAACTAAACGAATCAGGGTGACGGTGCAATCGCGGGTTGTGATCTTCGGCACCAAAAGACGGCGGAAAACGACGGGAAAAATTGAATTTCAGGAACGGCCCGCCTTCATCCCAGCCTGCCGCTCGCCGCTCAATACAAATGCGCGAAATTAAGCCGGTTGCTGTCCGTGATACACCAGAGATTCAAGGGATACATGGATTGGGGACATTTGAGATAACGCGCGCTGACAGCGGGGAACGCTTGGTTGGCGCCGCCGGCGCCCGCTGAACCGGAGGTCGCACTGAGCGGCCCGCTGCTGGAATGCCGGCTTTGTTCGAGCACCGCGTCAATGTCGTTGCCGTTACCTTCCAGCAAATCCATATAGTAATCACCCTTAAACGTGGTTTTCTCGCCGAGCATCACCGTGTCCGTGGGATACAGGATGACATCTTCTTTCAGACCGTTTTGAGCTTCGGCAGCCGTGATGACCGAAAAATCAGTCGTGCCGAGACTGTCGGCATACCAGTCGTTCCAGCCATTGATGATATAGCTGCGCGGTGAGGCGTCCGCCACGTTGTTGGATGCACCGCCCGTCTGGGGAATCTGCCCCAAAAGCCCATCAGTCGGACATAGCAGTAAATTTATATTTTTACCGTATTGATCATAGAATTTGTCGGGCCAGCGATCCGCATTAGAGCGCGGCGGATAAGTTCCCTGATAATCGTCCACATACAATTGCGAAGCGATGCCCATCTGCCGCAAGTTGTTCATGCAGGAGATGCGCCGCGCAGTTTCTTTGGCGCGACCCAACGCCGGCAACAGCATTGCCGCCAGTATGCCGATGATGGCGATGACCACGAGCAGCTCAATCAAAGTAAACGCCGCGTCCGTCCGCCAACGGTTTGCACGTCGGCAGAACGACCCGATTTGAACTCTTGCCATAATTTTCATAACCATGACGATACTCGCAGCGTCTGGCTAATGATTCGACGCGCCGTTGACGCGCGACGTTACAATATAATCATGAAAAGAAATTGGTTGCTTATCCTTATCGCCGTGACCCTGATGGTCGTCTATGCCGTTTATTTCACCGATTGGTTCCAGCCGAAGACCATTGAGATTTTTCACACCTCGCGCATGGTGCATTCGCGCAAACACCGCACCGAGACGGAGCCGTCGCTGATTTTTGGGCTTAACCGTTCGCTCCGGTTGACGGAAATCAAAGTGGTGCCACTGGCCGATTATCGAACCAATCCAGCCACGCCGCCTCTCTGGCACCTCGTTTCCGATTCCAACTCCGTGCCCGTAAAAGCTTTTACCTATGGCCAATCCATCCGCGGCCTTAAACCGGTGCTGACTGGCTTTAGCGCCCAACCCCTGACCAACGGCGTCGTTTACCGGATCATCGTGGTGGCCGGCTCGTTCAAAGGCCAACACGATTTTGAACTTAAATAAAACCAAACGGGACGTGACAAGCAGAACGAATGCGTAGCTTGCTCGACACCAGTCTAGAAAATCCGACACCAGCGCGTTTGCTTCGACAAATAACTCGCACCGGCGCAAAACTTCACATGGGGTGAACACCCCATTGGCGGTAGGGAGTAATTCATTTATGGTTACAGATATTCCCCAGTAAGGTGAAAAATGAAGAAAGCAACCTATGAAAAATACAAACAATGAAATTGGCATCCGTTCAGTCCTAATGGCCACGCTGCTGGCGCTGCTATCCAGCCCCGCTTTGGGGTTGGCCACTCCACCCAAAGCATTCTCAAAGCCGGCTCCAATAAATCATCTGGCGCCAGTCAATCTTGGATCGGCTGGCAATTTCGTGATCTTATCAAAATCAGGCGTCACCGACGTCTATCCATCAGCGATTGTTGGCAATGTTGGAACAAGTCCAATCACCGGAGCCGCCCTGCTATTGGCTTGCGACGAAGTGAATGGAACCATCTTCACTGTTGATGCTGCTGGTCCGGCTTGTGAAGTAATCGACCCGACCGATTTGACAGCAGCGGTAAGCGATATGCAGACCGCATACACCGACGCCGCTGGCCGGACATTACCCAAGTCCACAGAACTGGGGGCGGGGAACATCAGCGGGATGACCATCACTCCGGGTCTCTACAAATGGAGCAGTTCGGTTCTCATCCCCAAACGCTTGACCCTCACGGGCGGAGCAAATGATGTCTGGATTTTCCAAGTGGCAGGAAATCTCACCGTGGGCAACGGCGCACAAGTTATTCTGACGGGCGGCGCACAGGCCAAGAATATCTTCTGGCAAGTCGGCGGCCAAACGACTCTGGGAACAACCTCGAGCTTCGATGGAATTATATTATGCCAAACCTTGATTGCGATGAACACCGGTGCCGTATTGCATGGCCGGGCACTGGCACAGACCGCAGTCACATTGCAGAAGAATGCGGTTATCGAGCCTTAATAATTTGCCAACAGGGGCTGCCCAAACTGGGCAGCTCCTTTAAGTCAGCGGCGGCACGCCGGCAACACCGTCCCTCGTTTCCAACTTCGCGCATCTTGCTCGACACCCGCCCCAAAATCCGGCTTACTATCGCGAATTTATTTTCGCCCGATGCCATCACTTAACGCCGAAAAACTCGCTCAAGCCAAGTCGCTCGGATTTTCCGACCGGCAAATCGCCCATCTCACCGGCACCACCGAAGACAAAATCCGTGCCGAACGCAAAAAACTCGGCCTCGTCCCCAGTTACCGCCTCGTGGATACCTGCGCCGCCGAGTTCGAGGCTTACACGCCGTATTATTATTCCACCTACGACCGCGGCGATGACGAGGTGAAGCCGGAGTCGCCCAAGAAAAAAGTCATGATTCTCGGCGGTGGCCCCAACCGCATCGGCCAGGGCATTGAATTTGATTATTGCTGCGTCCACGCCGCCTTCGCGCTCAAGGAAGACGGCTTCGAGACCATCATGGTGAACTCGAATCCGGAAACCGTCTCCACGGATTACGACACCAGCGACAAACTTTTCTTCGAGCCGCTCACGCTCGAAGACGTGCTGCACATTTACGAGCGGGAAAAATGCTGGGGCGCCATCGCGCAATTCGGCGGCCAGACGCCGTTAAACCTCGCGCTCGGCTTGCAGAAGAACGGCGTGAACATCATCGGCACCTCGCCGCAGAGCATCGAGGTCGCGGAAGATCGCAAGCTGTTCGCCGCGATGCTGCGCAAGCTGGACATTCCGCAACCGCCGAACGGCCTCGCGACGAACGCCGAGGAAGCACTCGTCATTTCCAAGCGGTTGACTTATCCGGTGCTCGTTCGTCCGAGCTTCGTGCTGGGTGGCCGCGCGATGCAGATTGTTTATTCCGACGCCGAGCTGGCGCATTACATGAAGTTCGCCGTCGAGGCTTCGCCGGAACGCCCGGTGCTCGTGGACAAATTTCTTGAAGACGCCACGGAAGTGGACGTGGATTGCATCACGGACGTCGGCCTGTTCACCAATTCCGACGAAGGCACGATTGTCATCGGCGGAATGCTCGAGCACATCGAGTTTGCCGGCGTGCATTCCGGTGACGCCACAATGGTGCTGCCGCCGCACACGCTCTCGAAAAAAGTCATCGGCATCATCCGCGATTACACGCACGCCATGGCGCGCGAATTGAAAGTCGTCGGCCTGATGAACGTCCAATACGCGGTGAAAGGCGACACGGTTTACGTGCTCGAAGTGAATCCGCGTGCGTCGCGCACGGTGCCGTTCGTGAGCAAAGCCATCGGTTTCCCGCTCGCAAAACTCGCCGCGAAGGTGATGGCCGGCAAAACGCTGAAGGAACTGAAGTTCACCAAGGAAATCTGGCCGAAATATTGGGCGGTGAAGGAATCCGTGTTCCCGTTCAACCGCTTCCACGGGCAGGATATTTTGCTCTCGCCGGAGATGCGTTCCACCGGCGAAGTCATGGGCCTCGACGCCGATCCCGGCATCGCCTACGCGAAATCGCAAATGGCCGCTGGCTCGCCATTGCCGACGGGCGGAAAACTTTTCATCAGCGTCAGCGACGCGCACAAAAAGAAAATTGCCGATGTGGCCAAACAGTTTGTCGAACTTGGTTTTGAACTGGTTGCCACCGGCGGCACCGCAGCGGTGCTGGAAAAAGCCGGGTTGAAAGTGGAACGCATCCACAAATTGACCGAAGGCCGGCCCAACGCGGTGGATCTGCTCAAAAACAAGGAGCTGCAACTCGTCATCAACACGCCGAGCGGTGCCAATCCGCGCGCCGACGAAGTGAAAATCCGCACCACCGCCGTCTATACCAACACGCCGATCATGACGACGATTTCCAGCGCCCTCGCCGCCGCGCGCGGCATCGCCGCGCTCAAAAAATCCGGCTACGCGGTGAAGACCGTGCAGGAGTATCATTGACGTAGCGGCGTCTCGGCCGAGCGCCGCATTTCTGGGAATTTTTTTAGATGGCGGCTTTCTGCCGAAAGCCGCTACTTTGTCCGCGTTGAAATCTGCCGCGCCAGAACTGCTCCCGCTGCTGAAGCAATACTTTGGCTTCACCTCGTTCCGCCCGTTGCAGGAGGAGATCATCCGCGATTCGCTCGCCGGCAAAGATGTCTTCGCGCTGCTGCCGACCGGCGGCGGTAAATCGCTCTGCTTCCAGTTGCCCGCGCTCGCGCGCGACGGACTCACCGTGGTCGTCTCGCCGCTCATTGCACTGATGAAAGATCAGGTGGACGCGCTGCAAGCCAGCGGCATCGCGGCCACGTTTTTGAACTCCTCGCTCGCGGCGGGCGAGGGTCGTGAACGCCTGCGCGGGCTGCACAATGGCGAATTCAAATTGCTCTACGTCGCGCCGGAGCGGCTGATGCTGTCCGGTTTTCTGAAAGACTTGCAGCGCTGGAATGTGCGGCTCATCGCGATTGACGAGGCGCATTGCATCAGCGAATGGGGCCACGATTTCCGCCCGGAATACCGCCAGATTTCCGAGTTGCGAAAACTTTTCCCGAACGTGCCGTTCATGGCGCTCACCGCCACCGCCACCGGTCGCGTGCGGGAGGACATCATCACGCATCTCAAGTTGCGCGATCCGAAGATTTACGTCGCCAGCTTCAACCGGCCCAACCTGACCTACCGCGTCCTTGCCAAAAACAAACCGTTTGACCAGCTCTTTGAATTTCTCCGCGCGCGGCCCAAGGAAAGCGGCATCGTCTATTGCCTCTCGCGCAAAGGCGCGGAAAGCGTGGCCGAACGCCTGACCGAAAACGGCATCAAGGCCAAGCCGTATCACGCCGGCCTCACGCCGAAGGAACGCAGCGAGCATCAGGAACTTTTTTTGCGCGACAACATCCGCGTGGTCTGCGCGACCATCGCCTTCGGCATGGGCATCAACAAGCCGAACGTCCGCTTCGTTGTCCACTACGACCTGCCGAAAAACATCGAGGGCTATTATCAGGAGACCGGCCGCGCGGGCCGCGACGGTTTGCCGGGCGAATGTGTTTTGCTATTCAGCGCCGGCGATGCGGTGAAACAGACGATGTTCATTGACGAAAAACCGAATCCGCAGGAACGCGAAAACGCCCGGAAACAATTGCAGCAAATGGTTCACTACGCCGAGTGCGCGAATTGCCGGCGTGTGGAATTGCTGGCGTATTTTGGCGAGGAATTTTCTGGCAACGATGGTAGGGCGGGCAGTCCTCTGCCCGCCGACGGCGCGCACGGAGTGGCGCGCCCTACCGAAATTAACTGCGGTGCGTGCGACAATTGTTTTTCGCCGCGCGCCACGTTCGACGGCACGCTGGCGGCGCAGAAATTTCTGTCCTGTGTCTTCCGCATCCGCGAGAAAACAAATTTCGGCGTCGGGCTGAACCATGTTGTCGAAGTGCTCACGGGTGCGGACACGGAAAAAATTCGCAAATGGGGACACGCGCAGCTTTCGACCTACGGCATCGGCAAGGAACACAGTCGCCCCGAATGGGCGGCCATCGGGCGTGAACTCGTGCGGCTCGGCTATCTGAGGCAGACGACGGAGAAATTCAGCACGCTGGAATTGACCAATGCCGGCGCGGCGATTCTCAAATCGCGCGGCAAGGTCACGCTCACTAAACCCGTCGCCGCACCGGAAACGAAGAAGCACCAAGTTGGCGAAATTTCGTGCGACGAAGGGTTGTTCGAGCGGCTGCGCGACTTGCGCAAGCGGCTGGCCGACGAACGCGACGTGCCGGCCTACATTGTTTTTTCCGATGTCGCCCTGCGGCAGATGGCGCGGAATTATCCCGCGAGCGAACGCGATTTTGCCCGCATCAGCGGTGTGGGCGAAAAGAAATTGCGCGAATACGGCGACGTTTTTCTCCAGGAAATCGCGCAGCATCTGGCCACGAATCCACGCCAGATATTTGCCGACGATTCCTTCGTTGTCCCGTTGCCGCAGCGTTCCAGCCTCGGCGACACCGCGCGCGAAACGCTCCGCCGTTTTCGCGCGCGCGCGTCACCGGTGGAAATCGCCGAGGCGCGCGGCTTAGTCATCGGCACGATTTACGGGCATCTGGCCACGGCGATTGAAGCTGGCGAGAAAATCGAGCTGGCGGATTTGCTGGACGCCGAAGCGCAGACGGAAATCGCCGCTGCGTTCAAGCGCACCGGCTGGGGCAACATCGTTGGTGCGCGGGAATTGCTGGGCGAAAAATATGACTATGGTTTGCTGCGCATTTTTCGCGCGGTGGCCAATGCGCGGCGCGGTGACTGACGGCCATTTTTCGGGTAGTTCAAATCGAACGGCAGCCATTAATTTAGCCAGACGGCATCGCGTTCTCGCGGCAAATCCGCGCATAAACCTCCGCCAGCGGTTTGGGTGAACGCGGCAGCTTCGGGTCGGAAAAATCCACGGCGAGCAGACCGAATTTCTTGGTGTAACCGAATTGCCACTCGAAATTGTCCAGCAGCGACCAATAAAAAAACCCGCGCACGTCCACGCCGGATTGGATTGAGCGGTGCAGCGCGCCGAGATTTTGCTTCAGGTCGCGGGCGCGAAAGTTTTCGTCTGCCGACGCTGCGCCATGTTCCGTAATGTAAATGGGTCGGCGGAATTTCCGGTGCAGATATGCCAGGATTTTTTCGAGACCTTCGGGATAGCGCTCCACCATGTCGTCACAGACAAAGCCAAAATCCTTCAGCGTTTTCACCGGAGCGCCGCTGGCCGGAATCATGGCGCGGAAATGATGGAAGCGCACCCGCCCGTAATAATTCAGGCCGATGAAGGTCGAAGCCTTGCGCCGCCAGCCGCCGAGGAAGGCGTCCAGCACAAATTTGTTGAACGTGTAATGGCAGCCGAACGCCGTGGCGCGATCCCACGGCGAGTGTTTTTTGTAGGCGTGGAAGAAAGTCCAGTTCTTCGCGATGCCGACTTCCGGCTGGCGACCGTTGGCCACGCCGTCGCGCCGGATGATGCGGCTGGCCTGCACATGAGCGCGCGCCATGTGACCGATGACGCGGCGGAATTTTCCGAGCCGCCCTTTGTTCTGTGGCGGAAAACCGCCGAGCAGATACGCCACGCAAGCGTAGGTGTCCGGCTCGTTAAAGGTGTTCCAGAGAAAAACTTTTCCCTTCAACGCCGCGACGAGTTGCCGGACGAAATCCACGAATGCGGGAATAGTGGATGCGTTCGTCCAACCGCCGCTGGCGTTGATCCACGGCGGATTGGAGAAGTGGTGCAACACGACCATCGGCGTGAGACTCTTGGCAATCAGTTGGTCGAGCAAATCCACATAGCGCGCCAGCTCAACTTGGTTCAACGGCGCGAACGGCGCGGATTGCAAGCGCGACCATTCGATGCCGAAGCGATAGGCGTTCGTGCCAAGCTTCGCCATCCAGTCAATGTCTTCAGGATAACGGTGATAATGGTCGCACGCGACGCGGCAATGGCCACCGTCCATTGCGGTGAAATTTGTCCATTCGTTGTCAATGTGGCCTTCCACTTGTGTCGGCGACGTGGCGGTGCCCCAGAGAAAGTCGGGTGGAAATTTCAGAAAATTCTCGACGCTCATCGGGAAGATTTTTTGGCGACCGCCTGCTCGATGGCTTGAAATAATTTTTTTGGCGCGCTTTCCAGCCACGCCCGGAACTCGCCGGTCGGTAAACGGTCGGGCAGTTCCGCGAGTCGGTCGAGGTTGAAACTTTTTTCCGCGATGGCGATGCCGAACTGCTGCGCGTCAATGGCGTTGACCTGCTGCTCGACGTGGTTTTCCACCGGCACGAGAAACAGCGGCTTGCCCAGCCACGCCGCCTCGCTGACGGATTCGAAGCCGGCAGTGCAGACGACATTTTTACATTTGGCCATCAGCTTCAGAAATTTCTCGCCGTCGAGCTTGTGAAACGTCAGCGACGGTGAATGTTGAAATTCCGCCGGTGCGCCGGGTTTGTCGTAAAAGCAATGCAGTTTCGTCTGCGGATTTTTTGCGCTCCAGGCGATGATTTGGTCGGCGTAGCCGTGATTCAAAAGATAAACGAGCGTGAAGTCGCCGTCGGGATTGGCTTCGAACGTAAAGAGTTGTTTCCGCAAAATCGGCGGGCCGACGACGATGCGTTTGGCTGGCATATCCGGCGCGGCGTAAAGCGAGAGCGCCAGCTTGGTCGCCCGCGCGCCGAGCAGCCAGGTGTAAATTCTCATGCTCAAAAGCTGTTTCCAAAGCTGCGGCGCGCGGACGTAGCCCGGATGCTGGAACATGAACTGGTGACCGATGGCCACGACCGGCGGACGTTGCCACCGCGTCAGCGTGTAGAATGCGGCGACTGGCTCGAAGAAATTGATGATGACGTCCGGCTGCGTTTCGCGGACGACAGCGTCGATTTGGCGGATGTAGCCCAAATATTTCGGCAGGTTGACTAGGACGGCAAGCAGTGTGGCCGTGTTGCTGACGGCACGGTTGTTTTTATATTTGAACTCCAGCGTCGGCAGGTGCCGGACGGGCAGCTTCATCGCCGATGTAAAGTATTCCGGAATGGAGCGGTGCGTGCTCGCGCCGACCGTCACGGCGACGACCTGATGTCCCGCCGCCTCGACCATTTCCTTGACGGCCATCGCCTGAGTCAGGTGACCCCGCCCCTCGCCGAGCACGCAGAACATCATTTTCATGAAAGTGAATGAGTTTGATCTTGCCGTCGAAATCTTCAATCAAAGCGGTGCAACTTTCAACCCAATCCCCGCAGTTCAGATACTCGATGCCCTGAATGGTCTTCGTCTCCGCCCGGTGGATGTGGCCGCAGATGACGCCCTGCGTCTCGTGGCTGCGCGCCATCGCGGCGAGCGTGTCCTCGTATTCCGTGACGTATTTTACGGCGGACTTCGCCTTGAATTTCAAATACGCCGCCAGCGACCAGTAACCGAAGCCAAGCGCGCGGCGCAGGCGGTTGAAATACAAATTGAAATCCAGAATCCAGTTGTAAAGATGCGAGCCAAGCTTCTCCAACAGGTGATTGAAATGCGTCAATCCGTCCGCCTGATGACCGTGGATGACCAGATATTTTTTCCCGTCAGCGGCGGTGTGAATCGCCTGCCGCGCAATCGTGACCGTGCCGAATTTCATGCCGAGAAACTGCTCGATGAATTCGTCGTGGTTGCCGCTGATGTAGATGACCTTGGTCTGCTTGCGGCTTTTGCGGAGCAGTTTTTGGATGAGCACGTTGTAGTCCTCGCGCCAATACCAGCGGAATTTCAGTTCCCAGCCGTCAATGAAATCGCCGACTAGGTAGAGGTATTTGCAATCCACGATGCGCAGGAATTCCAGCAGCTCTTCCACCCGCGCGTGCTTGGTGCCAAGATGGATGTCGGAAATCCAGACGGAGCGGCACACGAGCGGCTCATCCGCGCCGAGGTCAAAATGTTGCTGGCCGTTGGTCATCGCAATCTGACGTTGCTCCTTTGTAACATTCTCCACGGCGGCGGCAACAAGTTATTCGCCTTGTCACCCAACCTTCACGCCGTTGTCACCGGAATGACACATTCCAGCCAACCGCCCAAGATTTTTACGCAAACACAATCTTCGTCGTCGCTTCCTTTTC
>CAIOUK010000093.1 GCA_903861445.1 uncultured Verrucomicrobia subdivision 3 bacterium
CGCAAAAAAACTGGCAAACACGTTTTTGGCCTGACGCTGCCGCTCATCACGAACACCGACGGCTCGAAGTTCGGCAAAACCGCCGCCGGTGCCATCTGGCTCGATCCGAAGCGCACGAGCGTCTATAAATTTTACCAGTTCTGGATTAACACGGATGACCGCGATGTCATCCGCTATCTGAAATACTTCACGTTCTTGTCGCAGGCGGAGATTGAAGCGCTGGAAAAGGCGCACGCGGAAAATCCCGGCGGACGCGTGGCGCACAAGGCACTGGCGAAGGCGGCGACGGATTTGATTCACGGCGAACACGCGACGGCGGAAGCAGTTCGTGCGAGTGAAATTTTGTTCGGCGGCGAACTTAAAGGAATTTCCGAAAACACTTTCAACGACATCGTCGGCGAAGTGCCGACGAAGGAAATTGAAAAAGCCAAGCTCGACGGTGCAGGTGTTCCGCTGGTGGAATTGCTCGTCCACGCCTGTCTGTGTCCGTCCAAAGGTCAGGCGCGAAAAGACATTGAAGGCGGTGGTGTGAATATCAACAACGTCCGCGAAGCCAGCGCGACGCGGGCGGTGACCGCCGCCGATTTGCTGTTCGGCAAACACGTCCTGCTCCGCAAAGGCAAAAAAAATTACGTCGTCGTGACGGCGAAGTGATCAAAGCCCAAGACCCGGTTTTAGCGAATGTTTTTCGTCCATCTTGTCAAATATCTTGAGCTTCTCCGGGAAGCCAAACGATTTCTTGTCAATGGCTTTGTCTTCCGTTCGTCGGATGATTCCACGGCGCAGTTCCTTTGCACGCTCAATCATCCCCTTGTCCAAGAAGAATTCGTAGAGTGAACGAGTCCTATCTTCACCGGGATCATCGGCAATCTGCAGCGCGTCCAGCATCGGGGCCATTTTGGGATCGGCCAAGTCTTCACGAGTTTGCGTCGAAACGTATGCAAACAAGGTGTCCCAAGCCCATGCGAAATTACCCGAAAGCCAATACGACAAGCCCCAGTGAAACCCGTTCTTTGCGGCTTCCTGTTCGCTGTTGGCGGTGTGGGTTTTTAACTCTTGCGCCAACATAGGGAAATAAGGTTCAGCCCCGTTCGGGGCGAGTTTTCTGATGAAGCTAAGTCCGAAGCCTTCATCCGAAAGATTGGCTTTAAGAAATTCACCCACGAGATCGAGATCGAACTGAAGAAGAGCATACCCTGTGCTGGTGTGAACATCGCCGATGTTTTGCGGGGAGCTGACGTGACCACCGGCTTTCAGATTGCTTAAATCAATGAGAAGTGGCTTGTCGCGACCGATCGGATCGTTCCACAGCTTTTCCAATGTTGGTAAGAGGGTTTTAATCTTCCCGTTTCCGATTGTTTCAGCAACAACGGCGCGCACTTTCGAGGATTCGTCGTCCGCACATATGCGTAAAAACTGTTCGGCAAATTCATCAGGAAAACGTGGAAGCAATCTGACCGCACCCAGCCGGATATTTTCGTCGGTGTTTTTCAACAACTGTGCCAGTGAAATTGAAACGGCCTCGCCATGCATGCCAGACAAAGCCCCTATGGCCGTGAGACGACTGTTCGAAGAAGGACTTTCATTTGCTACTTTTATCAAGGCGGCGGCGAAATTCGCCAGACCGATGGCGGACTTGGATTCCGTTTCAAAACAACTAATGGCACGGCAAGCAACTTGGTCGTTGCTGCTGTTGATCAGAGGTAACAATGCGCTTAAAACGTCCGCACGTTTGAAATCATCACTGCGTGACCACGCATCATTGCCCCGGCCAGCGAGGCTCATGCTGTCGAGTTTATCAATGGCATAAAGTTGGTTGGTTGGGTTTACATCGTTGAGAAGCAGATTAAGTTCGAACCAGTGGGCGACCTTCGTGGACAGGTTTCCCAGCGGACGCGCATCCAAAGTGCGAATGGGAATTTCGCCGCTCATGATTTGCCGGATTTCATTCGGCTTGGTTACAACATTGGGTGAAGGCGAGTAGAGCCAATCTGCTTTATCAGACTGCATGCCAAAAATGAGGTAAGACCGGCCAACATCAAAAATATATTGTTGCGGCGGACGAGGGCCGCTCCACGCCATTGGCCCGCCTGTGATGTGTAAAAAGGTTACGACGTTGGTATGAATGTTTCCTTTGAAGACCGAGATGACAATAAATTCTGTTGCGTGTGGCTTTCCCCAATCTGGGAATGCAGCGTTGGTGATTGCGCTGTCGGAAATGACTTGTCCCTTAAAAACCAAATCTGATTCAAGAGCCATTTTCTCCAATCGTCCTTGAGGTGAACCAGCACAGAACGCCTGCTGTGCGAGCATGCAGGACAACAGAAGACGTAAGAAACCAAGAGCGCGTTTTGAATTACAAGCATTCATCGGGTTTGCGAGGATATTATCTCATCGGCATTCGTAACCGAAAAGAAGAATCTGCTTTTGGCAGCGGCATATTTGTAGGATCCAAAACTAAACATGCCAGCCCTACGGGCTTCACTGAAAATAGCCCAGCCATTTATGGCTGGGATTTGTTGTCCGCAATTTTCCAAAGTCCCGTGAGGGACGATAGATTTTTTCTACCGTCCCTCACGGGACTTTTCCATTTGATTGACGATTTACCCAGCCTTGAAAGGCTGGGCTATTGTCAGGGCGTTTCCCCACCGCCATCACGTCGAGGCTGGATTTCTCCGACGGCTTTGGCGATAGTGCGCGCATGGAACACGCGGAATTGCTGACCCGCCTGCTGAAGCAGGTGTCGCGCTCGTTTTACCTGACGTTGCGTGTGCTGCCGCGCGCCATCCGCCCGCAAATCGGCCTCGCCTATCTGCTCGCCCGCACCACGGACACCATTGCCGACACGGAGCTGATTCCGCTGGAGCAGCGGCTGGAGGCGTTGCGAAAACTGTGGGAACGGATTCTCGGCCTGAGTTCCGCGCCATTAAATTTTGACGGGTTGGCCCAGCAGCAAGGCGCTCCCGCCGAAAAATTGTTGCTGGAAAAAACCGAGGCCAGCCTCGCGCTGCTGCAAAATCTTTCACCGGCGGATTTGAAGCTGGTGCGCGAGGTGCTGGCCACCATCACCAGCGGACAGGAGTTAGATTTGCAACGGTTCGCCGACGCGGCAGCCAAAAAAACAATCGCGCTGGAAACGGCGGCGGAACTGGATGACTACACGTTTCGCGTGGCCGGCTGCGTGGGCGAGTTTTGGACGAAGATATGCCGGGCGCATCTGTTTCCCAACGCGAAGCTGGACGAGGCGCAATTCATCGCCGACGGCATCCGGTTTGGCAAAGGTTTGCAACTCGTGAACATTTTGCGCGATTTGCCGGCGGACTTGAAAAACGGCCGCTGTTATCTGCCGCTGGAAAAACTGGAGCCGCTGAAATTGCTGCCAGAAACATTGCTGTCTCCGGCGAACGAACAGAAATTCCTACCGCTGTTCCGCGATTATTTAGATCAGGCGGAAGCACACTTGGCGGCTGGCTGGCGTTACACAAACACGCTGCCGTTCGGCCAGTTTCGCCTGCGGCTGGCGTGTGCGTGGCCGATTTTGATCGGCGCGAAAACAATTGCAAAGCTGCGCGCGGCGAATGTCATTGAGTTGTCGCAGCGCGTGAAGGTCTCACGCAGCGAGGTGCGCGGCATGATTTTCCTTTCGCTGCTGGCGTGTCCCCTGCCGGCGGTCTGGCGGAAATTGTATTTGCCCGGTGGAAAAGCTGTTGATTCCGGCGGCAATTTGGCGTAAAACGCGTTATGCAGATTCCAAAAATTTCCCTCTGGCTTGGCGCTTTGGCGCTGGGCGTAGCTTTGAACGCAATTGCGACCGATAATCCCGCACAAGCCGCCGCGCGCACGGCGTTAGAGTCGAAGATGCAGGAAATGGACGCGCAACAGACAGTTCCGGCGACCAATCCACCTGCTACCGCACCCAGCGCCAAGAGCGAAAACATGGCGATGAAACCCATCCTTCAGAAATCAACTCCGAATGCCCCCCATATTAGCCAATCCGCAGCGGCTGAGTTGAAGGCCAAGCAAGATGCGGCCAAAAAGGAAGCCAAAGCCAAAGCGGATGAAGAAGCTGCGACTAAAGCGGCTGTTGATTTAAAGATGCAGAAGGAAGCGGAGAAAAAGGCTGCGCGGGAAACGGCAAATAAAGCAGCGGCCGATTTGAAGGCGAAACGGGAAGCCGAAAAACAGCTGGCCGCCCAAAAAGAAGCGGAAGCGTCCGTCGCCAAAGCAAAAGCCAAGGCGGAAAAGAAAGCCAAAAAAGAAGCCGAAGCGAAAGCGGCGGCGGATTTGAAAGCACAAAAAGCAGCAATCAAAAAAGCGGCCGCGCAAAAACAGACGGATGGAGCAACCAAGTCCCAGATGGAGGTCATCAAGCCGGTCGAAGTCCAACCGACGTCCACCGCTTATCCCGGAAAAAGTCTCAATTTGAGTCCGATTGTCGTGCCCGCCCTGCCGATTTCTGCCAGCAAAGAGGAGCAATTACAGGCGCTGCTGGTAAAATATCAAGCTGACCAGATTACACCCGAAGAATATCATAAACAACGCGCCGCCATTCTGGCTGCCCCATAATCTGTTGCTTTCTTCCACGCCCGCCGGAATTTTCCGGCGGGTTTTTTGTTTTCAGCAACCTTGAACTTTCGCCGGCTGACACTAAAATACCGGCTTTATGCACAGCTTTCATTATGTCGGAAAAAACCTATTCTGCGAAAAGGTAAGCGTGGACGCGCTCGCCCAAAAATTCGGCACGCCGCTTTACGTCTATTCGCAGGCGACGCTGGAAGATCATTTTCAAAAACTCGACCACGCACTCGCGCCGCTCGACCACTTGATTTGCTTCGCCATGAAGGCGAACTCGAATCTTTCGGTCATGCGCACGCTGGCGAATCTCGGCAGCGGCTTCGACGTGGTGAGCGCGGGCGAATTGCAGCGCGTCATCGCGGCGGGCGGCGACCCAAAAAAATGCGTTTTCGCCGGTGTCGCAAAGTCAGAAAGCGAAATTGAATTTGCGCTGCGGAAGGGGATTTACTCCTTCAACTGCGAAAGTGAACCGGAAATTTTGCGTATCAACAAAGTGGCGGCGCGGTTGAAAAAGCGCGCGCCCATCGCCGTGCGCATCAATCCAAATGTCTCGGCCAAGACGCATTCCAAAATTACGACCGGGACTTACGAGAACAAGTTCGGCATCCAGTTTGAACACGTTGAGGCGATTTACGCGCGCGCGAGCAAGTTGAGCAACATCTGGCTGCGCGGCGTGCAAATGCACATCGGCTCGCAACTGACTTCGGTTACGCCTTACGAACTCGCGGTAAAAAAAGTTTTACCGCTCGTCAAAAAACTCGCGGCGAAATATAAGCTGGAATTTTTCAGCCCTGGCGGCGGCCTCGGCATCATTTACAATCCGGCACTCGCCAGCGGTTCGGCGGCGTGGTGGAAATCTTCCGCCGCGAAAGGCATTTTGACGCCCGCGAGTTACGCGGAAAAATTGCTGCCGCTATTAAAACCGCTTGGTTTGAAAATTCTGATCGAGCCGGGTCGCTTCATTGTTGGCAACGCGGGCACGTTGGTCACGCAGGTGGAATATGTGAAGCGCACGGGCAAAAAGAATTTCGTCATCGTGGACGCGGCGATGAACGACCTCATCCGCCCGGCATTTTACGATTCGTATCATGAAATCGTGCCGCTTGTGAAAAAAGGCGGCGCAACGGTTTCCTCGGATGTCGTCGGCGGCATCTGCGAATCCGGCGATTATTTTTGCAAGGATCGCCCGCTCGCCAAAGTCGGCGAAGGCGACCGGCTGGCGCTGTTGAGCGCGGGCGCCTACGGTTTCGTGATGGCGTCGAATTACAACACGCGGCCGCTGGCGGCGGAGGTTTTGGTCAGCGGCAAAAAATTTGCCGTCGCGCGCGAGCGGCAAAAAGTAAAAGATATTTGGGCGGGCGAAAAAGTTGTGGCATGGTTAAAGTAAATTTGTGAGCGAAGAAACTTCCATTGCAGCGTATTGGTCGGACGGCCTGAACGAAGCCGGCCTCGCCGACTGGGCGCGCCGATTGCGGGCGCGGCTCCCGGCGAAATCGGTGTCGCTCGGTTTGGTTTTCCTGTCGCCAAAATTTTTCCCCGATGCGGAACAGGTTTTGGAAATTCTCCGGCTGCACGCGCAGATTCCGTTGCTCGTCGGCTGCTCCGGCGGCGGGCTGGTCGCCAACTCCGAAGAAATTGAAGGCGCGGGCGGCCTCGTGCTGGCGCTGTATTCGCTGCCCGGCGCGACGCTGAAGGGCGTCCGCTTTACGCAGGAACAGGTGGATTCCGCCGAGGGCGAAGATTACTGGCCGGTGGAAACCGGCATCGCCAAAAGCAAGGTGAACGGCTGGCTCGCGTTTGCGAATCCGTTCAACCTCGACGGCGAAAAATGGCTGCGGTCGTGGAATCAAAATTATTCCAGCATTCCCGTTTACGGCGGACTCGCCAGCGGTAATTTTTCCGAGCCGTCCGCGCAGGTTTATCTCGACGGCGAAGTTTTCGACGACGGCGGCGTGGCCATCGCGGTTGGCGGCGAAGTGGCGCTGGCCGGCGTGATTTCGCAGGGTTGCACGCCCATCGGCGAGGCGTGGACGCTGACGCGCGTCGAACAAAATCTCATTCGCAACATCGCCAATCGCCCCGCCTACGCGGTGCTGGCCGAGACCGTGCAAAGTTTGCCGGCGGAAGAACAGCGCAAAGCGGCGGGCAACCTCCACATCGGCCTCGTCGTGAATGAATACCTCGACGAATTTCATCGCGGCGATTTTCTCGTGCGGAATTTGCTCGGCGGCGATCCGAATTCCGGCGTGCTCGCCGTCGGTGCATTGCCGCGCATGGGACAGACGATTCAATTTCAGCGCCGCGATGCCGCCGCCGCGTCGGAGGATTTGAGCGAACTGCTCGCGCGCGAAAAAGTGCGGCTGGCGGGCGCGGAAATTTACGGCGGCTGCCTATTTTGCTGCAACGGGCGCGGGAAGAATCTCTTTGGCCGCACCAGCCATGATTCCGAACTGGTGCAGGCGCATTTCGGCCCGACGGGCATCGCCGGTTTTTTTTGCAACGGCGAAATCGGCCCCATCGGCGACAAGAATTTTCTCCACGGCTTCACCGCCTCGCTCGCGCTATTTGTGAAGAAGTCGGCGTAATTCGCGATTGCTTTTACGCGCCGAGCCGCCATCCTCTCGTAAAATTTGTGCCTGACGAACAATCCAATTTAAATTCGCCCCGCCGTCCCGCCGGCAACAGCCGTCGGCGCGGTCGCCGTGGCGGCCGTGGCCGCACTCCGCGTCCGGTGGGTGCCAAAACCGGTGCGCCCGACGCCGAAGAAATTTCGCCCGCTGCAGAAAGGGTTGAACCCGCCGCCGCGTCCGCCGAAACCGTGGAACATCACGAACACGCGGAACCCGACGAGCCGGAAACCAAAGGTGGTTTCCGCGAGCCGCACGCGGAAGCGCCCGCCGAATTTGCCGCCCCCGGCGAAGAGTCGGCGGAAGAACCCGCTCACGAAACCGCCGCAGAAGTTCCGCCCGCACCGCCGGAACCGCCAACGCGCGAACCGCGCCGCGACGAACGCCGTGATTTTCGCCGTGAGCCACGGCGCGACGAACGCCCGCAACCGCCGCCGCCGCGCGTGCCGCCCGCCCAGCGCCAATGGGTCAAGCCCGCCGATTTCCGTCCCGCCGAGGACACCGCCATCCACGAAGCCGTGGCGCATGCGACTTTCATCGCCAACGCGCTGAAGGAACTGCACGACCAGATGGATGAAGTGCTCGAACTGGTCGAGATTGCCGAGCGCCAGAAGCTCACCGACGAGCGGGAAATTGATGAATTGCGCCGCGCGCTCCGCCACATCCAGCCGCAGCGTCCGCAGCAACAATCGCAACCGCCGGCACGCGAATCACGGCGTGACGAGCCGCGCCGCAACGAACCGCGCCGCGATTTTCGCGATCAAAATCAGCGCCGTAACGAACCACAACGTCCGCCGCCGGAACCGCGCGAACCCGCCGCCGAAGCTCCCGCGCCGCCATCGGCCAGTGCCGGTGACGATGAACCGCAAACGGACTGAGTTTTCTTCCGCGTCATGAACCTCGCGGAAAAACAACAGCAACTCACCGCCGAACTCGCCGCGCTAAAAAACGGACAAGACCGTTTTGCGCTTTTGGTCGAGCGCGCCAAAAAAATTCCGCCGCTCGCGCCGGAATTGCGCGGGGACGAAAACCTGATTCCCGGCTGCCTGGCAAAACTTTGGTTCGTCGCTGAATTCCGCGACGGCCACTGTTTCTTTGCTGGCGATTCCAATTCGCTCGTCGTCAAGGCCATCGCCAGTTTGCTTTGTGAATTTTACAGCGGTCACGCGCCGGCGGAAATTCTCGCGCACGACCCGCAGTTTCTCGCGCCGCTCGGCATCACACAGCATCTCACGCCGAACCGCCGCAACGCGCTCGCCAAAGTCTGGGAACGCATCCGGCAGTTTGCGGATGCTAATGCAAAATGAACTTTTACGACGCGCACAATCATTTTCAGGACGACCGTTTTGCCGGTCGGCAAAAAGAACTGCTCGCCGCCTGCGAGAAAGTTGGCGTCAAAAAAATGGTCGTGAACGGCGCGTGCGAATCAGATTGGCCGCAGGTGCTGGCGCTGGCGCGGGAAAATAAAATCGTGCTTCCGAGTTTTGGCTACCATCCGTGGTATCTGCACGAGCGCACGCCGGATTGGAAAACCAGTCTGGAAAAATTTCTCGACGAAATTCCGTCCGCCGTCGGCGAAATCGGCCTCGACCGCTGGAAACCGGATTTAAGTTACGAAGGTCAGGAAGAAGTTTTTCTGGCGCAGTTGCAAATCGCCGCCGAACGGAATCTGCCCGTCAGCATTCACTGTTTGCAGGCGTGGGGACGATTGCTGGAGCTGCTCCAAACCAACCCGCGCCCGGCACGCGGTCTGGTGCTGCACAGCTACGGCGGGCCGGTGGAAATGATTCCCGCGCTCGCCAAGCTCGGCGCGTATTTCAGTTTTCCAGGTTATTTTTTGAATGAACGGAAATTAAAACAGCGCGAAACTTTCAAGTCTGTTCCCGCCGAACGATTGCTCATCGAGACCGATGCGCCGGACCAGCATTTGCCGCCGGAGAAAATCATGTTTTCGCTCGGCGGCGCGGATGGCAAGGCGTTGAATCATCCGGCGAATCTTATTTCCGTTTATTCCGGCCTCGCGGAATTTTTGGGAGAAAAGACGGAGTCGCTTGCCGCTCGCGTGGAAGAAAATTTCCTGCGCGTCTTCGGTGGGTAGGGCGACGCTGCCGCGTCGCCATCCTGCATCAAGCAGGTTTTTATTTAGCATAGGCGGCGGAGCACCGCCACCCTACCGTTCTGCAATTTGCCGCACGATAAATCCCGCCGCCGCAAAACCAAACGCGCCGGTGACAAACGCGGCCGAGCCAAGGCCGCCGTTGCAGTTCAATTTTGTTCCGTCCTCGGCGGCGGATCGCATTTCGCACACCGAACCATCGGCTTGGGGATAAATAGTTCGTTCCACGGAATAGACGCACGGCACATTCATGGCCGACTGACCGGCGGGAAAGCCGTGTTCCTGACGCAGCTTGCGCCGCACTTCGGCCAGCAATTTGTCGTGGCTGGCTTGGGACAAGTCGCCGACGCGCACGGAAGTCAGCTCGCGCCGTCCGCCCGCGCCGCCGGAGGTGATGACGGGCAACTTTAATTCGCGGCAACGCACGAGTAGCAAAATTTTATTGATCACGTCGTCCATGGCATCGAGGATGAAATCGTATTTCGGCGCGAGCAATTCTTCGACAGTCTGCGCGTTGAAAAATTTCTGTTTCGCTGTCACGCAGCAATCCGAGTTGATGGCGCGAATGCGTTCGGCCATGACTTCGACTTTGGCGCGGCCGACGGTTTCGGTCAGCGCGTGGAGCTGGCGGTTGATATTCGTCACGCAGACTTCGTCCAAATCCACCAGCGTTAACGCGCCGATGCCGGAGCGGGCCAGCGCCTCCGCCGCCCAGGTGCCCACGCCGCCGATGCCAACGATGCAAACGTGCGCGGCGCGGAGTTTTTCCAGTCCACTTTTTCCGTAAAGCCGCGCGATGCCGCCGAATCTGGTTTCAAAATTGTCCATGCGAAAAGAATTATGACGGAGGAAGGCCGAATGCTGAAGTGGAAATCAACCAGCACGGGAGTGTTTAAAATTCATAATTCCAGTTTTATGGACGCGTGTGCAGTAGGTTGAAAACAAACCCAGCCACTCGATATGGCTTACCTCTGCGCGTTTAATGTGTTCTACAATAGCGCGCCCCTTCATCTGGCGGACTGGCACCACACCGTGAACGTGATTGACCTCGTGATTCTGGTATGAGCTTGAAATAAGCCCGCCAGAATCACGCCGCCTGCGCCAGGCGGTTGTTGATCCAAACGCGGCGATGATGGCCGATCAGCGGTTTGCGTTGCTTCTCAATGCGCACGGCTACCTTTTCCTTTTCGCCGACCAGCAAATCAAAGATTTCGCGGACGGGTTCGTTCATGAGCCGTTTGCTTTGGACGACGGGGCGATCGTCCACACGGATTTCCAAGTTGCCGGCGAGCTGGCTGAAACTAAATTCGATAACGTGTTTTTCGCTTTCTCCTACTTCAATTTTGAATTTCATAAATTTTTTTCGTTAAGTTGAAATATAGAATGCAGTTGTTGTGCCATCCTTGAAAATATTTTTGCACGCAAAACCCTCAGGAAAAACAACCTTTGCAAAAGATGTCGCAGGCGGCTGTCCCAAAATGAGCGCTCAGTCCAACAAATTGACTTTTAGTTGAGCTGGTTCCTGTGTGGGTGGCTGACAAGCACTGCCGGTGCAGACAAACGCGGTTGCAGAATTTTTTGCCGACAATGTTTTGGCGAACGGCTCGACCGCACCGGCATTGCCCAAGATAATTTTATTCGGCTGATAAACCGAATGCGCGGCGCGGAGTAATTCGTGAAAATTCGTGGACGCCGTATCGCCGCAAACAACCACGCGGCGCGGTTCCTCCAGCCAGAAATCCAGTGCGTGCAACATGAACGCCAGCGCGGCGGGCAGCTTTTGCAAGCGCGCGGCGGCGAGTTGCAGGGTTTGCTCGGCGGCGGAGGTGAATTTTTCGTTGCCCGTGATTTTACCAAGCTTGAGCAGCGCGAGTGTGGCGACCGAATTGCCGCTCGGCTCCGCGCCATCGTAATCATCCTTCACGCGCAAAATCAAATCGCTGGCTCCCGCGGGACTTTGCCAGAATCCGCCGTTCGCTGGATCGTAAAATTTCGCAATCATCGCCTCAGCCAGCTCGATGGCAAAATCCAGATGGCGCGGCTCCAGCGTGGCCTCGTAAAGTTGGATGACGCCATCCAGCAGAAACGCGTAGCCTTCGAGCAGTTGCACCTGATCGCGTTCGCCGTCGCGCCAGCGGTGGAAAAGTGTCCGGGATTTTTCGTCCCAAAGTTTTTCGCGCAGAAACTGAAAATTTTTCTCCGCCGCCGCGCGGTATTTTTCCTCGCCTAAAACAGCGGACGCGTGGGCAAATGCGCCGAGCATCAGCCCATTCCACGACGCGAGAATCTTGTCATCCAGATGCGGGCGAATGCGTTTCGCTCGGACGGCGAGCATTTTATCCTTGGCCGCTGCGAGCAACGGCTTGTCGGCGGCGGCCAACTGCAGATTCACGATGCTCAAAACATTAAGCCCCGGCAATGGATGCGGATGGCTGTGATCCACAAAATTGCCCGCCTTCGTGATGCCAAAATAATTTGCGGCGACGATGAATTCCTCCGGTGAAAGCAGTTTCGCCAGTTCATCGTGCGTCCAGCAGTAATATTTTCCCTCATGACCCTCGCTGTCGGCGTCCTCGGCGGAGAAAAATCCGCCGGCGGGATGAGTCATATCACGCAGAATATAATCCAATATGTCACGCACCACCTCCGCGTGGCGCACGTCACCGCTGACGAGAAACGCGTCGAGATACAACTGCGCGAGCTGCGCGTTGTCGTAGAGCATCTTTTCGAAATGCGGCACGAGCCATTCGGCATCCACGGCGTAGCGCGCGAAACCACCGCCGAGCTGATCGTGGATGCCGCCTGCCGCCATCTGGTTGCAGGTGTGCAGAACCATCTGTTTCGCCGCGGCATCGCCAAAGCGTTTGGCCGCGCGCAGAACCAATGACGGAATGCCCGGTTGCGGAAATTTCGGCGCGCTGCCAAAGCCGCCGTTCACCGGATCGTCAGCCTGTTTGAACATTTCCAGCGCTTGCCGCAGGGTTTCGGGCGTGAGCGGCAGATTTTCTTTGGCGTCCCGTGCTACGACCAGCTCCAGCCGCGCGTGCAATTCATCGGCGCTGGCGGCAATTTCCATTTGGCGTTCGCGCCAGAGGTTCGCGATTTGTTCCAACAGTTGCAGAAAACTGGGGCGACCGTAACGCGCGTCCGGCGGAAAATAGGTGCCGCCGAAAAACGGTTTCAAGTCAGGCGTGAGAAAAACATTCAGCGGCCAGCCGCCACTGCCGGTCGTGGATTGCACGAACGTCATGTAAATTTTGTCCACATCCGGCCGCTCCTCACGATCTACTTTGATGCTGACAAAATGCTCGTTGAGGAACGCGCCGATTTTTTCATCCTCAAAACTTTCACGCTCCATCACATGACACCAGTGGCAGGTGGAATAACCGATGCTCAAAAAAATCGGCTTGTTCTCCGTGCGCGCTTTCGCAAAGGCTTCGTCATTCCACGCGCACCAGTCCACGGGATTGTGTGCGTGCTGGAGGAGATAGGGCGATTTTTCGCGGGCGAGCTGGTTGGTAAATGGATGCGACACGCGCACAAGATTCCCCAAATTGGCAAAAAGTAAACCCGGCAAAATTCCATCGTCTCATGGAACTGCTTGCGCTACGCTGCCGGCGTGTTGTGGAAAAAAACATGGCAGCCGGAAATGGTGCTGGCGCTGGCCGGCGGCATGGTGGCCGCATTCTGCACCGGCAACCTGGCGGTGGAGTTGCTGCGCCGCCTGCACGTCGCCGGTTTTAATTCGCCTGACGATTTTGGCAGCGTGCTGCTGGCAACCTTGAGTTTTCACGGCGCGGCCATCGTCGCGGGAATTTTATTTTTGAAATTTCACCACATCAGCTGGCGCGAAATTGCCGGCCTGGACACGATGCGCTGGCATCGGCAATTGCTGCTGGCGGTGTTTTTACTGTTGGCTGTGGTGCCTGTTATGTTCGACTTGAAATGTCTTTCGGAAATCCTCATCAGCAAGACTGGCAGCGAGGTAACGTATCAACGCGCGGTGGAAATGATCTCTTCAACCAAATCCCCGTGGTTGAAAGGTTATCTCATGTTTTCTGCCGTAGTGCTAGCGCCCGTGGCCGAGGAATTTTTTTTCCGGGGCTTGTTTTTTTCCGGGCTGAAAAAATTGGGCTGGCCCAAGTGCGCGTGGCTGGTGTCATCGTTTTTATTTGCGGCCATTCATTTTAATCTGCCGACCTTTCTGCCGCTCTTTGTATTTGCGCTCGCGCTGACGTGGCTTTACGAACGGACGGAAGGCCTGCTCGCACCGATGCTCGCGCACAGCTTGTTCAACGCCGCCAATCTGGTCATCCTGTTCGCGCAAAACCGATGAACGAATTTGAACTCATCGCCCGTTTGACTAAAACGCTACCGACCAATGAAACCGTCTTGGCTGGTGCCGGCGACGACTGCGCCGTGCTCGATTTCGGCGTGCCGGAAAAATTGATTCTGTTCAAAACCGACGCGGTGGTGGAAGGCATTCATTTCACGCGCGAAACCCCGCCGAAAAAAATCGGGCGCAAGGCACTAGCCCGTTGCCTGAGCGACATCGCCGCGATGGCCGGCACGCCAACCGCCGCGCTGGTGACTCTGGCGTTGCCGGAAAAGTTTGAGGTGGAATTCGTCGGCAAAATTTACGATGGACTGAATGCCGTCGCCGAACAATTTGGCGTTGCCATTGTCGGCGGCGAGACGACGACGAATCCCGAACGCATTTTGATTTCCATCGCACTGCTCGGCACCGTGCCGCGTGGTAAACAGGTTTTGCGGAGTGGCGCAAAAGTTGGCGATGCCATTTTTGTCACCGGCGAACTCGGCGGTTCACTGGCCGGCAAGCATCTGGACTTTGAACCGCGATTGAAAGAAGCCCGCTGGCTGGCGGAACATTTTCATCTCCACGCGCTGATGGATTTGAGCGACGGCCTCGCCGGTGATTTGCAGCACATTCTCAACGCCAGCAAAGTGGGGGCGGTAATTTTGAAATCAGCGCTGCCGGTTGCACACGCAGCAAAATTGCGCGCCAAGGAAAATTCCAGCGCCAAACCGGCGGCACTCGCCGCGCTGACCGACGGCGAAGATTTTGAATTGCTGTTCACCGTTGCCAGCAAAGACGCGGTGAAACTGTTGGACACGTGGAAGAAGAAGTTTCCGCAACTTAAATTGAGCTGCATCGGCAAAATCGTCGCCGGCGACGGCATTTTGCTACGCGATAAAAATGGCTCGCACAAACTCAACGCACACGGCTACGTTCATTTTTCCTAGGATTTTTGAGGTAAACTGGCAATTTGCCATCCAAATCTGCACCCGATTTTGGGGTAGTTTGTGAGGTGAAAAAGTTTGCACCGGCGGGAATTTGGCGGAAAGTTAAGCTAAATATCAAAACCACCACCATGAATTTGATTCCCTTCAACCGGAAGCCATTGGCCTTCACGTTGATTGAACTCCTCGTTGTCATCGCCATCGTTGGAATTCTGGCGGCGTTGTTGCTGCCGGCCATCGCCGGGGCGAAGAACCGAGCCAAAAGTATGGGTTGCCTCAGCAATGAAAAGCAGATCACACTTTCGCTGACCATGTATATAAACGACAACAACGGGAATCTGATGGGATATCCAAGTGGTAATACTACTTGGGTAGGGCAACTCCAGACTAATTATAATGCGATCAAATCTGCCCGTTTTTGCCCAGCCGCTCCCGATCCAACGCCTAATGCGTGGGTTAGCCAAAATACAGTTACCCCCGGCGTGGGTCAGGGCATGGCAGATTATCCTTGGAATAACGCTTGGATGGGAGCTGCAGAGATGGGCAGCTATGGCTTAAATAACTGGTTATATGTTTCCAATTCGGCGGCTCCGCCGCACTGGAGCAATGGGACCGCCCCTGATTTTTATCGAAAAGAATCAAATTTTTACGGCCCCACCAAAACTCCGATGTTTGGCGATTGCATTGCTGTGGATGGCGAGGTTTTCATCGGCGATCCCGCTAATACAGATTTGTATAATGGTGGCAATTCAGGCATCGGACGATTTCAAATTGCCCGCCATGGAGCCAAGTCAGGCAATGCCGCGCCGAGAAGCGTCTCCGGTAACGTCCTGCCGGGCAACATTAACATGAGTTTTGCGGATGGGCATTCTGAATCAGTTTCGCTGAGTATGAGCGAAATCAAAACCAACCTTTACTGGAGTCTCAATCCCAACTGGCCGCACTGATTCCGGCGGAAAAACCCTTCAATACCTTGGCCCGCTGGATTTGAGCGCAGCGGGTGAAGAAACCTTTGCGTCCGGGTGCCTTCGCTGTTTTAATTTCCCTTCAGGTTTTCACCAGCACAAAATCTGGTGCTCACAAACTGAACGTGCATGGCCACATTTATTTCGCATAATCCGGCAGAAACCGAATCGCTCGGCGAGCAGTTCGGCCGCGCGGCACAGCGTGGTTGGGTCCTCGCCTTGAGCGGCGACCTCGGGGCGGGCAAGACGCAGTTCGTGCGTGGGCTGGCGCGCGGGCTGGGCTGCGCGGGTCGTGTGCATTCGCCGACGTTCACGCTGGTCAATGAATACGGCGGCGGACGGCTGACACTCTTTCACCTCGACCTGTATCGGCTGGAAACGCCGGCGCAAATCTTGAGCGCCGGCATTGAGGAATATCTGACGCCGGCTGGCGTCAGCGTGGTGGAATGGGCCGAAAGAATTTACGATTTGCGATTGATGATTTGC
>CAIOUK010000094.1 GCA_903861445.1 uncultured Verrucomicrobia subdivision 3 bacterium
CGAGATCTTATCATGCGGACTAGGCAGTGCGACTCGAGTTCCGGCGCCATCGCATAGCAGAAAAAATTACCGGGAATAAGCATGTAGTCGCGGCTGGTTGGTTGACTTGGGACGCGGGTTCAATTCCCGCCGCCTCCACCATATTGAATTTCGTTCAGATTCGGACGCGGCTTGATTCGCCGCGAGAGTGGTTTTAGCCAATGAATCAAAGGGTTTTTTGAAGGAAACGGTGAGCGTCTGGGAACGAATTTGGCGGTTCAATCCGACATTTTGTAGAAATGACTTCATTTCTAACCAGTTGTTCTCAAAAACCCATTTTTGGGCCTGATTCGCCTCTAAAATGAAGTTTTTGAGGGGTTCAATCGGACTAGCTTCGCCTTTTTCAACTTTAGTCAATTGCTGCTCAAGAACGGTCTTTTGGATAATCAAGGGGTTCTTCAACTCCTTGAACTCGGCAAGTTCAATGCCGCCTTCTGTGAAGGCGATATTGAGTCGGTCAATTTTTGTTTTGAGGGCGGCAAGCTCCGCTTTAATGCGGTCAATGCGGCTTTGCCGCGCTTGCGCCTCGTCGTTCTGCCAGAGTTCAATTTGGGCAAGGAATTTATCTTTCCAATCATCAGGAATCGTCACCAGTGCCACGTTCCGCTTTACCTCCTCGGCGAACTTTTCCTCCGGAATCAAGCTGCGGTCAGCGGCATGGGGCAGCTTGTTCTTGTGGGAACAACGGTAGTAGCCATACCGTCGACCGCTCCTCTTGGTATGGCGTTCGCCGGTGATGCAATGTCCACAGGTGGCACAGGTGGCGAAATTGAGAAAGTGAAATCCCTTTTCGCCCCGTTTTTTGCGGGGTTTGCCGACGGTGACAAGTGCGGCCTGCACTTCGTCAAACGTCTTTTTGGAAATCATCGGCGCGTGTATGCCTTGGTGCATTTCGCCCTTATGGAGAAAGACGCCGTAATAAAATGGATTGCGCAGAAAGTTTCCAATCGAAGAAAGCGGCAATGGTTTTCTGCTTAAATTTCCGACAATGCCGACTGCCGCCAATTCTTTTTGAATGGCGGTCAGCGAGTATTGTCCGGTCGCAAAAAGCTCCATCACTCGCTTGATCTTCGGAAAAAATACAGGGTGTGGCTCAATCGTGCGCAATCTCGGCTCGTTGATATATCCGAGCGGAGCCTTGCTCGAATATATTCCTCGGCGGATTTTCTCCCGAATACCGCGCCGGATGTTCACTGAAAGGTCGCGGACATATTGATTCGCCATGCCAAGCTCGACGGCAATCATCAGCACATTGTCGGTCGGCAAATACGTTTTCTCGAACGTGCGGATTTCCTGAATGACGCCACGCTGCAAAAGGCCGATGATTTTCCCTCCGTCGTCAAAATTGCGGGCGAGCCGATCTAATTTCCATGATAGAATAGCATTGGCCTCGCCGCTTTGAATTCGGCGGAGCATTCCTGCCGCAATATGCCGACGACACGAGCGCAGATAGCCTGTTGCGATGTGTTTGATACCACGGCAAAACTGCCCCCATTTATAGGGTAGGAGTAGGATTACAAATATATTGCATTACGGACTGTAACTCCAGATAAACATTCTAACTCCGCAAAATCATAGCATGAATGATAAATTTAATCGGCTCGCTATGGCAGTTAGCTGCTGTCATGGCTTGCCCATTCGGGCTAATTACGGTGAGTTTTATGGGCGTATGTCTGTCCGAAGCGCTTTCATCTCTGGCGGCGAAATGTGTTTTTTCAGATATACCCGTCAACCCGTTCTCGCTTTGCGTCTTTCTTGCCTGAAAAAAGTTCACCCAATAATCGTAACCATATGAAAGAAAATTGGAAAAATAAAACCATGTTTGCCCTCGTTGCAGCCCTTGCGGGACTGCTGGGATTGGTCACCGCTGTTCAGGCGCAAACGGCACCCGACCTGACCGCGACGAATCTGGCGCTGATTAACACTTCTCTCAACTACAGTCTTGGTCCGACGGGGATGCGTGGCTGGATTTACGTCCAGCATACGGGCCCCGTAAATTATGGAGCGACGGAAACGATGACGGCGGCCAGTCCGTGGCAGATTCTGGTGACGACCGTCGGCACCAACACGCCGGCCGTTGGCATCATGGCCAGCAACGACGTGATTTTGGGCGTTAGCACCGGAGCGGGGAATCTACCGGTGCCGCTGTTCACCAACGATTCGCGTAAAAGTATTGGTTATGCCATCGGCGCGGCCGAGGCGGGCGATGGCGTGATGAATCTCAAGCGCTGGCGCGCGGGTGTCACCAACGATGTTTCGATTCAGTTGGGGATTTCGAATACCGCCTACAGCGCCACCGCGCCGTATAACTGCCCCAAGTCCGCGCTGATTCTCTCCAATGCCGTCAACATTCTTATGCACCGCTCTTTCAACATGAGCACGCCCGGTAACCAGGCTTTAGGTCTGGCGATGCTGGCCAGCGGTAACACCAACTTTTTGCCTCAGGTGCAGACCTATGCGCGCTCCATTTCGGGCGCGCTCGGATTGGGGATGTGGGATTATGGTTACAACGCCATCTTTCTTTCCGAATACTACTTAAAAACCGGGGACACCAATGTGCTGCCGGCGTTGAGTGCCACCTTAATCACCACGGCGAATGGCATGGATCGGTATGGCACCTGTGGTCATCACTATGCGTTTTTAAATAACGATGGCAGTTACAACGGCACTGCGCCTGGCTACGGCCCGGTCAATGCGGTGGGAGTGGCCTGCGACTTGGGGCTGGTGCTGGGGCAGAAGGCGCTCGTCGCCGCCGGGATGACCGTCAATCCGGCGATTAATGCCGCGATTATGCGCGGAACCAACTTTTTCGGCTGGTTTGTGCAGAAGGGTGAAATTCCCTACGGCGAACATAATCCGTGGGGTGCCGGCTATCACTACTCTAACGGCAAACTCGCGCAGGCGGCTTTAATGTTTGCGCTGGTGGGCAATCAAACTTCGACCGAATATTATACGCGGATGACGCTGGCCGCTTATCAGGCCCGGGAATACGGGCATTCCGGTCAGGGCTTCAACTACCTGTGGGATGCCTTGGGCGCCAACTTGGGCGGAACCAATGCCATGGCGGCCTATATCCAGAATATCGAGTGGCATCTGGATCTGGAACGCCGCTGTGATGGGTCATTTGTCTATGACGGTTCGGTGGGTGATGACCCGTATGACCCAAGCCAGATCAGCGACTACTGGGCGGTGGGCGGCAACAACGCCTATGGCAATAGCGGCAAATTGGATCCCACGACCTGCTATGTGCTGACTTATGCCACGCCCCTCCAGCAAATCTATTTGACCGGACGGAACGCGAATCCGACCAATGTTTTGAGCAACGACAAACTGACGAACGCCATGTGGGCGGCCATGGTTCCCACGACCGTCACCAACTTCACCACGAATCAATTATTTTCCGCGCTGGGCGAATATGATCCGGATGTGCGTTTTTGGGCGGCATTGCAACTGGGCGCATACACAAACGTAAGCGTGGCGACCATCATCAATCTGGCCGGCAGCACGAATGCCTGGCTGCGGGCGTCGGCCTGCACGGCGCTGGGGGCGTTGAAAGACACGAACGGTTTGGCCACGCTGGGGCAGTGCCTGTCGGATCCGGATGTCTCCGTTCGTGGCCATGCGACCTTGGCCTTAAGCAGCTTCGCTTCGTCGGCCAGTCCGCTGGTGCCGACCATGCTGGCCGCCTTCATCACCAACGCGACGGATCCGAATGTGATCAATTGGATCGATCCCGTGCAGATAGCAGAATCGGTTTTGAGCGTCGAACTTTTTGGCGACTCAGTCAGCGGTGCCAATACACCATACGTGGGTGGCACCAATATAGAAGCCGCCGCCAAGAGTTTACTCTATCCGGCAGTGCAGATTGGCTTGAAACTGCCCGATTCTATTCCGCGGGCGAACACGGCCAATTTTCTTAATAATTATGCCACGCTGGCGGATGTGCAGGCACTGGTTCCGGACATTATCCAATGCGCCACGACGCCGGTTCTGGCCGATCCGATGTGGCGCTATGGCGGGCGGATCAATTCCATCAAGACGCTGGCGAAGTATTATGCCGCTGAGACGGTGCCGGTGGGGATGTCGATGATTGATCAGCCTTGGGTCGCTTTAGGCGAAGGCGATGCCGGTGATGACATCGGTGCGAACGCGGCCTTGAGCGGGATTGCGACCTTTGGCGATTCCGTCCGTTATTTGCTGCCCGCGTTCAACAATTATGCCAGCGACTGGGGCTCAGGCGATGACCGCTACGCCACGCTTCGCAGCGCCATAGCCAGCATCAGCTCGGCCGTCACGTCGCCGGCCATCACCAATCTTTTCCCTGTCGCCACTGCGCAGGTCGTCAACACCACCAATGCGGTGGCCATCACGTTGACCGGCAGCTCGTGCCGGACGAACGTCTTAAGTTTCTTGAATGTGAGCACGCCGGCGCACGGCACGCTCAGCGGCGGTGTGCCCTATTTGACGTATACCCCCACGCCCGGCTATGTCGGTCTGGATAGCTTCACCTTTCAGGTGGCCGACAGCCTGACGAACTCGTCGCCGGCGACAGTGAGCCTGATTGTGGGCACGCCGGCGGGCGCGGGTCTGAACGGGCAGTATTATGACAATCAGGATTTCACGAACCTGAAATTCACGCGCCTTGACCCGCAAATCAATTTCGACTGGGGCACCGGCACGCCCAGCAACACCATCGCGGCGGGCAGCTACAGCGTGCGTTGGACGGGTATGTTGCTGGCGCCGGAAAGCGGTTATTACACCTTCTCGACAATGAACAGCGACGGCGTGCGCCTTTATGTGAACGGCGTGCGGACGATTGATGACTGGGCGGATCAATCCCGGAATTGGACGGACGGTTCGAGCATTCATCTGAACGCGGGTCAGCAATACTTCGTGCAGATGGATTATTACAAAAACACTGGTAGCGCCGTAGCCAAGCTCAAATGGACCGGCCCGTCGTTTGCCGGTCCCAACGGCGTGCTGATCGCCCAACCGTGGCTCTATAACTCGACGACCGGCGTCACCAATCTGCCGGTGTTTGCCTATCCGCAAGGTTTCACAATCCCACAAAACACCAGCGTTGCCATCACGCTGGGCGGATCCGTGAATGCGACCAGTTTCTCGACTGCCGGCGGGCCGAGTCACGGCAGTCTCAGCGGCACGCCGCCCACGATTACCTACACGCCAGCGACCAACTATTTTGGCACGGACAGTTTTACTTTCACCGCGAGCAATGGTGTCAGCAATTCCTCGCCGGCGACGATTTTAATCAGCATTTTGGCGGGTGCGCCGGTAGCATTCAACTGGACCAACACCGCTGGCGGCCTGTGGAGCACGGCGGTCAATTGGACCAATTCTCTGGGCGGTTCCGTTGCGCCGGTCGCCACGGGCCAGCCTTTTTATTACCTGCAATTTAATGCCGCCACCAACACCGCTACCAACGACCTGAACAGCGGGTTTGCGTTGAACCAGTTGAATTTTGCGGGCACCGCGACGCTGGCGGGCAACAGTATCACCCTGACCACCAACGGCCCGGTTCTGCCGCAGATCAATCAGAATAGCGCCAATGCCGTCGCCATCAATACGCCGCTGAATCTGGCGGCGACCACGACGCTGGGTGGCCTCGGCGGTGGGGACGTGATGGTCAATAGTTTGATATCGGGTGCCGGCGGTCTGGTTGTGAACACTCCCGGCAATCTGAAGTTAATAAATGTGACCAACACCTACACCGGTGGCACGGTCATCAATGCGGGCGTGGTGAGCGGGCCGACGGGGGTTGGCAATCCGACGCCAATTTTTGGGACCGGGCCAGTCACGTTTAATGCAGCGGCCACTTTTACAGTCAACCGTTACTATCTCACCAACGCCGTCACCTTGAACGGCGCGACCGTGACCGGTGGCAATGCCTTTGGCACCACGCTGGCCGGCCCGGTGACGTTGAGTGATGTTTCGACGATTAATTTCAGCGGTGGATTTGTCATCAGCGGGAATGTCAGCGGAACAGGCGGTTTGACATCGGTTGGCTCCAGCACTTGGACGATGAGCGGCACGAACAGTTACACTGGGCCGACGACGATTGCCGCCGGCGGGATAAAATACAACAGCGCACTTTCCGTGGCCCCCGGTATCCTGAGCATCGGCAGTAACGCCGTGGCTAATTTGAATTACTCTGGCACCCGCACAAACTGCTGGTTGACTTTGAATGGCGTGGATCAGCCGGCGGGCGTCTATGGCTCCACCAACTCTACCGCGACCTTTCAGAGCACTAATTTTCTCGGCACCGGCACGCTCACGGTCGCGTCCGCCATCGGCAGCATCACCAATTTGTCCGCCGCCAGTGTCAGCGCAACGACGGGGACGCTCAATGCCCAGCTGAACGGGAACGGCGCGCCCTATTCGGTGGTCGCCTATTGGGGCACGAACAACGCCGGCACCAACGCGGCCGCTTGGAGTAATTCGGCGGTGGTCGGTTCGTGGTCGGTGATGGCTCCGATCAACGTCAGTTATTCGGTCGCCGGGTTATTGTCCGGCACACAATACTATTTCACCTTCCGCGCCATCAACTCATTGCAAAGCCTCTGGGCCACCAACATCCAGATTTTCCAGACGCTCCCGACTTTGGCCCAGTCCCCGACCGACATCTATGCGCCTGCGCCCAATCCCGCATCTTTCGCTGTGCCGCCCACTGCGCTGGGCGAGTATTCCATTGCCATGACAGCAACGACGGCGAACGATGTGAACGGCGTGCAATATCTGTTCACTGAAACCACCGGTCATCCCGGCGGTGTCAGCAGCGGCTGGCAAAACAGCCCGAACTACACAAACTCCGGTTTGAGTGCCGGCACGCTCTACACCTACACGGTGACTTACCGCGACCTGAGCACCAATAGCAATGTGGGCACGGCGTCCGCCCCGGCCTCGGCCACGACGATGCTGGACACTAATCCGCCCAATCCGAATCCGATGACCTTTGCCATCGCGCCGGCGGCGGTGAATTATTATTCCGTCACCATGACCGCGACCACGGCCACGGACAGCCTAAACCTTTACGGCGTGGAATATTATTTTACCTGCACGGCGGGTGGTGGGCATGACAGCGGCTGGCAGGACAGCACGAATTATACGGACACCGGATTGACCACCAACACCCAATACAGCTACACGGTGAAGGCGCGGGATAAGAGTTCACACCAAAACACCACCGCACCCTCGGGTGTTTTCTCGGCGACCACCCCGGGCATAATTGCGTATTGGGATGGCGGGACAGTCAACATCACCACGAATGGTAACGGCGTGAGTGCGGGCGGTTCAGGCACGTGGAGCACCATGATTCAGAACTGGGATTTTGGCAGCACCACGGCGCATGGGGCCTGGCCGAGCAATAGCAGTGCCGTATTTGGCGGCACGGCGGGCACGGTTAACCTGAGCACGCCGGTGAATGTGAGTGGTTTGCAGTTTGATACGGCCAACTACGTCCTCAACAGCAACACGCTGACGCTGACCGGCAACGGAACGATTACCGCCAATGCCAATGCGACCATCAATTCGGTGATTGCCGGCACGAACAGCCTTACCAAGACCGGCACCGGCACGTTGACTTTGGGTGGGGTGAACACCTTTAGCGGCGCGGTGGTGGTTTCGAGCAATACGCTTTCCATCGGTAGCATCGCCAACGGCGGCAACCCGAGCGCACTGGGACAATCTTTGGCAGCGGCGGCAAATCTGTTGTTGGGCAACGGCACGACCTTGACCTACACCGGTCCGGCGGCGAGCAGTGATCGTTTGTTCACCATCAATGGAACGGCGGTCGGCCAGGGCGCGACATTGAGCGCTTCCGGCACTGGGGCGTTAAATCTTACCGCGACGGGCGCATTAGGTTATGGCACGGTCAATCAAACCCGCACCCTGACCTTGACCGGGTCTAGTGCAACATTCACTAACATCTTGGCCGCGCAGATTACGGACAATGGAACGTCATCGGTATCGGTATTCAGGAGTGGCAACAGCGTCAACAGCATCGTCTGGTGGTTGACCAATCCGAACAACAGCTTCAGTGGCAGTGTGAAGGTCAACAATGGTTTTCTGATGTTCTCCAGCGGCGCTCTGGGGGCGGCAACGTCCATTGGTATTGATGCGAATACCTCGCCACCTCTGGGCTTGATCTGGGCACCCGGCTGTGCAGATGACATCTCCCCCCGGTTCAACGCAAATAATAGCTCCGGCTATTTTACCTTGGATACAGGCACCAACGACGTGCTTTTGACCAGCGCCAATGCTCCGGTCAAGGTTGGTTCTTGGCTGGTCAAGGCGGGGACGGGCTCGTTGACTTGGACGAATAAATCAAATTGGGGTAACGGCGCGGGTGGGGCTACGATTGTAAATGCGGGCACATGGGTGGCCAAGATCATCAACAACAGTGCCAACAATGACTCCATCGGCGGGGTGCTAAGCGGTCCGGCCAACTTGAGTTTGCGCGATGGGACGACGTTTAAATATATCGGCATCGGTTCGACCAACGATCAC
>CAIOUK010000095.1 GCA_903861445.1 uncultured Verrucomicrobia subdivision 3 bacterium
CGAGAACACGACCAATACCTTCAGTGTGACGACGAACGACGTGGTGCAGACGCCGGGCGGTTATCTGACCATCGTGAGCGTGAGTGCGACGAACGGCATTGCCACCATTGTGAACGGGACGAACATCGTGTTTGCGCCGACACATAATTTCAATGGCACGGCGACCATTGGCTATACGATTACGGACAATATGGGCGGGACAAATAGCACGGTGGTGACGGTGACGGTTGGTAGCGTAGCCGACATCGTGGTGTCGGTAGCCGGCCCAGCCAGTGTGACGGTGGGTGATTCATTCTTCTATACCATTGGGGTAAGTAATGCCGGCCCATCAACGGCAATCAACACGCTCGTGACGAATTTAATACCGACGAATCTGGTCTTTTCCAGTGCTTCGGGTGGTGGGTTGTTCACAAATAAGCTGGTGATTTGGCCGATTATTCCGACGTTGACGAACGGCCAATCCACCAATTTTATTTTGACCGTGTCATCAGTCATCGGTAAGACGACCAATTTACCCACGTCCAATCCATTTAATTTTATTCAGACCAACTCAACGCCGTCGGTGGGCTTACTGACCAATCGGGCTTTCGCGTTTGCGGCAACTTATGATCCGAACCTTACCAACAACAGTGCCTCAACAGTCTATACCAATGCCCAGGTCAATACGCTGATCGTGCCGGGTGTGCTTAGTGTGTTTATCGCGACCAATAATTATCCGACCAACGGAGTGCTCACCAATACAATTACTCCGATCGGGCCTAACTTATTTGTTGTCGGCACCAGCGCGTTTAATCCGCAAACCGGGCTTTATGAAGAAAATGTGACGGTGACAAATATCGGTCTGGCACCGATTCACTCCGTGCGGCTTTATATCAGCGGCCTGCGCAGTGGGGTGACGCTTTACAATGTGACGGGCACTAACAATGGTATGCCTTATGTGGAATATGATGCGCCTTACAGCGCGCCGCTGAATCCCTATCCGCAGGCCAATAACCATGTCAGCTTCCAATTGGAATTTTATGTGGCCGACCGCCGACCGTTCACCAACAGCCTGGTGGCTGTGGCCACACCCGTGACGACGACGGGTGGCATCAATGGCACGCCGGTCGCGGGGAATCCCACGCAGATTACAGATGCCCGGTATCAAACCGACCGCTTCCTGATCGAATTCCCATCCGTTCCGGGTCACACTTACACGATTCTTTATGGCAATACCGTGAATTCGATCACGAACATTGCTGTTCCGTCCATCGTGGCTTCGGCGAATGTGACGCAATGGTATGATGATGGTCCGCCCAAAACCATTAGCACACCCACGTCGGCTGGATCTCGGTTCTATCTGGTAATTCAAAATAACTAAATTATTTCATGAATAATAATTACAGAGCTTGGCGCGTGCCGGTGTGTAGCACCCTGTTGTTGGCCACGGCTGTTTCGGCCGAGCAGGATTTAAAAACTTACTTAGATTCAACCAATCGCGTGACCCTCTCGTTCCGGTTTGGGTTGAACATCTCCGGAAAATTTAAAGGCACCGGCGGCATTCTTGGTGGGGCTGGCCATTACGCCGATGGCTATGTCCTTACCGATGTCAGCGGCAATGCCGGCAACCAGACCTGGTATTGGGGGTATCAAAATGCAAGTCAGGTCAATGCCTCCGCGCCCAACTCGATCGATATGCACCGCTACTCGGCGGGCGGCTTGACCGGTGAAAATTCCGGTGACGACTCGCCGTATCTCGGCGCGGAAATTACATACAACCACGAATTCGGCATCAAGGAAGATTGGCATCATCTCCGTTACGGTCTGGAAGTTGCCTTCAACTTCATGCCGATTGAGTTTAATAGTGGCGGGCTTTACAGTGCCGTTTCCCGCATCACGGATACCTACGGCTACACGGCTGGCACCACGCCGCCCGGTGCGCCGTATGCCGGCGGCTATCAGGGACCTAATTTTGTTCTGAATGTTCCGCCCATCAATTCGTCCACGGCGCTCGTTCCGGGCGCGTCGTTTTTGGCGCAACAGCATTTTGATGCGAATCTCTGGGGCTTTCGCCTTGGGCCTTACATTGAATATCCGCTGAGTAAAAAATGGAATTTACATCTCTCCGGCGGTCTGGCGGTTGGCCTGCTGGACGCCGAAGCAAACTGGAAAGAAAAACTTACGGACCCATTGAATAACGTAAGCATCACTGCTTCCGGCAGTGGTAGCGATACGAGTTTGCTGTGGGGTTATTACATCGGCTTGGAAGCGGCTTACCAGATCAATAAAGACTGGGGCATTGAGGCCGGCGTGCAATTTCAAGACCTCGGCACTTATAGCCACAACTTCGGTGGCCGCGTGGCGGAGCTGGACTTGAGCCAGTCAATTTTTGTCCACGTCGGTGTCAGCTATAGCTTCTAAAGCTTCAAAAATTTGCGTGGTGGAATCGGTGGAAACCGATTCCACCACTTTCAATTTACCCCATCGAGGAGTTATTCTTTCCAGTCAAACACCGTCTCTGCGTCGAGATATTTCCACACCTTGCCTTTTTTGATGCGCGGGGTCGTGCGCCCGACATAGTTGAGTAACCGACGCTCCCCATCCTTTTCCAAAATGAAATAAAGCGGTGTCACCATCATGGCCACGAGCGGATTTGTGGGGATCATTTTTAGCCGCACAACCGGACGATGGTTCAAAGATGATTCACTTTCCTTGGTTAGTTGAAAATTATAAGTGCATTCCTGTTCGAGCGCGACAAAGCGAAACTTAACGCTGGCGCCTTTCATCAACTCTTCCCAGTGTGCGATAATGAACGGGTAGAGATTGTCGGCGATCAGCGTATCTGGCTGGAGCGGTTCGCCGTCGGTTTTTTTTCGGACGGCGGGCGAGTGGCAATAATCAATCAGGATACGCCGCGCGCCGGGATTCTTCGGATCTGCCACCGTCTGAATATCGCCAAAAATATTCGCGCGGGGCTCGGACATCGTGTAGTCCGTCAACTGGCCATCCTGATAAGCGATGTTTTCCACTGCCACCAGCGTGCCGTCCGGCTGGAGAAATTTCCGTTCCACGCGCAGGGTGTCGCCGGTTTGCGTCGCTGTGCGTTGAAAGATGAACAAAACTTTTTTTCGCTCGGAATCTTTCTGGTAAATCGTGCCGGTGAGGAACTTGGGCTCGGCGAGATGGTTCGGGTTGACCGTGAACTCATTTGCGCGACTCGACCATGACGTGAGCAAGCCGGCCACCAGCAAAATGAGCCGGAGACTAAATACGTTTGGAAATATCATGTAATACCCCGGGTGCGCCCTTTACCGAACGGTCTGCGGTGAATCCTTGATGACGTTTTTATGCTGCAACTTTTTAACCTTGGGCGCAATGGTTAGCTGGCAGTAAGGCTCATGTCCGTGCGCGTCAAAGTAACCCTGATGATAATCTTCGGCCTTGAAAAACTTCTTGAACGGCGTGATTTCCGTCACAATTGGCCGTAAAAAATCCTGCTGTGCTGTCAGCTTGGATTTTTCCGCGACCAGTTTTTGCTGCTCGTCATGGTAGAAAATCACGGAACGATATTGCGTGCCCTCGTCCGCGCCCTGCCGGTTGAGCGTGGTCGGGTCGTGCGCCTGCCAGAACACCTCCAGTAATTGCGCGAAAGAAATTTTTGCCGGGTCAAATTCAATCTGCGTCACCTCCGCGTGGCCGGTGTTACCGCTGCAGACTTCCGGATACGTCGGGTTTTCCGTGTGGCCGCCGGCGTAGCCGCTCGTCACGGAAATCACGCCAGGCAGCCGTTCATAGACGGCCTCCATGCACCAGAAACAGCCGCCGCCCAAGGTGGCGACCTCGATTTTATTTGTGCTCATTGTGTTGGTGGACTGCGCGACCGCCGCCAGATTCAGGGCGACGGCGGCGAACAGATAAAAAAGCTTCATGTTGGCAAAGGTTTGACCGCCTCCCGGCCAATCCATTCAATTCCTCCCAAAGTAAATTCATTCCTCCGGCCGGTCCAAGTGTTCACCCGGCGGCAGGTCGGCAAACTTTTCAAAATGTTCCGGCCGGAGCGGTTCGGAAATCGCGTGCTCGCCCACCCAGCCATTTGCCAAGGTCAATCAGTTTGCAGCGGTGCGAACAGAACGGCCCGTATTTGCCCGCGAACCAATCGCCTGCCTTTTTGCACGTCGGACACTTGACGGCGGGCATGACTAGCGCGTCGCCTTGGCCAGCGCTTTCAAATCCGTGATGACTTTGGCCGCTTCATCGTTAGTCGCCCCGGCGTCGAGCAGAATCTTGCGGACATCGTCCAGCAACGTCGTCTCTTGGACGGTGGTGACGGTGGCTCCGTTGCACAACGAATGCAGGTTGCGGGCGAGCTTGTTCAAGTGATCGCTCATCGTCGTTTTGCCTAGCACGGCGGGCAACAAATCTTGCGTGAGGGTCTGCACGGCTTCCGCCGACGGCTTTCTGCCCTGCGCCGCTGTCGTCAGATGCGCCAGCAGCAAGGCTTTTTGTTCCGCCGAGGCCTTGGCGGTGTAGTTCAACGCCGACAAGTCCGCGCGGAGGTCGGCGATGTTTCTGAAAGTCGCCGCAAGCGTGGCTTCGTCGTTCGGAGCAGGGGTGGTCTGTGCATTGCTTTGGCTTGCACCGGTCAGCACGATGGCCGCGCCGGTCAAAATAATTTTTAGGAAGGTGATGGTTTTCATAATTTTTATTGGTTGGCGATCAGTGGGCGATTTTTAGCGGCCAGCGAAATATAATCAAGCAGGATGTTTTCCGTTTCGTCAAGAACGGGATCAAACGCCGGCGCGGATTTTTTGCCGTTCACTTTACTTGGGTTCGTGCCGGTGAAGGTGTGGGCTGGCTTCGGGTCGCTATTTCCGGTTTTGGTGACGATGTTGTTGGAGGTGCTGCCACTGGTGGCCGTCACCGTGTTGGTGTCTTCGATTCCGGGGCGATATTCCGTCAAGCCCGGTTCGCCGGCGTTCTTGACGGTGATTTCATAAATTTTCAGCGCCGAAGCCGGCCGCGCGTTTCGTTCCGTCTCACGGGCCTTGTTTTGCCGGGCAATGCGCTCGCGTTCCTGGATGGCGGCGCGTTCATTCAAAGTGACGGTTTTGTCGGCCTGCAATTTTTGAAATTGCGCGATGTCTTGCTGGACGTAGAGAAAATCCTGATTCGTCACGATTCGTTCAGTCGAGCGCGATTTGAGCGCGGCGAGAAACGGCTGAATCAAATTCAACTTATCGTAGGCGGCGGGCCGGATGGTGTCCCACGGCAACGGATTGTCGAGCGCGGTCTCGCCAATCTGGGTGGAATAATTCAACACGTCCGGCAAAACCATGTCCGGCTCGACGCCTTTGAGTTGGGTGGACGCGCCACTGACGCGGTAGAATTTGCGGATGGTGATTTTGATGGTGCCGGGATCATTCGTGCTGCCGAGCATGAACGGCTTGAGCGGATTCAAATTTTGCACCGTCCCTTTGCCGAAGGTCGAGGTGTCGCCGATAATGACCGCCCGGCCATAATCCTGCAAGGCCGCCGCCGCGATTTCCGAGGCGGACGCGCTGAAGCGGTTGATCATCACCGCGAGCGGGCCGTCGTAAATCTGCATCCCTTCCGGCGCGGAATCCACCGCCACCCGACCGTCCGGGTCGCGCGCGAGCACCACTGGACCACCCTTGATGAACAGGCCGGTGAACTTGATGGCTTCCTCCAGCGACCCGCCGCCGTTGGATCGCAAATCAATGATGATGGCGGAAACTTTTTCCTGGGTCAGCCGCCGCACCAGCTTGGCCACATCGAGTGAACAATATTTCGGCGAGGCGTGGCTGCTGTTGCCCGTCAGACTGTCCATGGTCGCGTAAAACGAAGGCAATTCCAGCAGGCCAAGACGTTTGCCGTCCGGCAGTTCAATCAACTTGGCCTTGGCCTCGGAGTCTTCGAGTTTGATTTCATCACGGATGAGCGTGACCACCTCGCGTTTGGTGCGGTCGGTGGCCGGGCTGATAGTCAGCCGAACCTCCGTGCCTTTCTTGCCGCGGATTTGTTGGACGACTTTTTCCAAGTCCATGTCCACCACGTCCACCACCGGTTGACTGCCCTGCGCGACGCCGACGATGCGGTCGCCTTCGTGCAGCAATTTGCTTTTCGTTGCCGGGCCGCCGGGCACCAGCGACATGATGGTGCAATAGCCATCGTCCTCGTGCAGTTGCGCGCCGATGCCGAAAAGCGCGAGGTTCATTTGCATGGCGAAATCCTGTGCGCCCGGCGCGCTGTAATATTCCGAGTGCGGATCGTAGGCGATCGCGAGGCAGTGGAGGTAGGCTTGCAATACGTTTTCGCTGTCCCAGTTCGTCATCATCCGCAACGTCCAACGGTAATGTCGCGCGAGCGTGGCCGTGATGTTCGTGGTGGCGTCTGCCGGCAATTTCACGGTGAAGTTGCCGTTAGTCTCGGCGATTTCGCGCGTGAGTTTTTCCTGGAGAAATTCATAGCGCAGCCGTTGTCGCCAAAGCTGGTGTAGTTCATCCATATTTTTTGAAAACGGCTCGTGGCGACGATCCACGAGAATCTTATCATCCGCGTTGAACTTAAATTTCTCGTGAGCCAGCATGCCGTCCACATAGCTCACATGCTGCTGGTAACGTTCGGCGTAGCGCTGGTAAATGGCAAACGCCGGCGTCAAGTCCGCCACGCCGCGCCCGCCGGTTGTCAGCTGGTCGAGATGCGTGCGGTAACGGTCGAACTCCGCCAGATCGGCGGCGAGAAAATTTTCGTGGCGCGGATCCAGTGAATTAATGTAGCCGTCAAAAAAACGCTCCGACAACTCCGCGTCCAGCGGGCGTTGCAGATAATGATATTCCTCCAGCAACCGCGCGGCGATGTAGGCGATGCGCGGCGCGTCCGCGCTGGGTTTCACGATTGGGGCGTTGGCGGAAGCATCTGCCGCCGGTTTAGCCGTCGCGCTCTGCAACCACAGGCTGGTGACGACGAGAACCGTCGCCAATGGGAGGAGTAAAATTTTTGTTAAACGCATGATGCTTGGCACAATTTGACTCATCCTAACCTAAATCGTTCACAGAAGAAAATAAATTGCGCCAAAAAACCGTCGGAATAAATTTATTGCCCGGCAGCGCCGAATTTTTGTCGGGCTGGCAGAGAAATATATTCGAATATTCGACTGGGAGTGGCCTTGACCCGATAGGGTGGACAGCTTTAGCCCAAACCAACACCGGGCAGCGGACGTTGGCAGGAGCGATTGCTTGAGTCGATTCAACACCGGAATCAAACGGGTTCCGGCTTTTTTATTTTTACAATCTTTGGTGTGGTGGTTCGTGTGAAACTTGTCCGAGTTCGTCATTGAATCACGCCAACAAGTCGTTACACTGCGCGCATGGTTCGGGGCGTAGCGTAGCCCGGCTAGCGCGCTTGCTTGGGGTGCAAGAGGTCGGGAGTTCAAATCTCCCCGCCCCGACCATTTTTAATTTCACCAAAAGTTTCACGGAAATCCGTCCATTGCGCCGCCACGCCGGTTTTGCCACAATCCGCCTTCAACCATTCACCAAAGAAAAATTATGGCGCAAGCAATCATGGAACCGGAGAAGGTGCGGCGGTTCGCCGAGGAACTGCAACGCTTCAACAGCGATCTGGAAAACCGGCTCACGATGCTGCACGCGCGGTTCGCTGCGCTCGGCGACACCTGGTCGGACCAGGAGCACGAGAAATTTGCCGAGGAGTTCAAGCAGACGATGAAGGCGCTGAAAAAATTCGTCGAGATGTCCAAAGCGCACACGCCGTATCTGCTTCGCAAGGCACAGCGCATCGAGGAATATCTCAACCAACGCTGACGCATGGCCGAAAAAGCCCAGATCACTTCCGTCGAGGCCATCGCGGCATTCCGGGCCAAGCTGGTCGTTTATCTGGCGCAGACGCGTTCTGTGATGGACGAGGTCAGCAACGAGATGTCCCGCGCCCGGCAGTGGTTGCAGGGCGAACAGCGCATGTTTTGGGAACGGGAAATGCGGGTGCGCGCCCGCCGGCTGGAAGAAGCGAATCAGGAATTGTTCAGCGCCCGGCTTTCCAAAATCGGGGAATCCACCGCGCTGCCTTTGATGGCGGTGCAACGCGCCCAGCGTGCCGTGCAGGAGGCCGAGGCCAAAATGCGGATATTGAAACGCTGGGACAACGAACTGGAAAATCAGGCTTCGCCGTTGCTGAAGCAGACCGAGCAGTTGCAGGGATTTCTCGCCGCCGAAATGGTTCATGCCGTCGCCTACTTGGATCAAGTGCTGAAGGCGTTGGACGCTTACCGCAATGTGTCAGCAACGCGCGGCGACGGCCAAACTCCTGCGGAACCGTCCAAACCGGAGGTCGCGCCATGAGCATGAGTGGCAACAAAGGCCGGCTGACCGGGCTGACGCGCGAGATTTCGCTCGAGTGGGAGGAGACAAAAAATCACTGGCGCGATGCCCGGAGCGCCGAGTTCGACCGCAAATATATGGATGAACTTTCCGATCATGTCAGCCGCGCGACGCTCGTGCTGGAACAGCTGGAGGAACTTTTGAAAAAAGTCAGGAGCGAATGTGAATAGCCAGCCCGCCGTCAGAGAAATCATCGTGCTGCTGGACGCGCTGAAAAGCGCTGTCCGCGAATTTGTCGCGCGCGAGGAAAAGTTGGAGAGTGATTTCCGCGTCCAGTCCGCCGCCCTGACCAACGCTCTCGCAGCGCAAACTGAAGCGCAGACCGCAGCAGCGTATGAGCAGGAGGTGGCGGCGTTTGCCGCGCTGATTGCGAACAAAGACCGGCTGCAGGCGCGGTTTGAGCAGCGCAAGCTGCGCATCACGCGCGCACATTCGGTCGTCAGCCAGCGGGTGACAGAGGCTATCGGCGATTGCGACGCCGAATGGAAGGATCGCACACAACTGGGCGTGCAGGCGGCGGAAGTTCACCGCGACGAGGAGCTTGTTCGCGTCACGACGGAGTATAATAATTTCCAGCAAAACCTTGCCGTCGCCGGTGAGGAACTGGCGCGGATCGAGGCGGCGGCACGCAGGAAATTTCGCGGCTACGGAAAATTTCGGCGGATGTTGGCACCCGACCGTCCGTGGCCGGAATCGGATTTGAAGCCAGATCACAATGGACTTTTCGGCGAACTGCAAAAGCTGCAAACGAAAACCACCGACAATCTAAAACGCTTCGGAAAATTTCCGCTGCCGGTGGTTTTCAAGTTTCTGCCCATCTGGCTGGTGTCGGTCCTGCTGCTCGGCGGCTCGGCGGCGAATCCGGTGCTGGAGCATTTTCAACGGCACGACGTCACGCGTCTTCAATCCGGTGTGGCGCTGGCGGCATTTTTCATTGTCGCGGTGATTTATTTTATCGGCGGCCGCGCCGCCGCGCCGCTCGCCACAACCATTGCCGGCGACGTGGCCAGGATGCGCCGGCTGTTTGACACCTGCATTGAAAAATCCGCCGCATATCTCCAGTCGGAGCAGGCGCGGATTCATAACGAATTTGAAACGGCCAAACAAAATTTCAATCAAGAATGGCGGCAGGCCGTTCGCGACATCAGTCAGTCGCGCAGCAGCAATGCGACGCTCATCAGCGAGAAGGCGTCGCGGCTCATCCAGAAAAACCAGCAGTGGCGCGGCGTGGAACTGGAGAAAATCCAGCAGCACCACGCCGAAGCTTTGGCGTGCTTGAAAGCAGAAGATACCGCGCAAGTTCGGAAAATTACCGAGGCGCACCAGACCAAAATGGCGCAAGCCGAGGCCGTTCACCAGCATCGCTGGCAGGAATTGGAAGCGGACTGGAAGAATCAACTCACGCCGCTCTGCGAGCAGTTGCGCGCCGCCAACGAAATTGCCGGGCAAATATTTCCGGCGTGGGACGATGCGATCTGGAAAAACTGGACGCCGCCGACCGCCTTTCAAAACGCCGCGAAATTCGGGCGGTTGGAAACGGGCGTGGACAAATTGTTCGAGGCATTGCCGAAAGACGCGCGCCTTAAATGGCCGGGGCCGACGACGGTTTGCGCCCCGCTGTCACTGGTGTTTCCAACGCAAGGCTCCATTTTGTTCGAGTCCGGCAAGACCGGCGGCGACGAGGCGTTTGGTGCGATTAACAACATTATTTTCCGGCTGCTGGCCACCACGCCGCCGGGTAAATTGAATTTCACGATTTTTGATCCGGTCGGTCTCGGCCAGAATTTCGCCGCGCTGACACACCTGACGGATTACGACGAAAGCAGTATCAATAGCCGCATCTGGACGCAGCCGGCGCAGTTCGAGGAAAAGCTCGCGGAGCTGAACGAGCACATGGAGAAAATCATCCAAATGTATCTCCGCAACGAATACGCGACCATCGCGGAATACAACGCGCAGGCCGGCAGCGTGGCGGAGAAATATCATTTCCTCGTCATCGCGTCGTTTCCGGTGAACTTCACTGAGGCGGCGGCGAAGCGGCTGCGCAACATCGCCGCGAACGGCGCGCGCTGCGGCGTGTTCACGCTCATTCACTGGGATCAGCGGAGTCCGCTGCCGCAGGATTTTGTGCCGGACGAGTTGCGCAAAAATAGTGTGTGCGTCGTTCGCAAAGAGCGCGGGTTTGAGCTGGCTAATTGGAGTTCGCCGGGTGTGAAATTAATTTTTGATGCGCCGCCGCCGCCGGAATTCGCCACGGATTTTCTCCAGCGCATCGGCGAGGGCAGCAAGGGCGCGAACCGCGTTGAGGTGCCGTTCGAGCAGATTGCGCCGGCAGAACCGGATTTTTGGAAAGAGGAAACCACCGAACTTTTGCGCGTGCCGATCGGCCGTTCCGGCGCGACCAAAATGCAGTATCTCGAAATCGGCAGCGGCACACGGCAGCACGCGCTGCTCGCGGGCAAGACCGGCTCCGGCAAATCCACTTTGTTTCACGTCATCATCACCAACCTCGCGCTGCGGTGCAGCCCGGACGAAGTGGAATTTTATCTGGTGGATTTCAAGAAGGGCGTCGAGTTCAAATGCTACGGTAGCCGTCGGTTGCCGCACGCGAAAGTGGTGGCGGTCGAGAGCGACCGGGAATTTGGCTTGAGTGTTTTGCAGCGCGTGGACGAGGAATTGCGCCGGCGTGGAGATTTATTTCGTAAAGTGGGCGCGCAGGATCTGGCGGGCTATAAACGGGCGCGTGGCACCGAGCCGATGCCGCGCGTGCTGTTGATGATTGACGAGTTTCAGGAATTTTTCACCGAGGAAGACCGCGTGTCGCAGGGCGCGGCGGTGCTGATGGATCGCATTGTGCGCCAGGGCCGCGCGTTTGGCATACATGTGATTCTCGGCTCGCAGACGCTCGGCGGCGCGTTCACGCTCGCGCGCGCGACCATCGGGCAGATGGTCATCCGCATCGCGCTCATGTGCAACGAGGCCGACGCCTATCTCATCATGGATCAGGACAACCCCGCGCCGCGTCTGCTTTCGCGTCCGGGTGAAGGCATTTACAACGATGCCGCCGGTTCCATCGAAGGCAACTCACCGTTCCAAACGGTCTGGCTGTCGGACAAAACGCGCGACAACTATCTGGCAAAAATCCGCGCGCGCGCAGATGAAAATGAGGAACGCTATCCCGGTCCGATTGTGTTTGAAGGCAACGCGCCGGCGGATGTGCGGGAAAATATTCCGTTGCGGTTGGCGCTGCAAAAAGTCGTAACGCAAACGCCTGTGCAAGCCGCCGCGTGGCTGGGTGCGCCGAATTCCATCAAAGGCCCGACCGAGGCGATTTTTCGGCGGCAGAGCGGCGGTAATTTGCTTATCGTCGGCCAGAGCGAAGAGCGCACCACGACCATGCTCGCGGTGTCGCTGGTTTCTTTGGCGGCGCAATTTCCGAAAGGCGGCGCGCGGTTTATGGTTTTGGATAGCACGCCGGCGGGATTTTCACAGCGGGAGTTTCTGGAGCAAATCGTGAAGTCGGTGCCGCATGAAACCATTCAAGGCGGCAACGGCAATCTCGCGGAAGTGATGGCCGGTTTGGCGGAGGAATTAAAACGGCGTGCGGAAAATGAGTCAACCGTCCCAGAGATTTTTGTGCTGATCCAGGGTTTGCAAAATTTCAAGAAGCTGCGGGCGGAAGACGAATTTAGTTTTTCCAGCGGCGGTGGCGACGCGCCGACACCGGCGGCGATTTTACTAAATCTTATTACCGAAGGCTCGGCGCGCGGGATTCACGTCATCGTCACCTGTGACACTTACAATAACGTGAGCCGCTATCTCGGCCGGAAAACGTTGAGCGAATTTGAAATGCGCGTGGTGTTCCAGATGAGTGCGAGCGACTCGGCCAGTTTGATTGACGCGCCGAACGCCAGCGCGCTCGGCCTGAACCGCGCGCTATTTTACAACGACCGCGAAGGCAGCCTCGAAACTTTCCGGCCCTACGCGCAGCCGGACGGCGATTGGGTGGCAAGTCTGGTGCGTTAGCTAAAGTGAGCGATAGGCTTCGCCAACAGGAGTCAATGAATTGTCCGGATTGAACAACGCGCAAGGCCCGAGCGGGGGACTATCTGGCCCAGCCGGAAACCATGCGTAGCGCTCGACGAAATCACACTTGTCCAGACGGGGCAGCAACTCCTCCAGAAACTTCACGATTTGCTCGGGGCGATAACGGTTCTCCGCGCGAGTTTTGGCCTGCCAGTCGCCGACCGCAAATTCCGTGATCCAGAGCGGGCGTTTGAACATCTGGTGCACTGCCGCTAGCCGGTTCATCAACGCCTCCGCATTCAAGCCGCCGTAGGAATGAACGGTGATAAAATCCACCCGCAATTTTTTCTCGTCCACGCCTTTCATGAACGCTTTCATCCATTCCCGGTCGGGATGAGCGCATGCCGGGCTGCCCAGACGCAGTTCGGTTTCCATAAGATTGGGCCACAAAGCTAGTGCATCTTCGACCGTGATGTTAGACTGGTCCTTCTGATCCGGCTCATTAAATCCGAGCAGTTGCTGGCAACCCGATTTTTGTAGTTGTTCGCCCAGCGTAGTGAAAGAGATGCCGGGTTTGCCACCCCAGACCATCGGCACAAACTGCACTCTACCAGGAATGTTTTCTGGCGCGGTGCTGCCCCAAGAATAAAACCAACTGGCATCACAGGCTATAAGCTTCTCGCGCCACTGGCTGTCTGGCTTGTTGGTGATACCAATACCGCGCTTGGCGTTACGCTGGGTGGCTGACTTCGGCGTCGCTGCGTTGCTGCCGGGAAGAATCGTGACCGCTGTCGCTGCCAGACCCAACTGAATAAATTTTCTTCGATTCATGTCTGGGGCGTAGCGCAAATGCGATGGCTAGCTTCAGAATTCAGTCCACCAGATCTTTTTCCAATTGTTCGAGCGTCTTGCCTTTCGTCTCCGGTAACTTGAGGAAGATGAAAAAAAAGCCCAGCACGCAAATCGCGCCGTAGAGCCAGAAGGTGCCGGACGATCCCAGTTGCTTGTTCAAAATCGGAAACGTGAAAGTCAGGATGAAACACGCGATCCACAACGCGGAAACGGCTACCGACATCGCCGCGCCCCGGATGCGGTTGGGGAAAATTTCTGAAATCACCACCCAGGTCACCGGCGCGAGCGACATCGAGTAGCAGGCAATCGCCGCCAGCACCAGCAGCAGCACCGGCAAGCCTTGCACGGCGTTGGCATAGCACAGGCCCATCGCTCCGTAGATGACGGCCAGCCCGGCCGCGCCAAATAACATCAACGGCCGGCGGCCCAGGCGATCCACCGTGCCGAGCGCGACAAAGGTGAACGCCATGTTGACCGACCCGGTCCACGCGATGTTGCTCAACACGCTTGAAATGTCGTAACCCGCACTGCGAAAGATTTCCTCGGCATAGTTGAAGATGACGTTGATACCGCACCATTGCTGGAACACCGCGAGCACCACGCCCAGCGCCAGCACTTTGCGGAGTCCCGGCTGGAGCAGGTCGGCGAAGCGCACGTGCTGGATTTCTTCTTTCGACAGAGTCGTGTTGATTTCCGCAACGGCAGCGTGGGCGTAATTTGCGCCACCGATTTTTTCCAAGATGGATTTGGCCTGCACGGACTTCCCATTTTTCGCCAGCCACCGCGGGCTTTCGGGAACGAAAAACATACCGAGCAGAAACAATAATGACGGCACGGCGGTGAGACCAAACATCCAGCGCCAACCTTGCTGACCGAACCATGAAGTCTTGATGAATTCATCCGTCGCGCCCGCCGGCAGGTTGCGAACGAGACACCAGTTGACCACCTGCGCCGCGAGAATGCCCACGACGATGGTGAGTTGGTTGATCGAGACCAGCTTGCCGCGCATCTGCGCCGGAGCGACTTCCGAGATATACATCGGCGACAAACCGGACGCCAAGCCGATGCCCACGCCACCCAGGATGCGCCACGCGATGAAGATGGTGAAGTTGTTCGCGAGCGCGTTACCCAGCGAGGTGACGACAAACAGCAGCGCCGCCAGCATCAGTAACCGTTTGCGTCCGAATTTATCACTCAATGCGCCGGCCATCAGCGAACCGAATAGACAGCCGATAAGTGCGCAACTGTTCGCCCAGCCGATCTGCGCCTCGCTGGTCAGCTCGAAGTAGCGTTGGAAAAACGGCTTCGCGCCGCCGATGACGACCCAGTCCCAGCCGAACAGCAAGCCGCCCATGGCAGCCACGACAGAGATGAGCCAGACGTAGCCGAGATTGTAGTCGGCCTTGAGGTTGGAAGATGGTTTTGAGGTGTTGGTTATCATGGATGGGTCAATGGTTCTGTAAATTCAAGTCGGCGGCAAGCGCGTGATTCGGATCGCGTTGCAAAATTTGCTGCAACAATTTCTTCACCTGGGCTTTCTGGCCGAGGCCGAGTTGCGCCTGCGCCTGCAGGAACAGCGCCGCAGTCTCCTGCCGGAACTGTAAATCGTCGTCGAACAGCAGCATCGTCGGCAGCGACGTGGCGAAGTAATCAATCTTCGCCAGCGTCTTTGCCAACTGCTGCGCGTAGGCCAGCAAGTCGCGGAGCAGCTTCTTCGCCTTCGCACGCTGGCCCAGCTTTTCCAGCGCCAGCGCCGAGTAATACGTCATCTCACTGAAAGCGCGGACGCTCATTTCCTGGAAGTCGCCTTTGAAATTCGCGGCGCGGCGCCAGTGTTGTTTCGCCTTGCCAATTTCGCCAGCGGCAGCCAGCGCGCTACCCAGCCAGTAGTGGATGTCGCTTTGGTTCGCCAGCAGATGCTTGGCCTCGCCGAGATTGCGAGGTGCGGTCAGCGCGTTCTCAAAATGACTGATCGCACACGGATAATCGTGGTGCGCCAGCGCCTCGCGACCGAACGCGAGTTGCGTGCGAACGTGCTGGCCGAGCGGCCCGCCCTCGCCGCCTTCCCACGGTTGAAACTGACGGCCAGCGAGCAAGCGCATCACCTCGACGTGACGTCCGGTCTGGTTCAGCAATGCGCAGAATTCCACGCTCAAATCATCGCGCTGCGCGACCAGTGCTGAATTTTTTTCAAATTCGCGTAGGCGGCGTTGCGGCGTTTCACCGAGGCGCTTCCACAATTGATCGCGCTCGAACAGCAGCCGCGCGTCTTGAGGATTCGCCCGGAAGGCGCGGTCGTAAGCGGCACGGGCTTTCGCCGGCTGGCCGTGGATGTTGAAATAGCCGATGCCGAGATTACGCCAGACGATGGAGAAGCTGGCGTCCAGCTTCGCGGATTTTTCCCAGAGCGCGATGGCCTCCGCGTGACGGTGGCGGTCGTAAAACAGATTACCCAGATAATATGGCGCTTTGGCGTCGCGGGGATTGGCGCGCATCGCCGCTTCGAGAATGGCGATTTCTTCCAGTCGCGCCGGAAAGCAGTAATCCGACGGCAACGCGGCAGCCTGCTTGAATTGCTTCAACGCGGCGCGTTCATCGCCGCGCTGCTGCTCCAGCCAGCCGAGCGTGTAGCGAATCAGCGGCATCGCGCCCCAACTTTGGTCGGGGAGCACAGCCGCCTCGGCTGTTCCGTTCAGCGCCCCGCTGAACGGTTGAGTCGCGCGGCGCGACTCAATGCGCCCGAGGCGGGCGCGCTCCACCAGCAATTCAATCGCCTCCGCAAAAAATCCGGCGCGGGCAAAATCGTGGGCGATGTCCAGAGCCATTTGCAAATTGGAGGTTAGCTTTTCACCGCGCAGACAACGATTCCACCAATCCAATCTGTCGGCGTTCGCGACCAAAGACCAGACGGCTTTCGCGCCTCCCACGTTGCCGCGTTCGCGGCAAACCAGACCATAAAGATTAGTTGCCCGCAGATTTTGCGTTGGAAAAGACAGCACTCGGGAAAGATGATCTTCCGCCTTGTCCCAGTCTTTCCGGCAACAATCAATTTCCGCCAATGCGTGATAACCGGCGGACATCCACGCTTGATTCCAGCACGCCTTGTAGAACGCGTCGTAAGCCTCATCATCCCGGCCCAGATACCGCAAACACAGGCCGAGATTGTAATAAACTTCGCCGTCGTGGGGATTGGCGTTGCGGCGGGTGAGTCGATCGATGGCCTGGCGGAAATATTTTTCGGCGGTGCTAAACTCGCCACGCTTGAGGTGCCACGAGCCGAGTGCGTTGTTGCAGCGGGCGTCGAGCGGGTCGCGGCGCAAGGCTTCGCGCCAGTAAAGCGTGGGGCAGCGCGTGGCATGGCGATATTGCTCGAGATGCAGGCCGGTTATGTAAAGTTCGTCGGCGCTCGCGATGTCCGCCGGCGCGGACGGCTCGGTGGCGGGCGGCGGAACTTGGCCGACAACGCGCGACTTGGGCTGATAGGAGATGACGTCATTGCCGGCGGCATCCGTGATGCGCAGGTGCAAATCGGTTTCGGCCACACTGCGCGGCAGTTTGATTTCTTTCGTGAACGATTGACCGGGCGCGAGGTCGCGGGTGCTAGAGAAAAGTTTTTTACCGTTTGCGGCTAGGGAAATTTTGGCGTGGGCGAATTTGCAGGTGACTGAAACGCCCAGATAAATTTTGCTCTCCGCCAATTTGAGGCTGACCGCCGCATCCAGATTCGCGTGTTGTGCCGCGCCGATTTTCTGGATGGGATACCAATACTGACTCCACGTTTTTGTTTCGCCGGGCTGGAGAAAACTGAAGTCCGGCTGGTTGTCCGTGTAGACACCCGCCATGATCTCGATGTAGGGCGCGAACTCGCCGTGCGCGTCGGCGTCCGTCAGGTTGCGATCCCACGCGTAGCCGAACTCGTGATTGCCCCATGTCCACTGCTTCTTGCCGGGCGAAATGTGATGGTTCGCGATGTGCACGATGCCCGCCTGCGCCGCGTAATCGTAACCGCCGAAGAAATCTTCCTTGCTGCCCATGCACATGTAGGACGTCGGCACGGGAATGTTCGCGTAGAAGGAAAGGTCATTCGGCGCGTAGTCCACCGGTGCTTTGCCACCGGCATGCGGCGGGACAAATTGCCCCGGCACTTCGCTCGCGGGTATTCCTTTACGACCGCGTTCGCCATAGTTGACGCCGTAGTAATGGCCCTTGGCCAGCGGATACTCACTCATCGAACGGCGCGCGTGGTCGGCCACGTAATAAACATCCGGCGGGAAAAAACTTTGATACGCCTCGTGCACGCGCGTGGCGACATTCGCCCACCAGAGAAACGTCTGGACGTGCGGCGTGCGGTTATATGCGCGCACCTTTAGCTCAACGATGGCCTTGCCGGGATGCAGGCAGACGCCGTGCATTCCCTTCATGCGACACATCGGATCGTGGTCGCTGCACCAAATAGTTTTGGAACCGTCGGCGTGTTCCTCGATTTCAAAAGCCACCGGCAGAAACGTCGCGGGCCGGTGATGCTGCGGCCAGTTGAACTCGATGCCGCCGCTCGCCCATGGCCCGGCGAGGCCGACGAGCGCGGGCTTGATGACGGACTGGTTGTAAATCAGGTCGTAGCCGTTGGTCTTGTCCTGAATCGCGTGGATGCGTCCGCCGATTTCCGGCAGCACCAAGACGCGCACAAATTCATTCTCCAGCCAAACGGCCTTCCATTTCCGGTCCACCGGCTTTTCGGCGATACGATCGGTGAAGGGCAGGGGATAGACTTTGCCACTGCTGCCCTGATACACACGCTTCTCCAGAAACATCGGGTTCTTGTCCGGCGGAGCGGGAAGATACGTCGGCAGCGTGATGGTGGTCTTGGTAACTTTGACGCGGGCGGTTTGGTTCATGCGGGGAAGTTTGGTTTGGAAGAACTTCAAAGTGCATTGCAAAATGGTGCCCCGGTGCGGACTTGAACCGCAAACCAATTGATTAAGAGTCAACTGCTCTACCATTGAGCTACCGAGGCGACCGGCTGCAAAAACGGACGTTTACGTTACTACAACCAGCCCAGACAACAAGTGGAAATTTTGGCGGGCGTGAAGCCGGTGGTAAAAGTATTCCGGGATTTTTTGAAACCTCGCGCATTGACAGACAGTCTCATATTTTTGAAACTATGATTTATAATGCAACCGCAACCCGTTCAGCTTCCCGCCGGCTTACCGCATGAAATCACAAAATCGAAAAATTAGTTTGCTGGCGAGGGTCGCTTGCCTCTGGTTGACGCTGGGGTTTTCCGGGTTCAGCCAGACCCCCAGCCACCCCAACATTTTGTTTATCCTGTCCGATGATCATGCCTGGCAGGCGGTGAGTGCTTATGGCGAATCCCGGCATCTGATTCAGACGCCCAACATTGACCGGCTGGCGAAAGAAGGGATGCGGTTTGATCGTTTTCTGGTGAACAACTCCTTGTGCGGTCCCAGCCGCGCATCGTTCATCACGGGAACTTACAGTCATATCAACGGCTATTACAACCTGCAAAACTGCCGGTTTGACGGCTCGCAGCCGACTTATCCGCAACTGCTCCAAAAGGCCGGTTACCAGACGGCGATGATTGGCAAATGGCATTTGGAAACCAATCCGACGGGATTTGATTATTGGGAAATGCTCCTGGAGCAAGGCATATATTACAACCCGCCGATGATTCGCGATGGTCAGAAAGTGAAACATACCGGCTATGTCACGGACATCATCACCGATCTTTCGCTGGACTGGTTGAAGCGGAGAGATCCGAACAAGCCCTTCATGCTGATGTGTTGGCACAAGGCGCCGCACCGCAATTGGGAGCCGGCCTTGCGCGATTTGGATTTTGATCACGACCGCATTTATCCCTTGCCGGACAATCTCTTCGATGATTATTCCGGTCGCGGTATGGCTGAGCACGAGCAGAACATGACCATTGCCAAGACCATGTTGCTGAAAGTGGACAACAAAGTTGGTTTTACGCTGAAGGAATTAACACCGGAGCAGAAAAAGATTTGGGACGCCTACTATGTCCCGCGTAACACGGCGTTTCTGGAAAAAAAACTTACTGGTCGGGCGCTCACGGAATGGAAATACAACCGCTACATGCACGACTATCTCGCCTGCATCAAGGGCGTGGATGACAATGTTGGCCGGCTGTTGAAATATCTCGACGACACCGGTCTGGCGACGAACACCATTGTCATCTATTCATCCGATCAGGGCTTCTTCATGGGCGAACACGGCTGGTTTGACAAGCGCTGGATTTTTCAGGAGTCCGCGCGCACGCCCTTTCTCATCCGTTGGCCGGGTGTCATCAAAGCCGGGAGCGTAAATCAGGATTTGGTTGCCAACATTGATGTCGCCGAGACTTTCCTGCAAGTCGCCGGAGCGCCCATTCCCAACCGGATGCAGGGACGCAGTTTTCTCCCGCTGCTCAAGGGCAACACGCCCGCCGGCTGGCGCACCGCGTTTTACTATCATTACTACGAATACCCGGCCAGCCACAAGGTGCGTCCGCATTACGGCATCATCACCACCAACTACACGTTGGTTCATTTCTATAAACCCGAAGTTCAGGGCAAACCGCTGAAGGCCATTGCCGCCATTCCTAACGATTACTGGGAACTCTTCGACCACCAAAAGGATCCCGCCCAAATGCGCAGCGTCTTTGGCGAACCCACCTACGCGCAGGTGCAGACCAACCTGATGCAGGAAGTCTTCCGGTTGCGTAGCGAACTCAAAGAGCCGCCGCACGACAATCCCAAGTCCTACGGGGGCGATGATCGGGATTAAAATTCGCCAATCGGATTCAGCCGTTGGCCGGTCTCGGTGAATCATTGATTTAACCCACAAATTCGGCGGCAACGACAAGCGGTGTGTCGCGCTTTGTTTTGATTAGGACTTTCATTTTTACCCCGCTGAATTAAAGTATTTGCGCTCATGATTTTGGTTTTGGACAACTACGATTCGTTCACCTACAACCTCGTCCAGTATCTCGGCGAACTGGGAGCGGACTTGCAGGTGCGGCGCAACGACGAGATTTCGCTCGACCAAATCCGCGCGCTCAAGCCCGAACGCATCCTCGTCTCGCCCGGCCCGTGTTCGCCGCGCGAAGCGGGTTTATCCAACGACGTCATCAAGACTTTCGCCAGCGAAGGAATTCCGATTTTCGGCGTCTGCCTCGGCCACCAATGCATCGGGCACACCTTTGGCGCGGAGGTCGTGGTGAATTACCGCATGATGCACGGCAAAGTTTCGCCGATTAAGCACAATGGCAAAGATTTGTTCACGGGAATGCCGAATCCATTTCTGGCGACGCGCTATCATTCGCTCGTCATCAAGCGCGACACGATTCCCGATTGCCTCGAAATCACCGCCGAGACGGACGAAGGCGAAATCATGGGCGTGAAACACAAGACGCTGCCGATCTGGGGCGTGCAGTTCCATCCCGAAAGCATTTTGACCGAAAGCGGCCGCACGATTCTGAAAAACTTTCTGAAACTGAAATAATCCACCATGCAGATTCATTTGCTCAAATCCAAGATTCACCGTGCCACCGTCACCGGCGGCGACGTGAATTACGAAGGCAGCCTGACCATTTCCGCCGACCTTATGGAGAAATGCGGCTTGCAGGAATACGAAAAAATTCTTTGCGGCAACATGGCCAACGGCAACCGGTGGGAGACCTACGCCATTCGCGGCAAAAAAGGCACGGGCGAAATCATCATGAACGGCGCGGTTGCCCATCTCGGCAAAAAAGGCGACGTGCTGACCATTATGAACTTCGCGGCTGTCAGCCAAAAGAAGGCGAAGAAATGGAAGCCACGCGTGATTGTCCTTGGCAAGGGAAATAAAATTTTGAGCACGCGCGGCATCTGAATTGTGTGCAGGCGCCCCTCTACGTCTAGTTTTCGGTGACAGACTGCGAGTGGATGGCGGCTTATTTTTTAAGCAGACGCTCATTCCACCAGCAAAGCATTGTTGCCATAATATGTCTATCAGCCGAATTAAACTGTTCACCCTTTCGGTTCTTCTAGTCTCATCGTTGACTGCACTACATGCCGCCGAGGTTGGCGGTTTACACTGCGAATACCTTACCGATCTTTTGGGCGTTGACACGCCGCAACCGCGATTGAGTTGGCTGCTGGAATCCACCCAACGTGGCGAATGCCAGACGGCGTATCAGGTGTTGGTCGCTTCGTCGCCGGAACGGCTCGGTCATGATAAGGGAGATTTGTGGGATAGCGGCAAGGTGGCGTCCGACCAGAGCATCCAAGTGAAATATGCGGGTAAGCCTTTGAGCAGCCGTCAGCCCTGTTATTGGAAGGTGCGTGTCTGGGACAAAAACGGCCGCGCCTCTGATTGGAGCCAGCCGGCGTTTTGGACCATGGGGCTGCTGGCCGACAAGGACTGGCGCGGTCGCTGGATTGCGTCCGATCTGGAGCTGATGGATTATCAAAAAGAACTACGCGCGCTGACGGATTTTGGGATGGAAGATGAGAAAGTTATCTGGGACCTGGCCAAAAAAATCCGACCAAAGCTGGCCAGCGTGACCAATGCTCCGGCGATCTGTTTGCGCAAGGAGTTTGACACGCCCAAAACCATTCGCCGCGCGGTGGTTTCGGTTTCCGGACTCGGCGTCTTTGAGCTTTACCTGAACGGTCAGCGCGTCGGCGATCATCAACTGGATCCGGCCTACACGGATTACCAAAAAAGGGTTTTGTATGTTACACACGATGTCACGGCCCTGCTGCGACCGGGGCGCAATGCGCTGGGGGTCGTGCTCGGTAACGGTTGGTTCAATCTGATCACTCCTCATGTGCTGCGCTTTTACGCCGCTGATTACATTGCGCCGCCGCAACTGCGGCTCGACCTCGACTTGGAATTCACCGATGGCTCGCACGAATTTATCGGCAGTGACGAGAGTTGGAAGTTCACGACCGACGGCCCAATCCGTTTTAACTGCGTGCTGGCCGGTGAAACCTATGACGCCCGCAAGGAAATGCCGGGCTGGGCCGAGGCGGGTTTCGACGACGCGCAATGGAAGCCGGCCAAGTCCGCGTCCGCGCCGGACGGCCGCCTGTTTAGCCAGCAAGTGCGCCCGGTGCGCAAGGTGCAAACGCTGCCGGCCGTGAGCGTGAAAAAAGTAAAAGGAGTCTGGCGTTTTGACCTCGGTGTGGAAACGACCGGCTGGGCCAAGGTGCGCGTGAAGGGTAAACCCGGCCAGGTCGTCACCATCCGATTACCCGGCTCTGATTCGCACACGCTCGGTCGCTACCAGACGAGCAAATACATCCTGCGCGGCGGCGATTATGAAGAATTTGAACCGCGCTTTTGCTACGCGGGTTTCCGTTATGTGGAGGTGGCCGGACTGGATTATCAACCCGCGCTGACTGATTGCGTGGGACAGCAGGTTTGCACGGATCTGGAACCGGCGGGCAGCTTCGCGTGTTCCGATGAGCGTCTCAACCGACTTCAGACCATCCTGCTGCGAACCTTGCGGAATTACATCGTCCACATTCCCAATGATCCAACCCGCGAAAAGGCGGGCTGGACGCAAGATATTGAAAACGGTTTCTTTGAAACAGCGCTCAACTTCAACGCGGTGACAATGTATGCCAAGTGGCAGCATGATTTTCTCGATGCCATTCACCCCAATGGCTACATGCCGCCCGTCGTGCCCGGCCGGTTTGACGGCCCGACCATCAACGGCCCGTGGTGGGGCGGCGTGGTGATTTACGCGCCTTGGTATATGTATGAGTTCTATGGCGACCGCGAAATCCTCGCCGAGAGTTATCCCGCCATGAAGGCGCAATTTAATTATCTCGGCTCGCTCGCGACCAATCATGTCGTGCGTTGGGGATTGGGCGACTGGCTTGAAGTGGGCAGTGTCCGTCCGGTGCGCACTCCGATCCCGCTCACCTCAACCTGTGCTTATTATTGGTTCGCCTGCATTCTGCGCGACACCGCCAACCTGCTGAATCGGCCGGAGGAAGCCAAGCACTTTGCCGCCGAAGCCGAGGCCATTTGCGCCGCCTACAACCGCGAATTCTTCAATTCCAAAACTGGCGACTATGCCAGCGGCAGCCAGACCTGCCAGCTCGTGTCGCTGGTATTCGGACTGGTGCCGGAAGCGCAGCGCGAATGGGTCAAGCAGCGTCTGGCCGAACGCATTGCTAAAGACAAAGACCACCTCACCACCGGCTTCGTCGGCACACCGCTGCTGCTGACCGGCCTGACGGACTTGGGCCTACCTGGACTCGCCTGGAACATCGCCACGCAAACAAATTATCCGAGTTTCATTGACGCGGTTCTGAATCGCGGCAACAGCGTCATGAAGGAGGATTGGAAAGGCGGTTTGGTGCAGATGCCGTCGTTACAGGGGCCGATTGGCACCTGGTTTTATCATTCGCTGGCCGGCATTCGACTCGACCCGCAAGCGCCCGGCTTCAAGCGTATTATCATCAAGCCAGAAATCGCCAACAATCTGACATGGGTTCAGGCCCATCATGATTCCCCCTATGGTCGCATTGTTAGCAACTGGAAACGCGAGGGACAAAAATTAACGATGGAGGTGACGATTCCCGCCAACACCACCGCGACGGTGTATGTGCGGGCGCGGGATGCGGCGTCCGTCACCGAATCCAACAAACTTGCCAGTGAAACAACGGGCGTGAAATTCTTACGAACAGAGAATAACGCGGCGGTCTATGCGGTCGGCTCGGGAACTTACCGGTTCCAGTCCACGCTTCCGTGAATGAAATATTCTCGAGTAAAAAACTAGGCGTGGCAGATAACAAAACGTTAACGCCAGACTGACAAAGTCCTCACAACTAAAAAACAAAGTGCTAAAATAATGATACAAAAGTTACCCGTGCCCGCCCCACGGGCTATGGATTAAAAGGTCCCACTTGCTCATGTAAATATTTCAATCGTGAAACGAACTATTCAGATCATCATCGGAGCAGCTCTTCTTGCCCTCACCGCCTTCAGCCACGCTGCGCTGCCAGTGGTCACGGTGAACACGCTAGAGGATTGCAATGTCGTCTGGGACTCGCCCAGCAGGGATTCCTTTGGCTCGATGCCGTTGGGCAACGGAGACGTCGGGCTGAATGTGTGGGTCGAGGAGAACGGAGACCTGGTGTTTTACATCAGCAAAATAGGCGCGTTCGACGCCGGGCATTCGCTGCCGAAACTCGGACGCGTGCGGGTGCGGTTCGCGCCGGCGCTCGACGTGAAAGACTTCCGGCAGTCGCTGGTGCTGCGCGATGCAGCCATCGCAATCAAGGCCGGCGATGTCAATCTGAAGGTATGGGTGGATGCCAACGCGCCGGTGATTCGCGTGACGGGCAGCAGCGCGACCCCGCGCACCGCCACCATTGCCGTTGAACCGCTCCGGGCGCTGGCCAACGCAGAGTCCGCACTTCCGTCCAAGGGCACACCCGGGGTGATCTTCAATGACAAAGTGGACCGGCTCGCCTGGTGCTACCGCAACCAATCGTCGGACTGGGCAAAGAAGCTCGCGTCGCAGAACACGCCGGACTTGGTCGCCAAGATCAAGGATCCGATTCTGCATCGCACTTCCGGCTGCGTGTTGCAGGCTCAAGGGTTTGTGCGTGAGAATCGGACTACCTTGAAAACAAAAGCGCCAGCAACGACCTATGATTGCTCGGTGCGCGTGCTTTCCAACCAACCGGAGAGCGTCCAGGAATGGCTGTCCGCTGCGGAGCAACCGGTGAAATCCGACTGGAATGCGCATCAGGTTTACTGGAATTCCTTTTGGAATCGCAGCCATATTTTTGTCACGGGCTGCGGTTCGGGCTCGATCAATCTTGACCAATACCGCTTCACTCAGTTTTCCATTGGCTCGAAAGCCTACGAGGGACACAAAGAAATTCCAGCCGTCAAGAACGCTTTCCAGCTTAGTCAGCGCTATGCGTTGGAGCGATTCTGCGAAGCTATCGCCAGCCGTGGCGAGGTGCCTCCGCCATTCAACGGCTCGATCTTCACCATGGACATGCCCGCCGGCGTGATGAGTTTTAGCGGGCCGAAGAAGGGCGTGTCTTCCGCCGATGGCCGCGATTGGGGATTTCTCCCCTTCATGTGGCAGAACACGCGCCATCCCTATTGGGCGATGGCCACTCGCGGCGACTATGACACGCTCTGTCCCGGCATGCAGTTCGTGCGCGACGGACTCGATGTCTGCCGCGACCGCTGCCGGAAACAATTCGGCATTGACGGTGCCTTCATCAATGAGGCCAGCCTGTGGTATAATGTCGGCTCGTTCGGTGGGGCCGGGCCGGCGCATCTCCGCTATCACCAACTTGCCACCGTCGAATTGCCCTGCATCATGGCCGAAACCTACGAGCACACGCGCGATCGGAAATTCCTGAATGAAATTCTACTGCCGTGTGCGGACGACTTCATTGCCTATTACGCGAACCGTTTTCCCAAGCGCGACGCCAACGGCAAGATGCTGATGGAGAAGGTCGGTTGCGTCGAGACCTATCAGGGTGTCAACAATCCCTGCACCGAGATCGGCGGCCTAAAATTCCTACTGACCAAGTTGCTTACCTTTGAAATTAACGACGTCCGCCCCGCAAAATGGAGCCAGTTGTTCGCCGCGATGCCAGACGTGCCGACGCGCCGGATTCGCGGTATGGATCTGCTGTCCGTCGGGGATGTGTATGAGCCTGGCCGTTCCGATTGCGAGACTCCAGAGTTGTATTCGGTTTATCCATTCCGCCAAGCGTGGCTCGGCACCCCGGCGAAGCTCGCTCTGGCTCGGCAATCTTTCCACGTCCGCAACGTCTCGCTCGACGGCACGGTGGACTCCCAGCCGGTGGAAACCGGTGGTTGGCAGGCTGCACCCGTCCAAGCCGCCTATCTCGGATTGCCGCGTGAGGCGGCGCGTCTGGCGAGCATCAACTTCAACGACGCGTTCATCAATTGGTGCGAGAACTTTGAACCCAACACGCCGTTTCCGAACCGTCCGCGCGCCCGTTTCCCGGCCTTCTGGGAGTGCAAGATGGATTACACGCCGGACAACGACCACGGCGCGAACTCCGTGAACACTTTGCAGAGTATGCTGCTCCAGAGCGATGGTAAAAAAATCCTGCTGCTTCCGGCCTGGCCGGAGGACTGGGATGTTTCGTTCAAACTGTGCGCCGCCGACAATACCACCGTTGAGTGCGAATATCGCAACGGCAAGGTGCAATCGTTGAAGGTGACGCCGGCGTCGCGGAAAGCGGATATCGTGGATATGGCATCGTCGGAAAACCGCATCCGCACGCTGGTAGAGATTGCCTGCGCGGATCGCAACTATCTGTTCAATCTACCGCCGATGCTCGATGCCCAGCCGAAGCCGGGCCCGGCAACGGAGGCGTGGCTGAAGAAATACGGGGAATGTCTGGAAGGGACCAAGGCTGGGCCGTGGGAAAACTGCCTATTCAAGGGACGCACGCTCTATGTCTTCGCCTTTGACGGAAAGCGGGCATCCGCACCGCGTGTCGCCGCGACGGTTCTCAAACAGAATTATCTCACCGGAGAAACTGAAAAGCCTGTGAGCATCCTTAAAGTGGATTATGACTGCGATCTCAATTCGCTGGCGCAGACAGCTCCCTCGATGGGATCGTTCAAAGCCATCAGGACTGGAACCACTCTTGATTTCGGCCAGCCGCAAACTTTTGACCGGCTTGAATTCACCATTGATAATCCCGGCCACCGTCGAGGACAGGCTAATGCTTTCGCGCTGCAAGCCCAACAGCCGGATGGCTCCTGGAAAACCGTCCACAACGGGAAAGTCTATGGAATAATTTACGCCAAGCGCTTCGCGCCGGTGACCGCCCAAAAGCTGCGCCTCAACATCGACGCTCCCGTAAGCCAGTTCGACATCTTTCCCCCGGGGAAGTGAATTGGGAATGAAGAAACGGCGAAACTTGGTGATACGAACTTTATAATTTTTAGATTCTCGCACTTTACCAAATGTCCTCAATTAACGCACAATAGGAAAATTCCACGTGAAAAAATTTAACAAACTTACATTTCTCACACTTGCCGCCCTGCTGCTGTCGCTGACCGAACTGCAGGCCGCCGCCCTGAAACATCTTCGCTGTGAATACGTCGCCAATCCATTTGGCATTGACGCGATGCAGCCGCAATTGAGTTGGGTGATAGAATCCGACCGGCGCGGCGAGCGGCAGACGGCGTATCAGGTTTTGGTCGCTTCGTCGCCGGAACTGCTCGGTCAAGATCAGGGGGATTTGTGGGATAGCGGGCAGGTAAAATCCGATCAGAGTATCCATGTTGAATACGCTGGCAAACCGCTGGCTTCACGGATGAGTTGCTATTGGAAAGTGCGCGTCTGGGATCAGCACGAGAAGTCGTCAGATTGGAGCCAGCCAGCGTCCTGGACGATGGGCTTGCTCAATCCGACGGATTGGCAGGCGAAGTGGATCACGGCGTCGAAGTGGTTTATGCCGCCAAAAGTTCGGCCCAGTGGTTTGGTCGTCAGTGCCGGCGGCTGGGCCGATGTGGATTTGGGCGCGGCGCTGCCCATTGACGAAGTCCGGCTTTATTTTGCCAGCTCCAATTCCGCCCCGACGCGGTTTCTGATTGAAAGCGCGGACGAGCCACAATTTTATCATCCGCAAATTCTCGTGGATCGTTCGACTGAGGATTTTCAGTCTGTTGGAACCGGTGCCCAGGTGTTTCCGGTGAAGAACACGACGGCACGCCATATTCGTCTTCGGATTACTGGCGTGCGCGGCAAAGGCAGGGCGGTGGTGCGCCAGATGGAAGTAATTTCGGGTGGCCGGAACGTGGCCCTGATGCGACCCACGCGGGAAAAAGGCACGGGATGGAGCGGTGGCCACGCGCCCTTCCTGGTGGATGGTATGCCCTCGGCCAACGACGGCAAGGAGTGTTCACCGGAGGCGTGTCCGACCACCACCGCGCCTTTGCTGCGCAAAACATTTTCGCTATCGAAGCCGGTCAAGCGTGCCACGCTGTATGTCGCCGCGCTCGGCATGGCCGATGTCACCATCAATGGCCGGTCGGTGACTGACACCGTGCTGGGGCCGCCGTTCACGGATTACACGAAACGAGTGGTTTATCTCACGCATGATATAACAACATTGCTGGCCAAAGGGGAGAACGTGATTGGAGCAACGCTGGGCAACGGATTTTTCAGCCCGCCCAGTAAAGGCTTTGGCGAGCGTCACGGCGGCAACGGTCCGGTGCGGGTGTTGATTCAAACTGAAATTGAGTATGCGGATGGCAGTCGCCAAACCATTCTCTCGGATGAAACTTGGAAATGGACGCGGAGCGAGATTGTGAGCAACGACCCTTTTGGTGCTTATACCGAGGATCGCCGGGAGGCCAAGCCGGGTTGGAATTGTTCCGGTTATGATGACCACGGCTGGCAGCCGGTCGCGGTCACCCAAGCACTTAGCAGAAAACTCGTGTCGCCCATAGGGCCGCCGATTCGTGTGGTAGGCGAACTCAAGCCGGATTGGGTGGAGGGTAACAGAGCCTTCTTCAAGGTCTTGACCGCCGGTTGGCCGCGGGTGCAAGTAAACGGCCACGCCGGACAAACCATCACCATCCTCGGCCACGCCCCTAAATATAACGCGCCGTCACTCACCTTCACGCTGGCGACGAATGGTCTGACCGTGTTGGAACCACGTTTCATGTATCTCTCCGGTCCGCTGGAGATCGAGGTAAAAGGATTGTCCGAGCCGCTCGCGCCAGACGCGGTGACAATCCAACTTGTCCGCGCCGATCTGAAAATGGCTGGCAGCTTTTCCTGCTCCAATCCGTGGTTTAACCAAATCTACGCGGCGCTTTTACAAACCCATCTCAACTACGACGGCGATCAACCGATGGATCCGATGCGCGAGAAAGAAGGCTGGACACAGGACGCGCAGGGAATGTTCGAGACAGCGGCGTATCTGACCGACGTGGCTGGCATCTATCGCAAATGGGAGCGGGATTTCGCGGATGGCCAGGACGAATCCGGCTACCTTAGCTCCGTGCTGCCGCTGGTGGGCCGGCAGGCGTATGATTGGAATTCACCGTGGTGGAGTGGCGTGGTGGTGCTGTTGCCGTGGCAGCATTATCAATATTACGGCGACCGCCGGATGCTCGCCGAAAGTTACGACACCATGCGTCGCTATGTGGACTTTCTCGGAAAATTGACAGCGAGCGGCTCAGTGCGGGGCTGGTCTGATTATCCGTATTTGAGCGGTGGAAACACAAATTCCTCGGAAGCCAAAGAAGGCATCCTGAGTTGGTGGGGTGCCGGTGATTGGATGAACCCCTATGGCGGCAAGAACGCTGTGTCGGCCTCGCTGTTGGATATGCCGGCGTGGTCTTATTATGCAACCATCGTTAGTGACACCGCGGCTTTACTTGGCAAGAAAGAGGACGCGGAAAAATATGCGGCCATCGCCGAGGGAGTGAAGAACCGCTTCAACAAAAGATTCCTCAATCGCGAAACCGGCCTTTATGGCGATCATGCGGACAGCCAGACGGCGCAAGTATTGCCGCTCGCTTTGGGTGTTGTGCCGGTTGCCCAGCGCGAATTGACGTATCAGCGATTGCTGGATGCGATTCATGCCCGCAAGGATCATTTGGGAACCGGTTTTGTCGGCTTGCCTTTTCTGCTTTCGACCTTGGCCAGTCACCGTGAGACAGCACTGGCCAACAAAATCGTGAACCAACAGGATTATCCCAGTTGGAAAACCTTGATTCACGACGGCGTTCTCGGCGAGGACTGGAAAGGCGGCGGCGCGCAGATGCCGTCCTGCGGCGGCGCGATTGGTATGTGGCTTTATCAGTCTGTCCTGGGTATTCGTCCTGATCCTGCCGGACCCGGTTTCAAAAAATTTATTCTGGCGCCGCAACCCGACCCAACCAGCGGTCTGACTTCGGCGCGCGGTAGTTACGATTCTCTCCATGGACGCATTGTGAGTGATTGGCTGTGTGAAAATGGACGTTTCACCCTTCACGCTGTCATTCCGCCTAATACCACGGCAACCATCTTCGTTCCGGCCAAGGATGCCGCCGGGGTGACCGAATCCAGCGAGCAAGCCAATAAGGCCGAAGGTGTAAAATTCCTGCGAATGGAAAACAGCATCGCCGTCTATGCCGTGGAGTCAGGAGATTACCGGTTCCAGTCCAAATTTTAGAGTGAACTATCGAATGCAATATCTAGTAAGATAATCATAGACATGGTTGTTCAGACGGATACGAATCAAATTCCAAAAGTAAAGTATCGTTGCAAAACATGACTATGAGGTATCTGCCATTATTCGCCCTCTCGGCCTTTCTGTTGACGTCGTTGGCCAGCACGACTCAGACTTTCGCATCGCCCTCGTTAAAGCTGGAGCTAGTAAAAACTGAAGAACTTCCCGTCATTGGTTCCTCGCATCCCGATACCAAAGATATTCTGGGTGGATTCGAGGCAGGCACGACCGTGAAGCTCACCATCAACGGAAAGACCGACTATCACATGGTCACCTCGACTTTGGAAGAGCCGGGCTGGAAACACATGAGAACCGAGCATTGGGTCTCGGAAGATGGATTGAAGTGGCGGCGGCACAAGGTCTTATTTTATCCGCGTTATAATCCTGACATCAGGTTGTGGGAGTTGACCGGCAGCCCCTTTTTCTTTTTCGATGAAAAAGCGGATCGCTGGTTTATTTACTTCAATTATATGGCGCTCAATGGCGTCAGGGGCTGGTGCACTCCCTGCTTGCTCCGGCGGTCGGCCGCCAAAACGAAAGGGGTGGACGGAATCAACGGGGATTTTGAATTTCCCGGAGAAATTGTTGCGCCCAGCGGCATCGCTCATCCCACAGATGCTTACGCGTCAAGTATCAGTCCGCCATACAAGGCTGCTGATGGCAATTGGTATGCTTTCCTGGGCGGTGGCCCCAAAGCCTTTAATGCTGTATCGGGAAAATGGTGGGTAACAATTGTTAAGGCGAAAGATCCCGGCGGCCCTTTCGTCTATATGCCGGAATATGCCCCTGTTCCATTCATGAATCCGACCGGCTTTGTCGAGAATCCTCTGATAACTAGAATAAAGGGGCCAGTGACCGGCAAAGAATATTGGACGGTCATCTTTGATTTTCTGAAACCCGAAGTTACCACCGGGAAAAATTCCACGATTGGATTCAGCTATTCCGAAGACGGATTGAAATGGCCGGTGGAAAACGCCCAGATTATCAACATGGAGGCAGGACTCCCAAAAGGCTCGGAGCCATGGTGGCGAGCCATTCGAGTTCCCCACCAACTTTGCGACGAAGGAAATGGAATTTACACCTGTTTTTTTTCAGCCTACGACCGAAAAGGAAATTACGAAAGCATCGGAAAAGCGACGTTTAGAATAAAAGAAACCAAGTGATGAGCGAGGCCGTTTCAAATCGCAAAAAAAACGCGCCGGCTTTCACCGGCGCGTTTTGCTTTTGAATATTGGGAGCCGGCGACTCGCTGGTCAGTATTTCACCACGTTCCAGTTCACCACATTCCAGAACGCTTTCAGGAAATCAGCGCGCTTGTTCTGGTATTTGAGATAATAAGCGTGTTCCCACACGTCACAGCCGATGATTGGCGTGCCTTCGCAACCGGCTACAGTTTTGCCCATGAGCGGATTGTCCTGGTTCGGCGTGGAGACAATCTCTAGTTTGCCGTTGTTTGACACGAGCCAAACCCAGCCGCTGCCAAATCGTCCGATGCCCGCCGCTTCAAACTTCGCCTTGAACTCATCAAAGCTACCGAACGTGGCTTTGATGTCGTCCGCGAGTTTGCCGCTCGGCGTGCCGCCGGCGTTCGGGCCAAGAATTTTCCAGAAGAAGGAATGGTTCCAGTGACCACCGCCGTTATTGCGGATGGGGCCGCGCACGGCATCGGGGACAACGCTCAAATCTTTGATGAGCTGTTCGAGCGACTTGGCTTCCAGCGCGGCGTTGCCGGCGATGGCCTTATTAAGGTTGTCCACGTAAGCCTTGTGGTGGCGGCCATGATGGATTTCCATCGTGAGCGCGTCGAAGTGCGGTTCGAGTGCGGCCTTGTCGTAGGGCAGGGCAGGGAGTTCGTGTGCCATAATTTTACTTTTATTGTTTTAGTTAAACCAATTTGTGAACGCCAACTTGCGTTACCGGCCACGGAAAATCAAGTGCGGAGCGAGCGGAAAATATTTATTTTCGGCCATGACGAATAGCGCCTAGCAAAAATTAAAAGCAGTTTTTGCGGCTATTTTTCGAATTGATGATTTTCTTGCCAAATCACCTCTAAAATTCGCATTTTTCGCTTTAAAAAATAAAATCTACGAGCAAGTCAAACGATAGTTATTCACAATTAGTAGTGCCACAGTTTTAATTGTGCACAACATATTGTGCTTTTCGCTTTACAGGAACTACAAGCTTTGGTTCGCTAGTCCCAACAAGATTATGTATCTCAAAAATCTCACAGTTTTTGGTTTCAAGTCCTTCGCGGACAAGACAGCGCTGAACTTTCAGCCCGGCGTCACCGCCATTGTCGGGCCGAACGGCTGCGGCAAATCCAACGTCTCGGACGCCATCCGCTGGGTGCTCGGCGAGCAATCGGCAAAAGCCCTGCGCGGCGGCGAAATGGCTGATGTGATTTTTAATGGCACCGACGGCCGCAAGCCGATGGGCATGGGCGAAGTCTCGCTCACGCTCGGCGGCGTCGGTGAAGAAAGTTTGAAGGCGGCGGGCGTCGAAGTCTCCTATGATGAAGTGACGCTCACGCGCCGGATTTTTCGCGACGGCGGCAGCGAATATTTTCTGAACCGCACGCCTTGCCGGTTGAAGGACATCCAGCAGTTGTTCATGGGCACC